>NZ_JBVJBI010000033.1:0-93857 GCF_055589745.1 Kitasatospora sp. NPDC041917 | reverse complement strand
GGCACACCGGTCGACACCGGGGTGCCCTCGTCCTGCGGCTCCTCGACGGCGAGCAGCGAGACCACTCCCGCGAACTCGCCCCCGGCGTTCAACTCGCGGATCCGCGCGGCCAGTTCCTCCCGACCCGCGCCGTCGACGGCCAGCGGAACGACCTCCGCACCGGCGGCCAGCAGCGCGCTCTCCACGCCCTCCACCGACGCACCCGCACCCGCACCCGCACCCGCACCCGCACCCGTCACCAGCAGCCAACGGCCCGACAGCCGCCCCTCCGCCGAACCCGCCAACGGCTTCCACGTCACCCGGTACCGCCAGGAGTCCACCACCGAATCCACCCGGCGCCGCTGCCGCCACGAGGACAGCACCGGCAGCAGCGAGCGCAGCGCGCCGTCCTCGTCCAGCTCCAGGGACTCCGAGAGCTCGGCCAGGTCCCCGCGCTCGACGGCGTCCCAGAACCGCGCCTCGGTCGGGTCGCCCTCGGCCGCCACGGCGGCCGCCTCCAGCCAGTAGTGCTCGCGCTGGAAGGCGTAGGTCGGCAGCTCGACCGGGCGACCGGCGGGCAGCAGCGCGGTGAAGTCGACGGGCGCACCCGCGGTCCAGGCCTCCGCCAGCGCCAGCAGCACCTGCTCGGGGCCGCCCTGGCCTCGCCGCAGCGTGCCCAGCACGGCCGCCTCGGCCTCGACCGCGTCGGCGGTCTCCTGCACACCCACCGTCAGCACCGGGTGCGGGCTGCACTCCACGAACACCGCCCGGCCACCGGCCAGCAGCGCCCGCGTCGCCTCCTCGAAGCGCACCGGGGAGCGCAGGTTGTCGAACCAGTACCCGGCGTCCATCCGCGCCGTGTCGATCGGGGTGCCGGTCAGCGTCGAGTAGAGCGGAACCACGGACGTGGTCGGGCTGATCCCGGCCAGGTCGTCCAGGATGCGCCCGCGCAGCCGGTCGACCTGGGCGGAGTGCGAGGCGTAGTCCACCGGGATCCGGCGGGCCCGCACGTCCCGCTCCTCGCAGAGCGCCATCAGCGCGTCCAGGGCGTCCGGCTCGCCCGACACCACCGTCGAGGACGGGCCGTTGAACGCGGCCACCGAGATCCGGCCGTCGAACGAGCCGATCAGCCCCTCGGCGGTCTCCTGGCCGACCGCCAGCGACACCATGCCGCCGTCACCGGCCAGTTCGATCAGCGCCCGGCTGCGCAACGCGACCACCCGGGCACCGTCCTCCACGGACAGCGCACCCGCCACCACCGCCGCCGCGATCTCGCCCTGCGAGTGACCGATCACCGCCGACGGCTCCACACCGTGCGCCCGCCACACCTCCGCCAGCGACACCATCACCGCCCACAGCACCGGCTGGACCACGTCCACCCGGTCCAACTCCGCACCCGAACGCAGCACCTCGGTCAGCGACCAGTCCGTGAACGGCGCCAACGCCGCCTCACACTGCGCCAAACGCGCCGCGAACACCGGTGAGGCCTCGGCGAGTTCCCACGCCATACCCACCCACTGCGAACCCTGACCCGGGAACACGAACACCACATCACCCGGGACGACCCGGCCCCGGACCACACCCTCGCCACCGAGCACCGCGAGGCCGTCCAGCAACGCCTCCCGGTCCGCACCCAGCACCACCGCACGGTGCTCCAGACCCGCCCGCGACAGCAGCGCGGACGCCACGTCCGCCACCGACGCCTCCGGACGCCCCAGCACGAACTCCCGCAGCCGCTCCGCCTGCGCACCCAACGCCGCCGGCGTCCGGCCCGACAGCAGCCACGGCACCGGGCCCGCGACCGGAACAGCGGGCTCCGCCGGGCGCGGCTCGGACACGGATTCGAGGATCACATGGGCGTTGGTACCGCTGATCCCGAAGGAGGAAATACCCGCGCGACGCGGCCGGTCCGCCTCGGGCCACGGCCGGGCCTCGGTGAGCAGCTCCACCGCACCGGCCGACCAGTCCACGTGCGGGGACGGCGCGTCCACGTGCAGGGTCGCCGGCAGGACGCCGTGCCGCATCGCCAGCACCATCTTGATCACACCCGCCACACCGGCGGCGGCCTGGGTGTGCCCGATGTTGGACTTGATCGATCCCAGCCACAGCGGCCGGTCCGTGAACCGGTCCTGACCGTAGGTGGCCAGCAGCGCCTGGGCCTCGATCGGGTCGCCCAGCTTGGTGCCCGTGCCGTGCGCCTCCACCGCGTCCACCTCGGCGGCCGACAGCCCGGCGTTGGCCAGCGCCTGCCGGATCACCCGCTCCTGCGACGGGCCGTTCGGCGCCGTCAGACCGTTCGACGCACCGTCCTGGTTGACGGCGGTGCCCCGCACCACCGCCAGCACCCGGTGCCCGTTGCGCCGGGCGTCGGAGAGCCGCTCCAGCACCAGCAGGCCCACGCCCTCCGACCAGCCGCTGCCGTCGGCGGCGGCCGAGAAGGCCTTGCAGCGCCCGTCGGCGGCCAGCCCGCCCTGGCGGCTGAACTCGGTGAACACCGAGGGCGTGGCGAGGACGGTGACACCGCCGGCCAGCGCCAGGTCGCAGTCACCGGAGCGCAGCGCCTGGGCCGCCTGGTGCATGGCCACCAGGGAGGAGGAGCACGCGGTGTCCACGGTGACCGCCGGGCCCTCCAGACCGAAGGTGTAGGAGACCCGGCCGGAGGCGACGCTGCCCGCGTTGCCGGTGCCGAGGAAGCCCTGGACCTCGTCCGGGACGGCTCCGCCGCCGGTCGCGTAGTCGTGGTACATCAGTCCGGCGTAGACACCGGTCCGGCTGCCGCGCAGCGCGGTCGGGTCCAGGCCGGCGCTCTCGAAGGCCTCCCAGGAGGCCTCCAGCAGCAGGCGCTGCTGCGGGTCCATCGCCAGGGCCTCGCGCGGGGAGATCCCGAACAGGCCGGCGTCGAACCGGGCGGCGTCGTGCAGGAAGCCGCCCTCGAAGACGGTCGCGGCGCCCGCGCTCTCGCCGGCGTACACGGCGCCGACGTCCCAGCCGCGGTCGGTCGGGAAGGCGGTGATGCCGTCCCCGCCGGAGGCCAGCAGCTTCCACAGCCGGTCCGGGTCGGTGACGCCGCCGGGGTAGCGGCAGCTCATGCCGACGATCGCGATCGGCTCGTCCGGGGCGGCGGTCGTGGCGGAGGGCCCGGTGGCGGCCGGGGCGGCCGGGCGCCGGCCGAGCAGCTCGGCGCGGACGAACTCGGCCAGCACGGCCGGGGTCGGGTGGTCGAACACCAGGGTGGCGGGCAGCCGCAGCCCGGTGACCTCCTGGAGCCGGTTGCGCAGCCGGACCGCGAGCAGCGAGTCGAAGCCGAGGTCCTTGAAGGCCCGGCCGGGCTCGACGGCGGCCGCGCTCGCGTGGCCGAGGACGGCGGCGACCTCGGTGGCGAGCAGTTCCCCGACCGTCCGGGTCTGCTCGGCCTCGGTGAGCCCGGTCAGCCGGTGCGCGAGCGAGCCGGTGGCGGTCTCGGCGGCGGCGGCGCGCCGCGGGGCCGGGCGGACCAGTGCGCGCAGCAGCGGCGGCACCTCGCCGTCCGGGCCGGCGGCCGAGCGCAGCCGGATCGGCAGCAGGTGCGGGCGTGCGGAGCCGACGGCCGCGTCGAACAGGGCGAGTCCGTCGGCGTCGCCGAGCGACTCCGCGGTGCGGGAGGCCCGGGCGACCTGCTCGGTGGAGAGGTGGCCGGTCATCCCGCTGGCGCCGGCCCACAGGCCCCAGCCGAGCGAGACCGCCGCGAGGCCCGCGGCGGCGCGGCGGGCGGCCAGCGCGTCCAGGGCCGCGTTCGCCGCCGCGTAGGCCGCCTGGCCCTCCGGGCCGAAGGTGCCGGCGGCGGAGGAGAACAGGACGAACAGGCCGAGTTCGCGGTCGGCGGTCAGCTCGTGCAGGTTGAGCGCCGCGTCCACCTTGGGCCGCAGCACCCCGGCCAGCCGGGCGTCGTCGTACGAGCCGACGGTGCCGTCGTCGATCACGCCGGCCGCGTGGACGACGCCCGTGACCGGGTGTTCGGCCAGCACGGCGGCGAGCGCGTCGCGGTCGGCGGCGTCGCAGGCGACGACCGTCGCGTCGGCGCCCAGTGCCCGCAGCTCGTCGACCAGTTCGGCCGCGCCGGGGGCGTCGGCGCCCCGCCGGCCGAGCAGCACCAGTCGGCGCACCCCGTGCCGGGCGGCCAGGTGCCGGGCGACCAGGCCGCCCAGTGTTCCGGTGCCGCCGGTGATCAGTACCGACCCGGGCAGCGCGGGCGTGTCCGCGGCCGGGGTGCGGACCAGGCGCGGGAGCAGCACGGCGCCGTCGCGCAGCGCGCTGCGGGGCTCGGTGTCCACGGCGGACGGCCAGGGGCCGCCGTCCCCGGCCGGGTCGCGGTCGACCAGGACGAAGCTGCCGGGGTGCTCGGCCTGGGCCGAGGCGACCAGGCCGTGCACGGCCGCCCCCGCGAGGTCGGCGTCCGCGCCGACGGCGCCGCGGGTGAGCAGCACCAGCCGGGAGGTGCCGAGCCGCTCCTCGGCGAGCCAGTCGCGCAGCAGGCCGAGGACGGCGGAGGTGGCGCCCAGCACGGCCTGCGCGTCGTCGCCGGACGGGACCGGCAGGACGACGACGGCCGGGGTGGGCGCGCCCGCGTCGAGGGCGGCGGTCAGCGCGGCGAGGTCCGGGTGGCGGACGGCCCGCGGCAGTCCGGCGTCGTCGGCGCCGAGCACCGCCCAGCCGGTGGTGTCGGGGGTCGCGGTCGGGTCGG
The DNA here is from genome assembly GCF_055589745.1 of Kitasatospora sp. NPDC041917. NCBI lineage: Bacteria > Bacillati > Actinomycetota > Actinomycetes > Kitasatosporales > Streptomycetaceae > Kitasatospora > Kitasatospora sp. NPDC041917. Next base: position 89,158 of record NZ_JBVJBI010000033.1, on the reverse strand, counting down.
TCGCGGGCACCCAGTCCAGGGCGAACAGGGCGTCGTGGACGCCGCGCGCGGCGCTGCCGTCCAGGGCCTCGGGGGTGACCTCCCGGGCGGCCAGCGCGTCGACGGCGAACACGGGGGCGCCGGTGGGGTCGGCGGCCCGCACGGTGGTTCCGCCGGGGCCGCGGGTCAGGGCGACCCGCAGCGTGGTGGCGCCGACGGCCTGGAGCGAGACGCCGGTCCAGGCGAAGGGCAGCCTGGTTCCGGCCTCGGCGTCGAGGGCGGCGGCGTGCAGGGCGGCGTCCAGCAGTGCGGGGTGCACGCCGTAGCCGTCGGCCTGGACGTCCTGGGGCAGGGCGACCTCGGCGTAGACGGTGCTGCCGTCGCGCCAGGCGGCGCGCAGGCCCTGGAAGGCGGGGCCGTAGCCGTAACCGGCTTCGGTGAGCGCCTGGTAGAAGCCGGCCAGGTCGACGGGCCGGGCGCCGAGGGGCGGCCACTGGGCGTGGTCGAAGCCGGCGGCGGGCGCGTGCGCACCGAGCAGACCGGTGGCGTGGCAGGTCCACGGCGCGTCCTCGCCGGACCGGGAGGACACCTCCACGGTGCGGTCGCCCGCGCCGTCCGCCGGGCCGACGGCGACCTGGACGGCCACCGCGTCGGCCGCGGTCAGCACCAGCGGGGCCTGGAGCACCAGTTCCCGCAGCAGGGCGCTGCCGGCCTGTTCGCCGGCCCGCAGGGCCATCTCCACGAAGGCCGCGCCGGGCACCAGGGTGCGGCCGAGCACGGTGTGGTCGGCCAGCCACGGGTGGCCGGTCGTGGACAGCCGTCCGGTCAGGACGACGCCGTCGTGGGCGAGCGGGACGGCGGCCCGCAGCAGCGGGTGGCCGGCCGTCACCTGGCCGACGGCGGCGGCGTCGTGCGCCGCGAGGGGCTTGGGCCAGTAGTGCTCGCGCTGGAAGGCGTAGCCGGGCAGGGCGACGCGGCGGGCGGGCGGCAGCACCCCGGTGGCGTCCACCGGCACGCCGGCCGTCCAGAGTTCGGCGAGGACGGTCAGGAAGCGCTCGGCGCCGCCGTCGTCGCGCCGCAGGGTGCCGACCGCGGTGAGCGCGGTGCCGGCGTCCTCGGCGGTCTCCTGGAGGGCGACCGAGACCACGGGGTGGGGGCTGCACTCGACGAACACCGAGCGGCCGTCGGCGAGCAGGGCGCGGGTGGCCTGCTCGAACAGGACGGTGGAGCGCAGGTTGTCGTACCAGTACCCGGCGTCCATCCGCGCGGTGTCGATCGGCTCACCGGTCAGCGTCGAGTAGAGCGGCACCGTGGACGTGGTCGGGCTGATCCCGGCCAGCTCCGTCAGGACCCGTTCGCGCACCCGCTCCACCTGGGCGGAGTGCGAGGCGTAGTCCACCGGGATCCGGCGGGCCCGCACCCCGCTCTCCTCGCAGAGCGCCAGCAGCGCGTCCAGCGCGTCCGGTTCGCCCGACACCACCGTCGAGGACGGGCCGTTGAACGCGGCCACCGAGATCCGGCCGTCGAAGCCGACGATCAGTTCCTCGACCACCGCGCTGCCCGCCGCGACGGACACCATCCCGCCGTCACCGGCCAGTTCGATCAGCGCCCGGCTGCGCAACGCGACCACCTTGGCGCCGTCCTCGACGGACAGCGCACCAGCCACCACCGCCGCAGCGATCTCACCCTGCGAGTGACCGATCACCGCCGAGGGCTGCACACCGTGCGCCCGCCACACCTCGGCCAGCGACACCATCACCGCCCACAGCACCGGCTGGACCACGTCCACCCGGGACAGGTCCGCGCCCGAACGCAGCACCTCGGTCAGCGACCAGTCGGTGTACGGCGCCAGCGCCGCCTCGCACGCGGCCAACCGGGCCGCGAACACCGGTGACCAGTCGGCGAGTTCCCGCGCCATGCCGACCCACTGCGAGCCCTGGCCCGGGAAGACGAAGGCCACCGAACGGCCGTCGCGCTCCTCGGCGACGCCGGTGACCACCCCGGCCCGGGCCGTGCCGTCGGCGAGTGCCGCCAGCCCGTCCAGCAGGTCGGTCCGGTCGGCGCCGAGCAGCACCGCGCGGTGCTCCAGGTCGGCCCGGGACAGCAGTGCCCGGCCGATCTCCGCCGGGGTGAGCTCGCCGTGTCCGGCCGCGAACTCGCGCAGCCGCGCGGCCTGCGCCGCCAGTCCGGCCCGGGTGCGGGCCGACAGGAACCACGGGAGGACCCCGGAGCCGGTCTCCGGGGCCGCGGCGGTCTCGGTGACGACCGGGGCGGCCTCCAGGATGACGTGGGCGTTGGTGCCGCTCATGCCGAAGGAGGACACGCCCGCGCGGCGCGGCCGGTCCACGGCCGGCCAGGGGCGCGCCTCGGCCAGCAGTTCCACGGCGCCCGCCGCCCAGTCCACGTGACCGCTCGGCGCGGCGACGTGCAGGGTGGCCGGGAGCGTCCCGTGGCGCATCGCCTGCACCATCTTGATCACCCCGGCGACGCCGGCGGCGGCCTGGGTGTGCCCGATGTTGGACTTGATCGAGCCGAGCCAGAGCGGCTCGCCGTCGCGGTCCCGGCCGTAGGTGGCCAGCAGCGCCTGGGCCTCGATCGGGTCGCCGAGGGCGGTGCCGGTGCCGTGCGCCTCCACCGCGTCCACGTCCGAGACGGTCAGCCCGGCGTTGGCCAGCGCCTGGCGGATCACCCGCTCCTGCGAGGGCCCGTTGGGGGCGGTGAGGCCGTTGGAGGCGCCGTCCTGGTTGAGCGCGCTGCCGCGCACCACGGCGAGCACCTGGTGCCCGTTGCGGCGCGCGTCGGAGAGCCGCTCCAGCACCAGCACGCCCACGCCCTCGGACCAGCCGGTGCCGTCCGCCTCGGCGGAGAACGGCTTGCAGCGGCCGTCCGCGGCGACGCCGCCCTGCCGGCTGAACTCGGCGAAGATCTCGGGTCCGGCCAGCACCGTGACACCGCCGGCCAGGGCCAGGTCGCACTCGCCGCCGCGCAGCGCCTGGGCCGCGAGGTGCAGGGCCACCAGCGAGGAGGAGCAGGCGGTGTCCACCGTGAGGGCGGGGCCCTCCAGGCCGAAGGTGTACGACACCCGGCCGGAGATCACGCTGTTCGAGGTGCCGGCGAGGACGTGCCCCTCGGCGGTGGTGGAGAGGTCGGTGCCGATCCCGTAGTACGACGTGCCGGCGCCGAGGAAGACGCCCACCTGCTCGCCGCGCACCGCGGTCGGGTCGATGCCGGCGTCCTCGAAGGCCTCCCAGGCGGCCTCCAGCGAGAGCCGCTGCTGCGGGTCCATCGCCAGTGCCTCGCGCGGGGAGATCCCGAACAGGGTGGCGTCGAACCCGGTGGCGTCCGCGAGGAAGCCGCCGCGCAGCGCGTACGGCGCGTCCGCGACCTCGGCCTCCCAGCCGCGGTCGGCGGGGAAGTCGGTCATGCCGTCGCCGCCCTCGGCGAGCAGCCGCCACAGCCGCTCCGGGCTGTCGGCGCCGCCGGGCAGGCGGCAGCTCATCCCGACGATCACGACCGGGTCCTGGTCGGTGGCCGTCGCGGCGGCCCGGACGGGCGCGGGCAGGTCACGGCCGCCGAGCAGTTCGCCGAGCAGGTACTCGGCGAGCGCGGCCGGGCTCGGGTGGTCGAAGACCAGGGTGGCGGGCAGCCGCAGGCCGGTGGCGGCCTGCATCCGGTTGCGCAGTTCCACCGAGGTCAGCGAGTCGAAGCCGGCCTCCTTGAAGGCGCGGCCGGCCGCGACGGCGTCCGGGGAGGCGTGGCCGAGCACCAGGGCGGTCTGTTCCCGGACCAGGTCGACCAGCAGCGGGAGCCGGCCGTCCGGCCGCACCCCGGCGAGCCGCTGGGTGAGGCTCGCGGCGGTCGGGGCGTCGCTGGCCCGGCGCAGCGCGGCGCCGGCCAGCGAGCGCAGCACCGGCGGCGGTCCGGCCGGGTCGTTGCGCAGCGCGGTCACGTCGAGGTTGGAGGTGACCAGGTGGGCGCGGGGCACGGTGCGGGCGACGTCGAACAGGGCCATGCCCTGGGCGGTGGTCAGCGGGGCGCCGACCCTGGCCGCCCGGGCCAGGTCGGCGCCGGTGAGGTGGCCGGTGATGCCGCTGGACTCGGCCCACAGGCCCCAGGCCAGCGAGACGCCGGCCAGGCCGCGGGCCCGCCGCTGGGCGGCGAGGGCGTCCAGGAAGCCGTTCGCGGCGGCGTAGTTGCCCTGTCCGGGCGGGCCGAGCACGGCGGCGACGGAGGAGAACAGCACGAACAGGGAGAGGTCGCGGTCGGCGGTCAGTTCGTGGAGGTGGAGCGCGGCGTCCGCCTTGGGGCGCAGGACGGTGGCGAGCTGTTCAGCGGTGAGGGCGGTGACCACGCCGTCGTCGACCACGCCGGCGGTGTGGATGACGCCGGTGAGCGGGTGCTCGGCGGGGATCGCGGCGAGCACCGCGGCCAGCGCCTCGCGGTCGGCGGCGTCGCAGGCCGCGACGGTCGCCGCTGCCCCCAAGTCCCGCAGCTCGGCGACGAGTTCGGCAGCGCCCGGGCCGTCGGCGCCGCGCCGGCTGAGCAGCAGCAGGTGCCGCACGCCGTGCCCGGCCACCAGGTGGCGGGCCAGCAGCCCGCCCAGGGTGCCGGTACCGCCGGTGATCAGCACGGTGCCCTCGGGGTCGAGCGGCGCCGGGACGGTGACCACGTTCTTGCCGACGTGCTTGGCCTGGCTGATGTGCCGGAACACGGCGGGCGCCTCGCGGACGTCCCACGCGGTGATCGGCAGCAGCCGCAGCGCGCCGGACTCGAACAGGCCGAGCACCTCGGTGAGGATCTCGCCCATCCGCTGCGGGCCGGCCTCGGAGGGGTCGAAGGCGCGGTAGCGCACGCCGGGATGGTCGACGGCGACGCTCTCGGCGTCGCGCGGGTCGGCCTTGCCCATGTCGGCGAAGCGCCCGCCCTCGGCGAGCAGCCGCAGCGAGGCGTCCGTGAACTCGCCGGCCAGCGAGTTGAGCACCACGTCCACGCCGCGTCCGCCGGTGGCGGTACGGAACGACTCCTCGAAGGCGAGGTCCCGGGAGGAGGCGATGTGGGCGTCGTCCAGACCGGCCGCGCGCAGCGCGTCCCACTTGCCGGGGTTGGCGGTGCCGTACACCTCCAGGCCCAGGTGCCGGGCCAGTTGGACGGCCGCCATGCCGACGCCGCCGGCCGCCGCGTGCACCAGCACCGACTCGCCGGGCCGGGCCGCGGCCACGTCCACCAGCCCGTAGTAGGCGGTCACGAAGACGACCGGCATCGAGGCGGCCTCGGTGAAGGTCCAGCCGGCCGGGATCCGGGCGAGCCGCCGCCGGTCGGCGACGGCGACGGGGCCGAAGCCGCCGGGGAACAGGCCGAAGACCCGCTCGCCGGGGGCGAGGTCGGTGACCTCGGCGCCGACCTCCAGGACGACGCCGGCGCCCTCGGAGCCCAGCTCGGCGCGCTCGGGGTACATGCCGAGCGCGAGCAGCACGTCGCGGAAGTTCACGCCGGCCGCGCGGACGCCGATCCGCACCTCGCCGGGGCCGAGCGGCCGCTCGGCGGTGTCGGCGGGCAGCAGCCGCAGGCTGGTCAGGATGCCGGGCTCGGTGGGGTCGAGGGTCCAGGCGGCGGCGTCCTCGGGGACGGTCAGCGCGGCGGAGGCGGGCACGCGCACCAGTCGCGGCGCGTACAGGGCGCCGCCGCGCGCGGCGAGCTGGTTCTCCCCCAGCTCCACCGCCCGGCGGACCAGCGCCCAGTCGGCCGAGCCGTCGTCGTCGAGCAGCAGGACGCGGTCCGGGTGCTCGGACTGGGCCGAGCGCAGCAGGCCCCACACCGCGGCGCCCGCCGGGTCGGCGGGCTCCTCGCCCGGGTGGACGGCCGCGGCACCGCGGGTGACGACCACCAGGCGGTCGGCCTCGTCCCGGTCGCCGGCCAGCCAGCGCCGGGCGGCGTCGAGCGCCCCGGCGGTGGCGGTGCGGGCCCGGGCGGCGTCGTCCGCGCCGGTCGCCTCGACCCGGTGCAGCACCAGGGCCGCGCGGGCGTGGCCGGCCTCGACGGCGGACAGCTCCGCCACCGGGCATTCCTCGGCGGCGGCGGCGCCGGTCGGCAGCGCGCTCCACTCGACCGCGAACAGCGCGTCGCCGGCCTCGGCGCGGCGGCCGTCCGGCTGACCGGTGGGCGCCGGCCGCAGGGTCAGCGAGCGGACGTCGGCCACCGGTGCGCCGGTGGCGTCGGCGACCCGGATCGAGATCGCGTCCCGGCCCGCGGGGGCGAGCCGGACCCGGGCCACGGAGGCGCCGGTGGCGTGCAGGGTCACCCCGGACCAGGCGAACGGCAGCGGCGTCGCGCCGGCGTCGTCGAGGAACCCGCCGACGGTGGTGGCGTGCATGGCCGCGTCGAGCAGCGCCGGGTGGACGCCGTAGCCGGCGGCCTCCTCGGCGGCGCCCGCCGGGAGGGCGATCTCCGCGTAGACGGCGCCCTCGGCCCGCCAGGCCCGGCGCAGCCCGCGGAAGACCGGCCCGTAGCCGTAGCCGGCCTCGGTCAGCCGCTCGTAGTAGCCGTCCAGCTCCACCGGCTCGGCGTCGGCCGGCGGCCAGGCGGAGAGGTCGTACGGTTCGGCGTCCGTCCCGGCGGCCAGGGCGCCGGAGGCGTGCCGGGTCCAGCCGGCCGCGCCGTCGGGCTGGGCGTGGACGGCCACCGGGCGGTCGCCGGCCGGGTCCGGGTCGCCGACCCGCACCTGGATGCGGACGCCGCCGGTGGCGGGGACGGCCAGCGGGGCCTCGACCATCAGCTCGCGCAGCGCGGTGCAGCCGACCTCCCGGCCGGCCCGCAGCGCCAGTTCCACGAAGCCGGTGCCGGGCAGGATCGCCGTGCCGCGCACGGCGTGGTCGGCCAGCCAGGGCTGGGCGGCGAGCGACAGCCGGCCGGTGAGCAGCGCGCCCTCGCCGTCTGCGAGCGGCACGGCGGCGGTCAGCAGCGGGTGCTCGGTCCGCAGCAGGCCGGCGCCGGTCACGTCGGCCCCGGACCGGCCGGGGCGCAGCCAGTAGGGCCGGCGCTGGAAGGCGTACGGGGGCAGGGTGATCCGGCGGCCGCCGCGGTCGGCGAGGACGGCGGACCAGTCCACCGCGGCGCCCCGGGTCCAGGCGGTGGCGACGGCGGCCAGCAGGGTCTCGGCCTCGGGCCGCTCGCCCCGGGAGGCGGGCACCAGTGCGGCGTCGTCCCGGCCGGTGGCGTCCAGGGTGAGGCGCGCCATGGCGGTGAGCACCGCCTCCGGGCCGAGCTCCAGGAAGCGGGTCGCGCCCTGGCCGGCGAGCCAGCGCACGCCGTCGGCGAACCGGACGGCCCCGCGGACGTGCCGCACCCAGTACTCGGGGGTGCAGATCTCCTCGGCTCCGACGGCGGTGCCGGTGAGGTTGGAGACCACCGGCAGGCGCGGCGGGTGGTAGGCGAGGCGCTCGGCGACGGCGCGGAACTCGGCGAGCATCGGCTCCATCAGCGCCGAGTGGAAGGCGTGCGAGACCCGCAGCCGGCTGGTCCGGCGGCCCTCGGCGCGCCAGTGCCCGGCCAGGTCGGCGATCGCGTCCTGCGGTCCGGAGACCACGATCGCCCGCGGGCCGTTGACGGCGGCGACGTCGACCCCGTCGTGGGCGGCGAGCGCCTCGGCGGCCCCGGCCTCGTCGATCTCGACGGCCAGCATCGCGCCGCCGGCGGGCAGCGCCTGCATCAGCCGGCCGCGCGCGGCGACCAGGGTGCAGGCGTCGTCCAGCGAGAGCACGCCCGCGACGTGGGCGGCGGCGATCTCGCCGATGGAGTGGCCGAGCAGGAAGTCGGGGCGCACGCCCCAGTCCTCCAGCAGCCGGAACAGCGCCACCTCGAAGGCGAACAGCGCGGCCTGGGTGTGGACGGTCCGGTCCAGCAGGGCCGCCTCGGGGGTGTCCGCCTCGGCGAACATCACCGCGCGCAGCGGGTGGTCCAGCTCGGTGTCGAGCCGGGCGCAGACGGCGTCCAGGGCGTCGGCGAACACCGGGAAGGCAGTGTAGAGGGCGCGGCCCATGCCGGGGCGCTGGGAGCCCTGGCCGGAGAACAGGAACGCCGAGCGGCCGTCGGCGCTCTCGCCGCGCAGCACGCCGGGCGCCTCGGCGCCGGTGGCCAGCGCGCCGAGGCCGGCGAGCAGGCCGGCGCGGTCGGCGGCCAGGACGACGGCGCGGTGCGCCAGGCCGGTGCGGCCGGTGGCCAGTGCCAGGGCGATGTCGGCCGGGTCCGGGTCGGTGCCCGTCCCCGCGTCGGCGAAGCCGTGCAGCCGCTCGGCCTGGGCGGCGAGCGCGGTGGGGTCGGCGGCGGACAGCAGCCACGGCAGCGGCGCCCCGGTGGCGGGTGCCGCCGGGCCGCGGGCCGCCGTCTCCTCGACGGGGGCGCTCTCCAGGATGACGTGGGCGTTGGTGCCGCTGACGCCGAAGGAGGAGACGCCGGCCCGCAGCGGTCGGCCGTTCTCGGGCCAGGGCTGTGTGGCGGTCGGCAGCTCGATCGCGCCGGCCGACCAGTCCACGTGCGGTGAGGGCGCGTCCAGGTGGAGCAGGCCGGGCAGCTCGCCGTGGCGCATCGCCATGATCGTCTTGATCACCCCGGCGACGCCGGCGGCGGCCTGGGTGTGGCCGATGTTGGACTTCACCGAGCCGAGCAGCAGCGGCCGGTCGGCCGGTCGGTCCTGGCCGTAGGTGGCCAGCAGGGCCTGGGCCTCGATCGGGTCGCCGAGCCGGGTGCCGGTGCCGTGCGCCTCGACGGCGTCCACCTCGGCGGCCGTCAGTCCGGCGTTGGCGAGCGCCTGGCGGATCACCCGCTGCTGGGCGGGGCCGTTGGGGGCGGTGAGGCCGTTGGACGCGCCGTCCTGGTTGACCGCGCTGCCGCGCAGCACGGCGAGCACCCGGTGCCCGTTGCGGCGCGCGTCGGAGAGCCGCTCGACCAGCAGCATGCCCACACCCTCGGCCCAGCTGGTGCCGTCCGCCGCCGCCGAGAACGGCTTGCAGCGGCCGTCGACGGCGAGACCGCGCTGCCGGCTGAACTCGATGAAGGAGTCGGGCGACACCATCACCGTCACGCCGCCCGCGAGGGCGATGCCGCATTCGCCGGAGCGCAGCGCCCCGGCCGCCATGTGCAGGGCGACCAGCGAGGAGGAGCAGGCGGTGTCCACCGTGATGGCGGGGCCCTCCAGGCCGAAGGTGTACGCGAGCCGGCCGGAGGCGACGCTGGTCGTGGTGCCGGTCAGCACGTGGCCCTCGACGCCGTCCGGCAGCACCGCGCCCTGCCCGTAGCCGGAGGAGGTCATGCCGACGAAGACGCCGCCCTGGCTGCCGCGTACGGCGGTGGCGTCGATGCCGGCGTCCTCGAAGGCCTCCCAGGCGGCCTCCAGCAGCAGCCGCTGCTGCGGGTCCATCGCCAGGGCCTCGCGCGGGGAGATCCCGAACAGGCCGGCGTCGAACTCGCCCGCGCCGGCGAGGAAGCCGCCGGAGCGGACATAGGTGTGCCCCTGCCGGTCGGGGTCCGGGTCGTAGAGGCCCTCGACGTCCCAGCCGCGGTCGGTCGGGAAGTCGACGATCGCGTCCCCGCCGGCCGCGACCAGCCGCCAGAGGTCCTCGGGGCCCTCGACACCGCCGGGGAAGCGGCAGCTCATGCCGATGATCGCGATCGGCTCGTCGGTGGCGGCGGTGGCCGTCGCGGCCGGGCCGGAGTCGAGCCCGCCGACCAGGTAGCGGGTCATCTCGCCGATGGTCGGGTGGTCGAACACGGCGGTGGCGGGCACCGGGGTGCCGGTGCCGGCCGCCAGGCGCTTGCCCAGCTCGACGGCGGTCAGCGAGTCGAAGCCGAGGTCCTTGAAGGTCCGGCCGGTCTCCAGGCCGCTCGGGTCGGCGTGCCCGAGCACCGCGGCGACCTCGGCGCGGACGACGGCCAGGGTCTCCCGCTCGCGCTCGGCGGCGGACAGTGCGGCGATCCGGCCGCTGAGGGCGGCCGCGCCGTCGGTGCCGGCGGCGGCCGCGGCGGTGCGCGGGCCGGGCAGGTCGGCGAGCAGCGGGCTGGGCCGGGCGGAGGTGAAGGAGGCCGTGAAGGTCGTCCAGTCGACGTCGGCGACGACGACGGTGGTCTCGTCCCGGTCGACGGCCCGGTCCAGCGCGGCCAGGGCCAGCCGCGGGTCCATGGCCGGGATGCCGCGGCGGCTCAGGAAGTCCGCGCCGCGGCCGTCCGGGCCGCCGGACCACGGGCCCCAGGCGACGGAGGTGGCCGGCAGGCCGAGCGACCGGCGGTGCTCGGCCAGCGCGTCGAGGTAGCTGTTGCCGGCCGCGTAGGCGGCCTGGCCGCCGCTGCCCCAGACCCCGGCGATCGAGGAGAACAGCACGAAGGCGTCCAGCGGCATGTCCGCGAGCGCGGCGTGCAGCCGGGCGGCACCGGCGGTCTTGGCGGCGAGGACGGCCGCGAACTCTGCCGGACCGGTCAGCTCCAGGGCCTCGGTCGGGCCGACCTCGGCGGTGAGGACCACGCCCGCGACGGGGTGCTCGGCCAGCAGCGCGGCGAGCGCGTCGGCGTCGGCGAGGTCGCAGACGGCCACGGTGGCCGGGGTGCCGGCCCCGGTCGACTCGGCGGCGAAGTCGGCGAGTTCCCCGGACGGTGCGGAGGCGACCAGCAGCAGGTGCGCCGCGCCGCGGCCGGCCGCCCAGCGGGCGGCCTGGCGGCCGAGGGCACCGTCGGCTCCGGCGACCAGGACGGTGCCGGTCAGCCGCCGGCCCTCGCCGGCGGGCGCGGGCTCGGGGGCGCGCAGCAGCCGGGCGGCGTAGGTCCCGGAGGACCGTACGGCGCTCTGGTCCTCACCGGTGGCACCCGAGAGGAGGGCCGCGAGGCGCCGCCCGGCGCGCTCGTCGAGCACCGGCGGCAGGTCGATCAGGCCGCCGGTGCGGTCCGGGTGCTCCAGCGCCAGCGACCGGCCGAAGCCCCAGAGCTGGGCCTGCACCGGGTGGTCCAGCCGGTCGGCCCGGCCGGTGGAGACGGCGCCCCGGGTCAGGGTCCACAGCGGGGCGGTGATCCCGGCGTCCCCGAGCGCCTGCACCAGCGTCAGCGACACCGCCAGGCCGGCGGGCAGCACCGTCCCGGGCAGCGGCTCCTCGGCCAGGCCGGCCAGCGAGACCACGCCGGCGAACGGCTCGGCCGCGGGAAGCGCCGCGCGGAGGGTGTCGGCCAGGGCCGTACGGCCGACGGCCGGGTCGGCCACGACCAGGGTCACGGTCTGCGCACCGGCGGTGCGGATCGCCGCGACCACCTCCTCGGCGGCGGTCTCCTCGGCGGCCACCACCAGCCAGGTGCCGGTCAGGGCGACCGCCCCGCGCGGGGCGTCCACCGGCTTCCAGCCGATCCGGTAGCGCCAGGAGTCCAGCGTCGAGCGGTCCCGGCGGCGGCGCCGCCAGTCGGCCAGCGCGGGCAGCACCGAGCCGAGCAGCTCCGGCGTGTCGTCCAGCCGCAGCGCCTCGGAGAGCTCGGCCAGGTCCTCGCGTTCCACGGCGTCCCAGAACCGGGCCTCGGCCGGGTCGCCCTCGGCCGCCGGGGCGGCGGCCTGCTCCAGCCAGTGGCGCTCGCGCTGGAAGGCGTAGGTCGGCAGCTCAATCCGGCGACCGGCGGGCAGCAGCGCGGTGAAGTCGACGGCCACGCCGGCGGTCCAGGCCTCGGCCAGGGCGGTCAGCAGTTGCTCGGGGCCGCCCTGGCCGCGCCGCAGCGTGCCCAGCACGGCCGTCGCGGTCTCGGCCGCGTCGGCGGTCTCCTGCACACCCACCGTCAGCACCGGGTGCGGGCTGCACTCCACGAACACCGCCCGGCCGCTGCCGAGCAGCGCGCGGGTGGCCTCCTCGAAGCGCACCGGGGAGCGCAGGTTGTCGAACCAGTACCCGGCGTCCATCCGCGCCGTGTCGATCGGGGTGCCGGTCAGCGTCGAGTAGAGCGGAACCACGGACGTGGTCGGGCTGATCCCGGCCAGGTCGTCCAGGATGCGCCCGCGCAGCCGGTCGACCTGGGCGGAGTGCGAGGCGTAGTCCACCGGGATCCGGCGGGCCCGCACCCCGCTCTCCTCGCAGAGCGCCATCAGCGCGTCCAGCGCGTCCGGCTCGCCCGACACCACCGTCGAGGACGGGCCGTTGAACGCGGCCACCGAGATCCGGCCGTCGAACGAGCCGATCAGCCCCTCGACGGTCTCCTGGCCGACCGCCAGCGACACCATGCCGCCGTCACCGGCCAGTTCGATCAGCGCCCGGCTGCGCAGCGCCACCACCCGGGCACCGTCCTCGACGGACAGCGCACCCGCCACCACCGCCGCGGCGATCTCACCCTGCGAGTGACCGATCACGGCCGACGGCTCCACACCGTGCGCCCGCCACACCTCCGCCAGCGACACCATCACCGCCCACAGCACCGGCTGGACCACGTCCACCCGGTCCAACTCCGCGCCCGAGCGCAGCACCTCGGTCAGCGACCAGTCCGTGAACGGCGCCAACGCCGCCTCACACTGCGCCAACCTGGCCGCGAACACCGGTGAGGCCTCGGCGAGTTCCCACGCCATACCCACCCACTGCGAACCCTGACCCGGGAACACGAACACCACATCACCCGGGACGACCCGACCCCGGACCACACCCTCGCCACCGAGCACCGCGAGGCCGTCCAGCAACGCCTCCCGGTCCGCACCCAGCACCACCGCACGGTGCTCCAGACCCGCCCGCGACAGCAACGCGGACGCCACATCCGCCACCGACGCCTCCGGACGCCCCAGCACGAACTCCCGCAGCCGCTCCGCCTGCGCACCCAACGCCACCGGCGTCCGGCCCGACAGCAGCCACGGCAGTACACCCCCGGCCTCCGTCGGCTCCTCGGCCGCCGTCGCGGGCGCGGCCTCCAGGATCAGGTGCGCGTTGGTGCCGCTCATGCCGAACGAGGAGACGCCCGCCCGGCGCGGGCGACCGGCCTGCGGCCAGGGGCGCGCCTCGGACAGCAGCTCCACGGCGCCCGTCGCCCACTCCACGTGCGGGGACGGCTCGTCCGCGTGCAGCGTGGCCGGCAGGACGCCGTGCCGCATCGCCTGCACCATCTTGATCACGCCCGCCACACCGGCGGCGGCCTGGGTGTGCCCGATGTTGGACTTCACCGAGCCCAGCCACAGCGGCTCGCCGGCCCGCTCCTGGCCGTAGGTGGCCAGCAGGGCGTGCGCCTCGATCGGGTCGCCCAGCGTGGTGCCGGTGCCGTGCGCCTCGACGGCGTCGACCTCGGCGGCCGCGACTCCGGCGTTGGCCAGCGCCTGCCGGATCACCCGCTCCTGCGACGGGCCGTTCGGCGCCGTCAGACCGTTCGACGCACCGTCCTGGTTGATGGCGGTGCCGCGGATCACCGCCAGCACCTGGTGCCCGTTGCGGCGGGCGTCGGAGAGCCGCTCCAGCATGACCAGGCCGACGCCCTCGGCCAGCCCGAAGCCGTCCGCACCCGAACCGAAGGCCCGGCAGCGGCCGTCCTCGGACAGTCCGCGCAGCCGGCTGAACTCGATGAACAGGCCCGGGGTGGACATCACGGCGGCGCCGCCGGCCAGGGCGAGGTCGCACTCGCCGCCCCGCAGCGACTGGACCGCGAGGTGCAGGGCGACCAGCGAGGAGGAGCAGGCGGTGTCGACGGTGACCGCCGGGCCCTCCAGGCCGAGCGCGTACGCCACCCGGCCGGAGGCGACGCTGCCCGCGCTGCCGGTGACCCGGTAGCCCCCGTAGTTCCCCAGGGCATGGTCCATCCGCGGGCCGTACTCCTGGGTGGCGACACCGGTGAACACGCCGGTGGCGCTGTGCCGCAGCGTGGTCGGGTCGATCCCGGCGCGCTCGACGACCTCCCAGGCCGTCTCCAGCAGCAGCCGCTGCTGCGGGTCCGCGGCGGCCGCCTCGCGCGGCGAGATGCCGAAGAACGCGGCGTCGAACAGGTCCGCGTCGTACAGGAAGCCGCCCTCACGGGTGTACGAGCGGCCCGGCTCGTCGGGGTCCGCGTGGTACAGCCGGTCGAGGTCCCAGCCGCGGTTGGCGGGCAGGGTGGAGATCATGTCGCCGCGTTCGGCGACGACCTGCCACAGCTCCTCGGGCGAGCCGATGCCGCCGGGGAAGCGGCAGCCCATGCCGACGATCGCGATCGGCTCGCCCGGGGCGGCGGTCGCGGCCCTGGCCGCCGTCGGCGCCGGGCCGGTGCCGGTGGCGTCGGTCAGCAGGGCGAGCAGGTGGTCGGCGAGCGCGTTCGGCGTGGGGTGGTCGAAGGCGACGGTGGTGGGCAGCCGCAGGCCCGACGCCGCGTTCAGCCGGTTGCGGAACTCCACCGCGATCAGCGAGTCGAAGCCGAGCGCCTTGAACGCGCCGTCCATCGCGATCCCGGCCGGGTCGGCGTGGCCCAGCGCGGTCGCGGCACTGGAGCGGACCAGGTCCAGCAGGGTGCGGCGGCGGTCGGCGGCGGGCAGCACGGTCAGCCGGTCGGCGAGACCGCTCGCCGCCGCGGCGGCCGACGCCCGGCGCAGCGGGGTGCGGATCAGGCCGCGCAGCACCGCGGGGACGGCCTCGGCGCGCCCGGCCGCCTCGGCGACCGCGATCCGGGCCGGGGCGATCAGCGGGCGGCCGTCGGCGAGGGCCGCGTCGAAGAGCGCGAGGCCCTGCTCGGCGGTCATCGGTGCCAGGCCGCCGCGGACCAGGCGGGCCCGGTCGGCCTCGCCGAGCCGGCCGCCCATGCCCTCGCCGTGCGCCCAGAGGCCGGAGAGCAGCGCCTGGGCGGGCAGCCCGAGGGCGTGCCGGTGCTGGGCGAGCGCGTCGAGGAAGCCGTTGGCGGCGCCGTAGCTGCCCTGGCCGGCGGCGCCGACGGTGCTGGCCAGCGAGGAGAAGAGCACGAACGCGCTCAGGTCGAGGTCGCGGGTGAGTCGGTGCAGGTTCCAGGCCGCGTCGGCCTTGGGGCGCAGCACGGCGTCCAGCTGCTCGGGGCGCAGCCGCTGCACGGAGGCGTCGTCGACCACGCCGGCGGCGTGCACCACGGCGGTGAGCGGGTGCTCGGCCGGGACGGCGGCCAGCAGGGCGGCCAGGGCGGCCGGATCGGCCGCGTCGCAGGCGGCGGCGGTGACCTCGGCGTCCAGCCCGGCGGTCAGCTCCGCGAGTTCCCCGGCGGGCAGGCCGCGGCGGCCGACCAGCAGCAGGTGGCGGACCCCGTGCGCGGTGACCAGGTGCCGGGCCAGCACGCGGCCGATGGCGCCGGTGCCGCCGGTCAGCAGGACGGTGCCGTCCGGGTCGAACGGGGTGCGGGCGGGCTCGGCCCCGGCGAGCGGGGCGGGTCCGGCCTTGACCAGCCGCGGCGCCAGCAGGCGGCCGGCGCGCAGCGCGAGCTGCGGCTCGTCGCCGGCGAGGGCGTCGCGCAGGGCCTCGTCGGTGGGCCGCTCGCCGTCGTGGTCGAGGATCAGGATGCGGCCGGGGTGCTCGATCTGGGCGCTGCGGGCCAGGCCGAGGACGGCGGCCGCGGCGAGGTCGCGCACCTCCTCGTCCGGGCCGGTGGCGAGGGCCTGCCGGGTGAGCAGGACGAGTCGGGAGTCGGCCCGGCCCTCCTCGGCGAGGAAGGCCTGGATCAGCCCGAGGGCGCTGCGGGTCAGGGCGTGCGCGCTCTCGGCGGGGGCGTCGGGGTCGCCGGTGACCGGGAGGAGGACGGCCTCGGGCGCCGGGCCGCCGTCGAGCGGCGGCAGGCCCTGGGCGAGGTCGGCCGGGGCGGTCCGGACGGCGCCGCCGGTGGCGGCGCTGGCGGCGGGGATCCAGTCGAGCCGGTGGAGCGGGTCGGCGGTGCTCCGGCCGGCGGCCGACCGCTCCGGGTCGACGGCCCGCAGGACGAGCGCGTCGACGTCCAGGACGGCGGCGCCCGCCGGGTCGCTCAGCGTGACGGCGTAGCCGCCCTCGGGGCCGGCGGGCGCGGCGTGCACCCGGACGGCGGTGGCCCCGGCGGCGTGCAGCCGGACGCCGGCGAACGAGAAGGCGAGCCGGGTGGTCGCCGGGTCGCCGTCGAGCAGCAGCACGTGCAGCGCGGCGTCCAGCAGCGCCGGGTGGATGCCGAAGCCCTCGGTCGGGAGCGTCTCGGGGAGGGTGACCTCGGCGAACAGCTCCTCGCCGCGCCGCCAGGCGGCGGTCAGACCCTGGAAGGCCGGGCCGTAGGCGTAGCCGCGCCCGGCCAGGCCGGGGTAGGCGTCCTGGACCGTGAGCGGGACGGCGCCGGCGGGCGGCCAGGCGCCCTGCGGTGCGGGCGCGGCGGTCGGCCCGGCGGTCAGCGCGCCGGTGGCGTGCCAGGTCCAGGGGCGGTCCTCGGCGGCGGCCCGCGGGCGGGAGTGGACGGTGACGGGGCGGCGGCCCGCCTCGTCCGGCGGCAGCAGCACCACCTGGATCTGGACGGAGCCGTCGGCCGGGAGGACCAGCGGGCTCTGGAGGGTGAGCTCCTCCAGGTGCGGGTGGCCGCAGCGCAGGCCCGCGTGCAGCGCGAGGTCGACGAGCGCGGAGCCGGGCAGCACGACCGCGCCGTTGACCACGTGGTCGGCGAGCCAGGGCTGGTCGGCGGTGGCGAGCCGGCCGGTGAGGACGAGGGTGTCGTCGCCCGCGAGGGTGACGGCGGCGCCGGCCAGCGGGTGGTCGGCGGGGTCGAGGCCGAGACCGGTGGCGTCGGTCGAGCCGGCGCCGGGCGCCAGCCAGTACCGCTCGCGCTGGAAGGGGTAGGTGGGCAGCGGGACCCGCCGGGCGGAGCCGGGGAAGGCGTCCGCCCAGTCCACCGCGACGCCGGCGACGTACGCCTCGGCGAGCGCGCCGAGGAACCGCTCGGGGCCGCCATGGTCGCGGCGCAGGGTGCCGAGGGCGGCGCCGCCGCGGCCGTCGGCCTCCAGGGTCTCCTGGACGCCGACGGTGAGCACGGGGTGCGGGCTGGACTCGACGAAGGTGCGGTGGCCGGCCGCGAGCAGCGCCCGCACGGTGGGCTCGAAACGCACCACCTGGCGCAGGTTGCGGAACCAGTAGTCGGTGTCGAGTGCGGTGGTCGCCAGCAGGCCGCCGGTGACGGTGGACCAGAAGGCCGTGTGGCCTTCGCGCGGCTCGATCCCGGCGAGGGCCTCGGCCAGCTCCTCGCGCAGCGGGTCGACGGCCGGCGAGTGCGAGGCGTAGTCGACCGGAACGCGCCGGGCGCGGACGTCCTGGGCCTGGCACTGGGCGACGAACTCGTCGAGGGCCTCGGCCTCCCCCGCGACCACGGTGGCGGACGGGCCGTTGTGCGCGGCGACGGTGATCCGGCCGTCGAAGCGGGCGATGCGCGCCTCGACCTCGGCGGTCGGCAGCGGGATCGACGCCATGCCCCCGGTGCCCGCGATGGCGCGCAGGTAGCGGCTGCGCAGGGCGACGATCCGGGCGGCGTCGGCCAGGGTGAGGCCGCCGGCGACGTGCGCGGCGGCGATCTCGCCCTGGGAGTGGCCGATCACGGCGGCGGGGACGACGCCGGAGTGCCGCCAGAGCTTCGCCAGCGACACCATCACGGCGAACAGCGCGGGCTGCACCACGTCGACGCGCTCCAGCGAGGGGGCGCCGGGGGCGCCGTGCAGCACGTCGATCAGCGACCAGTCGGTGTGCGGGGCGAGGGCCTCGGCGCACGCGGTGAGCTCGGCGCGGAAGACCTCGGAGGAGGCGTACAGCTCGGCGGCCATGCCCTCCCACTGGGAGCCCTGGCCGGGGAAGACGAACACGGGGCCGTCGGGGGCGCCGGCCGTGCCGGTGGTCAGGTTGGCGGCGGGCAGTTCCCGGGTCAGCGCGTCCAGGCCGGCCAGCAGCTGCTCGCGGTCGGCGGCGACCACCACGGCGCGCCGGTCGAAGGCGGCCCGGGCGGTCAGCGACAGGCCGAGGTCGGCGAGGGACGCGGCGGCGGCCGGCCCGGCGCCGGTGCGGACGGCCTCGGCCAGCCGGGCGGCCTGGGCGCGCAGCGCGGCGTCGCCGTGGGCGGAGAGCGGGAACGGCAGCGGGCCGGTCCCGGTGGCGGCGGGGGCCGCCGGGGCGTCCTGCGGCACGCTCTCGACGATCATGTGGGCGTTGGTGCCGCTGATGCCGAAGGAGGAGACCGCGGCGCGGCGCGGACGTCCGCGCTCGGGCCAGTCCCGGGCCTCGGTCAGCAGCCGGACGCCGCCGGCGCTCCAGTCCACCCGGCTGGAGGGGGTGTCCGCGTGCAGGGTGCGCGGCAGCGTGCCGTGCCGCATCGCCTGCACCATCTTGATGATCCCGGCGACGCCGGCGGCGGCCTGGGTGTGCCCGATGTTGGTCTTCACCGAGCCGAGCCAGAGCGGGTCCTCGGCGGCGCGGTCCCGGCCGTAGGTGGCCAGCAGCGCCTGGGCCTCGATCGGGTCGCCGAGGGCGGTGCCGGTGCCGTGCGCCTCGACGGCGTCCACGTCGGCGGCGGCGAGCCCGGCGCCGGCCAGCGCCTGGCGGATCACCCGCTCCTGGGAGGGGCCGTTCGGCGCGGCGAGGCCGTTGGAGGCGCCGTCCTGGTTGATGGCGCTGCCGCGGATCACCGCGAGCACCGGGTGGCCCAGCCGCTCGGCGTCGGAGAGCCGCTCCAGGGCCAGCAGGCCCACGCCCTCGCCCCAGCCGGTGCCGTCGGCGCCCTCGGCGAAGGCCTTGCAGCGGCCGTCGGCCGACAGGCCCTGCTGCTTGCTGAACTCGATGAACATGCCGGGCGTCGCCAGCACGGTGGCGCCGCCGGCCAGGGCCATGTCGCACTCGCCGAGGCGCAGCGACTGGGCGGCGAGGTGCAGGGCGACCAGCGAGGAGGAGCAGGCCGTGTCGACGGTGACCGCCGGGCCCTCCAGGCCGAGCACGTAGGCGATCCGGCCGGAGGCGACGCTCGCGGTGTTGCCGGTCAGCAGGTGGCCTTCGAGGTCGGCCGGGGCCTGGTGCAGCCGGGGGCCGTAGTCCTGGGCGGTGGCGCCGACGAACACGCCGGTGCGGCTGCCGCGCAGCACGGCCGGGTCGACGCCGAGGCGCTCGACGGCCTCCCAGGCGGTCTCCAGCAGGAGCCGCTGCTGCGGGTCCATGGCGAGGGCCTCGCGCGGGGAGATGCCGAAGAACGCCGCGTCGAAGCGGGTCGCGTCGGTCAGGAACGCCCCGGCGGGGGTGAGCGTGCCGGTCGGGTTGCGGCCCTCGTCGGCGTAGACGCCCGCGATGTCCCAGCCGCGGTCCTCGGGGAAGCCGGTGACCAGGTCGCGGCCGTCGAGGACCGCCTGCCACAGGGTCTCGGGGGTGTCGATGCCGCCCGCGTAGCGGCAGCTCATCGCGACGATCGCGATCGGCTCGGCGCTCACGGCGCCGGGGGCGGGCGTCGCGGGCGCGACGGCGGCGGGCTCGCCGTAGAGCAGGCCGGACAGGTGCTCGGCCAGGCGCAGCGGGGTCGGGTGGTCGAAGACCAGGGAGTCCGGCAGCCGCAGCCGGGTGGCCGCGGCGAGGCGGTCGCGCAGTTCCACGGCGGTGAGCGAGTCGAAGCCCAGGTCGCGGAAGGTGAGCCGGGCGTCCACGTCGCCGGGGGTCTCGTAGTCGAGGACGGCGGCGACCTGGGCGCGGATCTGGTGCAGCAGCGCCCGCTCGTCCCGCCGCTCGGCGGCGGGCCCGGTCGGGGCCTCGACCGGGGCCGGCGCGGCGGGAGCGGGTTCGACGGCCGGACGGGCGGCCGCGTCCAGCCAGAAGCGGCGGCGCTGGAAGGCGTAGGTGGGCAGGTCGACCGGTCGGGGGGCGTGGCCCGCGAAGAGGGCGTCCCAGTCCAGCGGCGCGCCGGCGGTGTAGAGCCGGGCGACGGCGCCGAGCAGGGTCTCCGCGTCGTCGCGGTCCTTGCGCAGGGCCGGGGCCAGCAGGCCCTGGGCGCCGGCCTGCCGGGCCATCGCGCAGAGCACGCCGTCCGGGCCGACTTCGAGGAAGCGGGTGACGCCCTCGCGGTGCAGGGTGTCGACGCCGTCGGCGAAGCGGACGGCCTCGCGGACCTGGCGGACCCAGTAGTCGGGGGTGGTGAGCAGGCCGGGCTCGGCGAGTTCGCCGGTCAGGTTGGAGACGACCGGGATCCTCGGCTCGGCGAAGGTCAACTCCGCGAGCACGGCGGCGAATTCGGCGAGCATCGGCTCCATCAGGGCCGAGTGGAAGGCGTGCGAGACCGTCAGCCGGCTGGTCTTGCGGCCCTCGGCCTTCCAGCGGGCCGCGAACTCCTCCACCACCTCGGTCGGACCGGAAACCACCACGGAGGTCGGGCCGTTGACGGCCGCCACGTCCAGGCGGTCACCGATCTCCGAGCGCACCTCGGCCTCGGCGGCCTGCACCGCCAGCATCGCCCCGCCGCTCGGCAGCGCCTGCATCAGCCGACCGCGCGCCGCCACCAGGGCGCACGCGTCGGCGAGCGAGAACACGCCCGCCACATGGGCGGCCGCGATCTCACCGATCGAGTGCCCGAGCAGGAACTCCGGTGCCACGCCCCAGGATTCGAGCAACCGGAACGACGCCACCTCGACCGCGAACAGCCCCGCCTGCGCCCATACCGTCCGGTCCAGATCCTCGACGCCGTCGAACACCACGCTGCGGACCGATCCGCCGAGCAGCGGGTCGAGCTCCGCGCACAGCTCGTCGAAAGCGGTCGCGAAGGCGGGGTGGGCCTCGTACAGGCCCCGGCCCATGCCGACCCGCTGCGCGCCCTGCCCGGTGAACAGGAAGGCCGTGCGGCCCTCGTCCGTCTCCCCCGAGACCACCCCGCGCACCGGCTCGCCGGCGGCCAGCGAGCCGAGGCGGCGCAGCAGTTCGTCCCGGCCGCGGCCGAGCACGGCGGCCCGGTGGCCGAAGGCCGCGCGGGTGGTGGCCAGCGAGTGGCCGACGTCGGCCGGGTCGGCGGCGGGCGTGGCCTCCAGGTGGGCGCGCAGCCGGGCGGCCTGCTCGCGCAGCGCGTCCTCGGTGCGGCCCGACAGCGGCCAGAGCACCGGCGCGTCGGCGTCGGCGGTCCGCTCGCGCGGGTCCTCGGCCCGGCCGGGCCACTCCGTGAGCACGACGTGGCAGTTGGTGCCGCCCATGCCGAACGAGCTGACACCCGCGATCCGCGGGCCCTCGGGCCAGGGTTCGAGGGCGGTCTGCACCCGCAGACCGAGGTCGTCCAGGGGGATGCGCGGGTTGGGCCGTTCGAAGTTGAGGCTCGGCGGGAGCTGCCGGTTGGCCACCGACAGGACGGCCTTGAGCAGGCCGGCCGCGCCGGCGGCGCCTTCGAGGTGGCCGATGTTGGTCTTGGCGGAGCCGACCCGCAGCGCGGCGTCGGGGGTGCGGCCGGCGCCGAGGACGGCGCCGAGGGCCGCCGCCTCGACCGGGTCGCCGACGGCCGTGCCGGTGCCGTGCAGTTCGACGTAGCGCACCGCGTCGGGGGCGATCCCGGCGCGCCGGTAGGCGGCGCCGAGCACGTCGGCCTGGGCGTCGCGGCTGGGGGTGGTCAGGCTGTCGCCGCCGCCGTCGTTGTTGACGGCGCTGCCGCGGATGACGGCGTAGATCCGGTCGCCGTCGGCGACGGCCCGGGCGACGGTCTTGAGGGCGACGACCACGCCGCCCTCGCCGCGGACGTAGCCGTTGGCGCGCTCGTCGAAGGTGTAGCAGCGGCCGTCCGGGGAGAGCGCGCCGAAGCGGGCCGCACTGACGGTGCTCTCCGGGGCCGCGATCAGGTGCACGCCGCCGGCCAGGGCGAGGGTGGCCTCGCCGCGCCGCAGGCTGTCGGCGGCGACGTGCACCGCGACCAGGGAGGAGGACTGTCCGGCGTCGACGGTCATGCTGGGGCCGCGCAGGCCGACGGCGTAGGAGACCCGGTTGGCGATCAGGCCGCGCTGCAGGCCGGCCAGCGAGTGCGGGCCGATCTGCGCGGCGCCGCCGCGCTGGGCGAGGGTGGCGTAGTCGGAGGCCATCACGCCGACGAAGACGCCGGTCCGGCTGCCGCGCAGGGCGTCCGGCACGATCCGGGCGTCCTCCAGCGCCTCCCAGCTCAGCTCCAGCATGAGCCGCTGCTGCGGGTCCATGGCGGTGGCCTCGCGCGGCGAGATGCCGAAGAAGCCCGGGTCGAACCCGTCGATCCGGTCGAGGAAGCCGCCGCGGCGCGGGACGTCCCGCTCGGCGAGGTCGCCCCGGTCGAGGGGGACGTCACCGATCGCTTCCACGCCGTCGCACAGCAGCTTCCAGAAGGCCCGCGGGGTCGCGGCGCCCGGCAGTCGGCAGGCGAGTCCTACGACGGCGATGGCAGCGTCATCGGCATGGACCTCAGGCATGGGACACCTCAACACGTAATGCGCCGGAAATAGCCGAACGGAATTCACGGGTGGAATTGCCCACCCGTCGACCTGGGCGGATTGGCGTTTCGCAAGGGCCACCGCGGTCCGCCGGGTGGAATTCCCCGGCGTACCCGATGGCGCGTCATCCGCGAGCTTAGGGAGCGAACCGACCGGCACCAACCCCTAAGCAGGGCGGATGCCGGCCCCCGGTACCGGCCCCACAGTTAGGGGTGCCGGTCCGGGGACTTCCGGCCGGGGACCCCGGTCCCGGGGATTCCCACCGGGCGGTGCGGGGTTCGCCGGGTCAGCGGTTCTTGCGCTGGAACGACCGCACCGACAGCGGCACGAAGACCACCAGGAGGCCCACCGACCACAGCAGCGTCGCGGCCACCGGGTGGTCCACCGGCCAGGCGTGCGAGCCGGTCACCGTCCCCGGGTTGCCGAACAGCTCGCGGCAGCCGGCGGTCAGGGCGCTGAGCGGGTTCCACTCGGCGATGAACCGCAGCCAGGCGGGCATCCCGTCGGTCGGCACGAAGGCGTTCGACAGCATGGTCACCGGCATCACGAGCAGCGTGAGCTGCTGCGCCATCTGCTCGTTGGGGACCTTCAGGCCGAAGAAGCAGCCGACCCAGCTGAGCGCGTAGCGCATCAGCACCAGCAGCCCGAAGCCGGCCAGGGCGTTCAGCAGCCCGTCGGACGCGCGCCAGCCGACCAGCAGGCCGGCCACCGCCATGATGGCCACGCTGAGCAGGCCGCCGACCATGTCGGAGGCGGTGTGCCCGAAGGCGACCGCGACCCGCGACATCGGCATCGAGCGGAATCGGCTCATCAGTCCGCGCGAGACGTCGGCGGCGACCCTCTCGATCACCGCCACCACCGAACTGGCCGTCACCATCGCGAACAGCCCGGGCATCAGGTAGGCGCGGTAGTCACCGCCGCCCGGAATCCGGATGGCGCTGCCGAAGACGTAGCCGAACAGCAGCACCATCACGGCGGGGAAGATCAGGGCGGCGATCAGTGAGCCGGGCTCCTGGCGCAGCCGGCTGAACTCGCGCCCGACGAGGACGAAGCCGTCCGACAGCGCCCAGCGCAGGCGGGTCACCGGGGTCCGGCGGGCAACGGGGGTGATCTGGACGGTCATCAGGCGTGGTCCTTGACTCTGTCGTCGGCTCGGGCGCCGGCCGGGGCGTCGCCGTCGGTTTCGGTGTCGGCCGGGGCCGAGCGGTCGGTCAGGCGCAGGAACACCTCGTCGAGGGTGGGGCGGCGCAGGCTGACGTCGGCGACCTCGATCCCCGCCCGGTCCAGCTCCCGGACGAGTTCGGCGACCCGCACGGTGCCGTCCGCGGACGGCACGCTCAGGCTGTTCTCGCCGGTCCCGGTCGGCTCGGCCCCGGTCAGCCGGTGCAGCACGGCGGAGGCCTGCGGCAGCAGCGCCGGGTCCTCGACGACCACGTCGAAGCGGTTGCCGATCGTCGACTTGAGTTGGTCGGGGGTGCCCTCGGCGATCACCCGGCCGTAGTCCACCACCGCGATGTCGTCGGCCAGTTGGTCGGCCTCGTCCAGGTACTGGGTGGTGAGCAGCACGGTGGTGCCCTCGGCGACGAGCTCCCGCACGCAGTCCCAGATCTCGCCGCGGCTGCGCGGGTCGAGGCCGGTGGTCGGCTCGTCCAGGAAGAGCACCTGGGGGCGCAGGATCAGGCTGGCGACGAGGTCGAGCCGGCGGCGCATGCCGCCGGAGTAGCCGCGCACCTGCCGGTCGGCCGCCTCCATCAGGCCGAAGCGCTCCAGGAGTTCGTCGGCCCGCTGGTGCACCTGCCGACGGGGCAGGTGGTAGAGCCGGCCGAACATCCGCAGGTTGCCGCGGCCGGTCAGCTTCTCGTCCACCGCGGCGAACTGCCCGGCCAGGCCGATCACCGAGCGCACCCGGTCGGCCTCGCGGACCACGTCCAGCCCGGCGATCCGGGCGTGCCCGGCGTCCGGGTCCATCAGGGTCGCGAGGATGTTCACCGCGGTGGTCTTGCCGGCGCCGTTGGGGCCGAGCACCCCGCAGACCGTCCCGGCCGGGACGGCGAGGTCGAGCCCTCGTAGGGCGTGGACCTCGCCGAAGTGCTTGTGCAGTCCTTCGGCGAGGATGATCGGGTCCGCCATGATCCCTCCACTGGGAAGTGCCGTGTGCGCGGGTCGCGCCGTACGCGGTCGTGGTGCGGTCGCGGCCGACCCGCGCCGGGGAGCCGTGCGCCGACGCCGGGTCAGCTCGCCGACAGCGGGAACTCCCGCAGGCCGCGAATGATGAAGGAGCCCCGCCGGCGCACCGGCCCGGCCTGCCGCAGCCCGGGCATCCGGGAGATGAGGGTCCGGTAGGCCACCTCGGCCTCGAACCTGGCCAGCGGCGCGCCCAGGCAGTAGTGGATGCCGGCCGAGAACGCCAGGGTGTCGTTGCGGCTGACCCGGGTGATGTCGAAGCGGGCGGGGTCGGGGAAGACCTGCGGGTCCCGGTTGGCCCCGGCGGCCACGATCGCCAGCTCGCTGTCGACGGGCAGCACGACACCGCCCAGCTCGACCGGCTCGTGGACGATCCGCCGGTAGGTCTGCACCGGCGGGTCGTGGCGCAGCGTCTCGTTGACCACGTTCTGGGCCAGTTCCGGGTCCTCGGCCACCATCCGCCACTGCTCGGGGTGGCGCAGCAGCGCCAGGATGCCGTTGCCGATCAGGTTGACGGTGGTCTCGGTGCCGGCCAGCGGCAGGAACATGCACAGCGGCAGCAGTTCGTCCATGCTCAGGCTGCCCTCGTCGACCAGCGGCAGCATCCGGCTGATCATGTCCTCGCGCGGCTCGACCCGGCGCTGCTCGACGATCCGGGTGAACAGCTCGGTCATCCCGGCGATGGCGGCGTCCACGCTGCGCGCCTTCTCGTAGGTGACCACACCGTCCAGCAGCGGGACGATCTCCCGGCTGAGGTGGTGGAAGTGCTCCCGGTCCTCCTCGGGGATGCCGACCAGGTCGCCGATCACCGCGGTCGGCAGGTGGTGGGCGAAGGCGGTCATCAGGTCGAACCGGTCGCCCTGGGCCAGGATGTCGTCGATCAGCCGGTGGCAGATCTCCTCGGCCCGGTCGCGCCAGCGCTCGACGACGCGCGGGTTGAGGGTGGGCATGGTCATCCGGCGCAGCCGGGTGTGGTGCGGCGGGTCGAGGCCGAGCATGGAGTTGTCGAAGTTCATGAACTCCGGCACCTTCTCGCCGTCGGCCTTGCGCACGCCGAAGCGCTTGTCCCGCAGCACCTGGTTGGCGAGTTCGTGGTCGGTGGTGACCCAGGTGCCCAGCGGGCTGCGGTAGACCCGGCCCCGCGCCCGGATCTCCTCGTACGCGGGGTAGGGGTTGTCCGGCGCGCTCAGCACCTTCGCGTAGGGATCGCCCTGGGCGGCGAGCTTGCGCACCAGGTCGTGGAAGAAGCGCATCTGCGCCCGGAGTTGCCGCTCACTCGACTCCATCGTCCCGTGCCCCTTCAGCCTCCGCGAATGGGGCCGAGCGTAGGCATGGCCGTCACAGGGCCGACACCCCTATCCGGGGCCCGGGCAGGTGATTAGGGGCCGGGCCTGGGAGCCGGTCGCGACGTCCGGGGCCGCGCGGGTCGGATCCGGGTGTCAACCGTTCGATCGCGGGAAGTTCCACCGGATGGATATCACCAGGTCGATCCGGGCGCGGCGGTGCGGGCCGGACACTGGTGGGACCTCGGAGAACGGAGACCAAGACCGTGCCAGCGATCGTCGTTTCGAACCTGCGGATGCAGTACGGCCAGAAGGTCGTCGTGGACGACATCTCGTTCGAGGTGCAGGAGGGGGAGATCTTCGGCATCCTCGGCCCCAACGGCGCCGGGAAGACCACGACGGTCGAGTGCATCGCCGGGCTGCGCAAGCCCGGCGGCGGGAGCATCTCGGTGCACGGCCTGGACCCCCAGCGCGACGCCGCCAAGCTGCACCGCATCCTGGGCATGCAGCTCCAGAAGAGCGAGATGCCGGACAAGCTGCGGGTCGCCGAGGCGATGGAGCTGTACGCCTCCTTCTACGACGACCACGCCGACTGGCGGGAGCTGCTCGCCGAGCTGAACCTGCTGGACAAGATGAACAGTCCGTTCGCCAGCCTCTCCGGCGGCCAGAAGCAGCGGCTGTCCATCGCGCTGGCGCTGGTCGGCAACCCGAAGGTGGCCGTGCTGGACGAGCTGACCACCGGTCTGGACCCGGCGGCCCGGCGGGACACCTGGGAGCTGATCGAGCAGGTCCGCGCCCGGGGCATCACCGTCGTCCTGGTCACCCACTTCATGGAGGAGGCCGAGCGGCTCTGCGACCGGCTGGCCCTGATCGACGGCGGCCGGATCGTCGCGCTGGACACCCCCGCCGGTCTGGTGGCCGGGGTGGGCGCCGAGCAGAAGGTGCGCTTCCGCCCGACCTCCCCGCTCGACGACCACATCCTGACCTCGCTCCCCGAGGTGACCTCGGTCCAGCGGCACGGCTCCCAGGTGGAGGTCACCGGCACGGGCAACCTGGTGTACGCCGTCACCTCGGCGCTCGCCCGCAACCAGATCGTCGCGGCCGACCTGCGCGCGGAGCTGGCCAGTCTGGAGGACGCGTTCCTCGCCCTGACCGGCCGCCGGTTCGACCACCCCTCCCACTGATCCCCGGCCCGTAGCCGACCCCCGACCCCTAGAAGGAGGCCCCCCGTGCGGGCGATGAACCGGCTCACGGCCGTGGAGTTCAAGCTCTTCCTGCGAGACCCGGCCGCGTACTTCTGGACGCTGCTCTTCCCGGTCGCCCTGGTGGTGATCATCGGCAGCATCCCGTCCTCCCGCGAGTTCAAGGCCGAGCTCGGCCAGCGCGCCATCGACTCCTACACGCCCGTCACCGTGGTGCTGGCCTTCGCGATGACCGGCCTGTTCATCACCCCGGGCTACCTGGTGGGCTACCGGGAGAAGGGCATCCTGCGCCGGCTGTCGACCACGCCGGTGGGCCCGGCCCGGGTGCTGATCGCCCAGTTGGTGGTCCAGATCACCGTGGCGATCGCCACCACCGTCCTGGTGCTCGCGACCGCGCGCCTGCTGTGGGACGTCAAGCTGCCGAGCAACCCGCTCGGCTTCGCGCTGACCTTCCTGCTCTCGGCCACCGCGGTGCTGTCCATCGGGCTGTTCGTCGCCTCGGTGCTCAAGACCACCAAGGCCGCCACCGGCGCGGGCAGCATGCTGTTCTTCCCGCTGATGTTCTTCGCGGGCCTGTACGTGCCCCGCGACCAGATGCCCGCCGCGGTCAACCGGATCGGTGACTTCACCCCGCTCGGCGCCTCCGTCCAGGCCTTCGGCGACGTGGCCAAGGGTCACCTGCCGGGCACCACGGCCCTGTTGGTCCTCGTCGGCTACACGGTGGTCTTCGGTGTCGCGGCCGCACGGCTCTTCCGCTGGGAGTAGGCCCGGGCCGGAGGTCCGCTCCGGGAGTAGGCCTAGGGTGGAGGTCCGCGGTCACGGGCGGTCGCGGCGGGGCGGGAGCCGGGGAAGCAGCGGGGGCCGAGGAGCAGCACCATGAAGAGCGCCGAACCGATCGACCTGCGTCGCTTCCTCACCCCCCTTCCCGTCGTGCTGCTGGGCGTGGCCACCGTGCTGTGCGTCGTGCAGCCGGAGGAGGGGGCGGCCACCGCCCGCGTCACCGTCTTCCCGCTGGTCGCGGTGACCGCCGCGTGGACGCTGGCGATGTACACCCTGCGGTCGCCGCAGTGGACGGGCCGCACCGGCCCGATGCTGACCTACGTGGCGGGCCAGCTGGTGCTGGCCGCACTGCTGATGACCCAGCACCCGATCTTCTTCGTGTTCGCCGTGATCGGGTTCGTCCAGGCCTACGACCTGCTCCCGCCGCAGTGGGCCTTCGTCAGCGTCGGCGCCACCTCGCTGATCATCAACCTGATCCCCGGCGGGGTGCCGGACAGCTCCCGGCGGATCGCCATCGCCGCCGCCTCGGTCTGCCTCCAGACCTGCCTGATCGGCCTGTTCGGCAACCTGTCGCACCGCTTCAACGAGCGCAGCGAGGAACGCTGCCGGCTGGTCACGGAGTTGAAGACGGTGATCGCCGAGAACAACGGCCTGCACGCCCAACTGCTGATCCAGGCCCGGGAGGCGGGCATCCAGGACGAACGCGAGCGGATGGCCCGGGAGATCCACGACACCATCGCCCAGGGACTGGCCGGCATCATCACCCAGCTCCAGGCCGCCGACCGGGCCCGACCGCAGCCCGAGCAGCGCGAGTGGCACCTCGAACAGGCCCGGGGGCTGGCCCGGGAGAGCCTCACCGCGGCCCGGCGCTCGGTGGCCGCGCTGCGGCCGGCGGAGCTGGAGGAGGCGCACCTGCCGAACGCGATCCGGGAGCTGGCCCAGCGCTGGTCGGCGCGTGCGGGCGTGCCGGCCTCGGTGGAGACCACCGGTGATCCCGTCCCGCTGCTGACGGAGATCGAGGTCGCCCTGTTCCGTGCCGCCCAGGAGACCCTGGCGAACACCGCGAAGCACGCCGCTGCCAGTAAGGTCAGACTGACCATTTCCTACCTGGAGGACACGGTCATGCTGGACGTTCACGACGACGGGGTCGGCTTCACCGTGACCGACCTCGACGGGCCGCCGCCCGCCGACGGCGACAGCGGGTACGGACTGGACGGCCTGCGCCGACGGCTCGACCGGGTGCTCGGGACACTGACCGTGGAGAGCACCCCGGGCTCGGGCACCGCGGTGAACGCGAGCGTGCCCGCGATCCGCCGGGGCGGCGGCGCATGAGCGAACAGCCCGCCCCCGTACGGCTGCTGATCGTCGACGACCACCCGATCGTCCGGGACGGCCTGCGCGGCGCGTTCGCCAACAGCCCGGAGTTCGAGGTCGTCGGCGAGGCCGGCAACGGCGCCGAGGCGCTCGACCGGGTCGCCGAACTGAAGCCCGACCTGGTGCTGATGGACCTGCGCATGCCGGTGATGGACGGCGTCACCGCGATCCACCGGCTCGGCGAGAGCGCGCCCGAGGTGCGGGTGCTGGTGCTGACCACCTTCGACACCGACAACGACGTGCTGCCCGCGATCGAGGCCGGCGCCACCGGCTACCTGCTGAAGGACGCGCCCACCGAGGAGCTGCTGCGCGCGGCCCGGGTCGCGGCCCGGGGCGACGCGATGCTCTCCCCCGCCATCACCAAACGGCTGATGGACCGGGTGCGCCGGCCCAGCCTCGGCGTGCTGAGCGCCCGTGAGCTGGAGGTGATGCGGCTGGTCGCCCACGGCTCCTCCAACAAGGAGGTCGCCGGCAAGCTGTTCATCACCGAGGCCAGCGTCAAGACGCACCTGCTGCGGATCTACGACAAGCTCGGGGTCCGCGACCGGGCGGGCGCGGTCGGCGAGGCGTTCCGGCGCGGTCTGGTGACCTGACCCGGAACGCCCCGCCGGCCCGCCGTCAGCTCCCCAGCTCGTCGTCGATCAGGGCGAAGATGTCCTCGGCCGTCGCGGACTCCAGGTCGCTGTCGTCGTGCTCCGGCTGCGGCCCGTCGGCGTCCCGCAGCCGGTCGAGCAGCTGCTCCAGCCTGGCGCGGGCCCCGGCCCGTTCCGCCCCGGCCAGCGCGACCAGATCGGCCTCCATTCCGGCCAGCCGGCCGAGCAGGTCCTCCACCGGGTCGGCCTGCGGCAGCAGGCTCTCCCGCAGGTGGCGGGCGAGCGCGGCCGGGGTCGGGTGGTCGAAGACCAGGGTGGGGGGCAGCCGCAGGCCGGTGGCGGTGTTCAGCCGGTTGCGCAGCTCGACCGAGGTCAGCGAGTCGAACCCGAGGTCCTTGAACGGCCGGTCGGCCGCGACGGCGTCCGTCGAGCCGTGTCCGAGGACCACCGCGGCGTTCCCGGTGACCAGGTCCAGCAGGGCCGCGTCGCGCTGGGCGTCTGCCATCACCGCCAGCCGCTCGGCCAGCGCCGGGCCGTCCGGGCGCCGGTTGTCGGCGGCCCGGCGGACCGGTTGGCCCACCAGCGCCCGCAGCAGCGCGGGCACCGGGTGGGCGGCGGCGCGCAGCACGCCCAGGTCGATGTCGACCGGCACCAGGTGGGAGCGGCCCGCGGTGCGCGCCCGGTCGAACAGGGCGAGCGCCCGGGCGGTGGACAGCGGCGCGCTGAGGCTGCCGGCCCGGGCCTGGTCGACCTTCCCGAGGTGGCCGGTGAGCCCGCTGGCCTGCTCCCACAGGCCCCAGGCCAGCGACTGGCCGGCCTGGCCGGAGGCCGTCCGCCGGGCGGCCAGGGCGTCCAGGAAGGCGTTCGCGGCCGCGTAGTTGGCCTGCCCGCCGGAGCCGAAGGTGCCCGACACCGAGGAGTACAGCACGAACATCGACAGGTCGAGGTGCGCCGTCAGCTCGTGCAGGTTGAGCGCCGCGTCCACCTTCGGGCGCAGCACCCGGGAGAGGCGCTCCGGCGTCAGGGTGCCGAACACCCCGTCGTCCAGCACGCCGGCGGCGTGCACCACGCCCGTCAGCGGACGGGCGAGGCCGTCCAGCACCTGGGCCAGGGCGGTGCGGTCGGCCGCGTCGCAGGCGACGACCTCCGCCCGGGCGCCCGACTCGCCCAGCTCGGCGAGGAGTTCCCGCACGTCCGGGCCGTCCGCGCCCCGGCGGCTCAGCAGGGTCAGGTGGCGCACGCCGTGCGTGGCCGCCAGGTGCCGGGCCAGCAGCCCGCCCAGCGTCCCGGTGCCACCGGTGATCAGCACCGTGCCCTCGGGGTCCGGCTCCACCGGCAGCGTCAGCACGTTCTTGCCGACGTGCCGGGCCTGGCTGACGTGCCGGAAGGCGCCGACCGCGTCCCGGACGTCCCAGGCGGTGATCGGCAGCATCCGCAGCGCACCGGCCTCGAACAGCTCGATCACCTCGTGCAGGATGCCGCCCATCCGGGCCGGTCCGGCGTCGCCGAGGTCGAAGGCCCGGTACCGGAGGCCGGCCGGCTGCCGGACGTCGGTCTTGCCCATCTCCAGGAAGCGCCCGCCCTCGGCCAGCAGCCGCAGCGAGGCGTCGGTGAACTCCCCGGCCAGCGAGTTCAGCACCAGGTCGACCCCGCGCCCGCCGGTCGCGGTGCGGAACCGCTCCTCGAAGGCGAGGTCGCGGGAGGAGGCGATGTGCGCCTCGTCCAGCCCCAGCTCCCGCAGCGTGCGCCACTTGCCCGGACTGGCGGTGCCGAACACCTCCAGGCCGAAGTGGCGGGCGAGTTGGACGGCCGCCATGCCGACGCCGCCGGCCGCGGCGTGCACCAGCACCGATTCGCCCCGCTGCGCGTCGGCCAGGTCGCGCAGCCCGTAGTAGGCGGTGGCGAACACCAGCGGTACGGAGGCGGCCTGGGCAAAGGACCAGCCCTGCGGGACGCGGGCCAGCAGCCGCCGGTCGGTGACGGCCCGGACGGCCGCGCCACCGGCGAAGAAGCCGAAGACCCGCTCGCCCGGGGCGAGGTCGGTCACTCCGGCGCCGACCTCCAGCACGACGCCGGCGGCCTCGGAGCCCATCGCGGCCGTCCGGTCCGGGTACATGCCCAGACCGATCAGCACGTCCCGGAAGTTGACGCCCGCCGAGCGCACCGCGACCCGGACCTCGTCCGCGCCCAGCGGCGCGTCGGCGTCCGGCGCGGGCACCAGCGCCACGTCCTCCAGTCCGGCGCCCCGCCCCGCGAGACCGAGCCGCCAGGCGCCCGCGGGCTCCGGCGGGGTCAGCCGGGCGACGGTGGCCTCCCGGACCAGTCGCGGCACCCTGATGTCGCCGCCGCGGACCGCGAGTTGGGGCTCCTCGCCGCCCACCAGCGCGGGCCAGCCGGCCCACGGGTCGGCCGCGCCGCCCTGCGGTTCGACGTCCACCAGCACGATCCGGTCCGGGTTCTCGGTCTGCGCGGAGCGGACCAGTCCCCACACGGCGGCGCCGGCCGGGTCGGCCTCGCCACCGGTGCCGGACCCGGCCGGGGTCGCCCCGCGGGTGAGCACCACCAGCCGGGAGTCGGCGAACCGCTCCTCGGCCAGCCAGGCCCGTACCTCGCCGAGCACCCGGGCGGTCGCCCCGTGCACGGCCTCGGCCCCGAGCGCACCGTCAACACCGGCGGCACCGGCGGAGACCGCCAGGACGGTCACCGACGGTACGGCCGCGCCCTGTTCCAGGGCGGCGACCAGGGCCGCCAGGTCGGTGTGGCGGCGGGCCGGCCCGCCCTCGGGGGCCGCCTCGCCGACCGCGGCCCACCCGGTCAGGTCCGGCTCGGCCGCACCGGCCGCCGGGGGCACCGGCCGCCAGTCCACCGCGAACAGCGCGTCCGGTCCGGCGTCGGCCGTGGCGCCGAGCGCCTCCGGGGACACCTCGCGCATCACCAGCGAACGCACGGTGGCCACCGGGCTTCCGGTGCCGTCGGCCAGCCGCAGCGCGACGCCCTCGGCGGTCCGGGTGATCCGCGCCCGCAGCACCGAGGCGCCCACCGCGTCCACCCGCACGCCGGTCCAGGCGAACGGCAGGGCGGTGCCCTCGACCTCGCTCCCGCCGGCGAAGCCGACGGCGTGCAGCGCCGCGTCCAGCAGCGCCGGGTGCAGGGCGAAGCCGGCGGCCTCGTCCGCCGCCTCCTCGGGCAGCGCGACCTCGGCGTAGACCGCGTCCTCGGCCCGCCAGGCGGCGCGCAGGCCGCGGAAGGCCGGCCCGTAGCCGTAGCCGCTGTCGGCCAGGGTGTCGTAGAAGCCGTCCAGCGGCACCGGCTCGGCGGCCGGCGGCGGCCAGGCCGCCAGTTCGAAGGGCTCGGCCGGTGCGGCCTCGGTCAGCAGGCCGGTGGCGTGGCAGGTCCAGGGCGTCCGGTCACCGGTGTCGGGCCGGGCGTGGATCTCCAGCCGGCAGTCGCCGCCGTCGCCGGGCGCGGTCACCCGGACCTGGACCTGGGCCTCGCCCCGTTCGGGGAGGGCGAGCGGGGACCGCACCACCAGTTCGTCCAGCACCGTACGGCCGACCTGCTCGCCGGCCCGCAGCGCGAGTTCGACCAGCGCGGTGCCGGGCACCACGGTCCGGCCCAGCACCACGTGGTCGGCCAGCCACGGGTGGCTCGCCGTGGACAGCCGTCCGGTCAGCACCGCGCCGCCGTCCCCGGCCAGAGCCAGGACGGCGCCCAGCAGCGGGTGCCCGGCGGGCAGTTGCCCGAGCGCCGCGACGTCGCCGGCCCCGGCGACCGGCCGGGGCCAGTAGCGCTCGCGCTGGAAGGCGTAGGTGGGCAGTTCCGCGTGCGGACCGGCCGGCAGGGCCGCCGCCCAGTCGACCTGGGCACCGGCCGTCCAGAGCCGGCCGAGGCCGTGCCAGAGCGTGTCCACCTGGTCCCGCCCGGCCCGCTGGAGCGGGGCGAGCACGGCGTCGGGGAGGGTCTGCTGGGCCAGCCCGCAGAGCACGCCGTCGGGGCCCAGCTCCAGGAGGCGGGTCACGCCGTGCTCGCCGAGGCGGGTGACGCCGTCGGCGAAGCGGACCGCCTCGCGGACCTGGCGCAGCCAGTAGTCGGGGGTGGTGAGCAGCCCGGGTTCGGCGAGCGTCCCGCTGACGTTGGACAGCAGCGGAATGCGCGGCTCGGCGAAGGTCAACTCCGCCAGGACGGCCGAGAATTCGGCGAGCATCGGCTCCATCAGCGCCGAGTGGAAGGCGTGCGAGACGGTCAGCCGGCGGATTCGCCGGCCCTCGGCCTTCCACCGCCCGGCCAGCTCCTCCACCGCCTCGACCGGCCCGGAGACCACCACCGAGGTCGGCCCGTTGACGGCCGCCACGTCCAGCCGCTCGCCGATCGCGTCGCGAACCTCGGCCTCGGTGGCCTCGACCGCCAGCATCGCCCCGCCGCTCGGCAGCGCGTCCATCAGCCGGCCGCGCGCCGCCACCAGCGCACAGGCGTCCGCCAGCGGGAACACCCCGGCGACGTGAGCGGCCGCCACCTCGCCGATCGAGTGCCCGAGCAGGAAGTCGGGGACCACACCCCAGGATTCGAGCAGCCGGAACGACGCCACCTCGACCGCGAACAGCCCGGCCTGCGCCCACACCGTCCGGTCCAGGTCCTCGACGCCCTCGAACACCACGTCCTTCACCGGCCGGTCCAGCAGCAGGTCCAGCTCCGCGCAGACCGCGTCGAAGGCGTCCGCGAAGGCGGGGAACGCCTCGTACAACTCCCGGCCCATGCCGACCCGCTGCGCACCCTGACCGGTGAACAGGAACGCCGTCCGCCCCTCGGCGACCGTACCGGTGACCACGCCCGCGCCGGGCTCCCCGGCGGCCAGCGCCGCCAGCTCCCGGTCCTGCTCGGCCCGGTCCGCGCCGGTCACCACCGCGCGGTGCGCCAGCGCCGTCCGCCCGGACAGGGCCCGGGCCACCTCGGCCGGTCCGTCCTCCGGGCGGTCCTTCAGGTGCTCGCCCAGCCGGGCGGCCTGGGCCCGCAGCGCCGCCGGGGTCTGCCCGGACAGCGGCCACGGCAGCGGACCGTGCGGCCGACGCCCGGCGGGCTCGGCCGGGGCGGGCTCGCCCTGTTCGATGATGACGTGGGCGTTGGTACCGCTCATGCCGAACGAGGAGACGGCGGTGCGGCGCGGCCGTTCGGCCCGCGGCCACGGCCGGGCCTCGGTCAGCAGTTCGACCGCCCCGGTGGACCAGTCGACGTGCGGGGTGGGCTCGTCCACGTGCAGGGTCGCCGGCAGCGTGCCGTACCGCATCGCCATGACCATCTTGATGATCCCGGCGATGCCGGCGGCGGCCTGGGTGTGGCCGATGTTGGACTTGATCGAGCCCAGCCAGAGCGGCTCCCCGTCCCGGCCCTGCCCGTAGGTGGCCAGCAGGGCCTTCGCCTCGATCGGGTCCCCGAGGCGGGTTCCGGTGCCGTGCGCCTCCACGGCGTCGACCTCGGCGGCCGACAGCCCGGCGTTGGCCAGCGCCTGCCGGATCACCCGCTCCTGCGACGGGCCGTTCGGCGCCGTCAGACCGTTCGACGCACCGTCCTGGTTGACCGCGCTGCCGCGCACGATGCCGAGCACCCGGTGGCCGTTGCGCCGGGCGTCGGACAACCGCTCCAGCAGCAGGATCCCGACGCCCTCGCCCCAGCCGGTGCCGTCGGCCGCGGCGGCGAAGGCCTTGCACCGGCCGTCGGCGGCCAGGCCCAGCTGGCGGCTGAACTCCACGAAGGCCGACGGGGTCGCCATCACCGTGGCGCCGCCCGCGAGGGCCATGGTGCACTCGCCGCGGCGCAGCGCCTCGGCCGCCGAGTGCAGGGCGACCAGGGAGGAGGAGCAGGCGGTGTCCACCGTCATGGCCGGGCCCTCCAGCCCGAACACGTACGAGATCCGGCCGGAGAGCACGGCGGCCGCGGTGCCGGTGCCCCGGTGCCCCTCGCTGTCGGAGGGGCCGGAGAGCAGCGCCGCGTAGTCCTGGCCGTTGGTGCCGATGAACACGCCGGTGCGGCTGCCGCGCAGCGAGCGCGCGTCCACCCCGGCCCGTTCGAACGCCTCCCAGACGGTCTCCAGCAGCAGCCGCTGCTGGGGGTCCATGGCCAGCGCCTCGCGCGGCGAGATGGCGAACAGCGCCGGGTCGAAGTCGGCGACGCCGGACAGGAATCCGCCGGCCCAGGTGGCGTCCGCGCCCGCCTCGCCGGAGGGCACGCCGAGCGGCGGCCAGCCGCGGTCGCCGGGCAGCCCGGAGACCGCGTCCACCCGGTCGGCGACCAGCCGCCAGAGCTGTTCGGGGTTCTCGACCCCGCCGGGGTAGCGGCAGCTCATCGCGACGATCGCGATCGGCTCCTCCAGCGCGGTGGCCTCGGCCCGCACGGCCTCGGCCGCCACCGCGGTGCCGAGCAGCTCGCCACGCAGCTGGGCGGCCAGTTCGCGCGGCGTGGGGTGGTCGAAGACCAGGGTGGCGGAGAGCCGCAGCCCGGTCTCGGCGGCCAGGGCGTTGCGCAGTTCGAGCGCGGTGAGCGAGTCGAAGCCGAGGCCCTTGAACGGGACCTCCGGCGGGACGTCGCCCGCCTCGCGGTGGCCGAGCACGGCCGCCGCCAGCCGCCGGACCAGGTCGAGCAGGGTCCGTTCCTGCTCGGCGGGCGGCAGCGCGGCGAGCTTCCCGGCCAGCGGGGAGACACCCTCGGCCGGCTCGGCGGCCGGGGCTTCCAGGGCCCGGAGCACCTCGGGCAGGTCCTCGATCAGCGGACGGCGGCGGCTGGCCGTGAACGCGGGGGCGAAGCGCTCCCAGCGGACGTCCGCCACCGCCACGCAGGCCTCGCCCCCGGCGACGGCCCGGTCGAGCGCCCCCACGGCGAGGGCCGGGTCCAGCAGGGCGAGCCCGCGGCGGCGCAGGAAGTCCTCCGACTCCCCCTGCACGGCCATGCCCGCCTCCGCCCACGGGCCCCAGGCGACGGCCAGCGCGGCCAGGCCGGCCGCCCGGCGCTGTTCGACCAGCGCCTCCAGGTAGGCGTTGGCGGCACCGTAGACGGCCTGGGCGCCGGAGCCCCAGGTGGCCGAGATCGAGGAGAAGACGACGAACAGCTCCAGGTCCAGCCCGGCGGTCAGCTCGTCCAGGTGTGCCGCGCCGTCGGCCTTCCCGCCGAGCACGGCGGTGATCTCCTCGGCGGCGGTGTCCATCAGCAAGGTCGCCTGGCCGACGCCGGCCGCGTGCACCACGCCGGTCAGCGGGAACTCGGCCGGGATCGCGTCGAGCACCGCCGCCAGCGCCGCCCGGTCGGCGGCGTCGCAGGCGGCGACCGTCACCCGGGCACCCAGCCCGGCCAGCTCGGCCACCAGCGCGTCCACGCCCTCGGCCGCCGAACCGCGCCGACTGGTCAGCACGAGATGGGGAACGCCCCGACCGGCCAGCCAGCGCGCCACCTCGGCGCCCAGCGCCCCGGTGCCGCCGGTCACCAGCACCGTTCCCGAGGGCGGCCCGAGCGGTTCGGCACCGTCCGGTCGGGCGGCCCGCACCAGGCGGCGGACGTACGTGCCGGCGCCCCGGACGGCGACCTGGTCCTCGGTGCCGGTCAGGACGGCGGCCAGCCGGGCGGCCGTCCTGGCGTCCTCGGCGGGCGGCAGGTCGACCAGCCCGCCCCAGCGTTCCGGCAGTTCCAGGGCGGCGGCCCGGCCGAGGCCCCAGAGCTGCGCCGCCACCGGGTCGGACGGCCCGTCGGAGCGGCCCACCGACACCCCGCCCCGGGTGGCCAGCCAGAGCGGGGCGTCGATGCCCGCGTCTCCGAGCGCCTGGATCAGCGCGACGGCTGCCGGGACCGGCTCGGGGTGCCGGGCCGGGCAGGCGACCACGCCGGCCGGGGCGGCCGCGAGCTCGCGCAGCCGGGCGGCCAGGGAGGCCCGGGTGGCCCCGGGGCCGAACTCCAGCAGGACCACGTCGGCGCCGGCGGCGGTCAGCAGCCGCTGGGCGTCGGTGTCCCCCGGGGTCGCGACGACCAGCCAGGTGCCGGTGAGCGTGCCCGCGGCGGGCGCGTCGGCGAGCGGCTTCCAGCGGACCCGGTAGCGCCAGGAGTCGATGACGGCCTCGTCCCGGCGGCGGCGCCGGAAGGAGGACAGCGCGGGCAGCACGGCCCGCAGCTCCCCCTGGTCCGCGTCCACGCCGAGGGCGCCGGTCAGTTCGGCCACGTCCTCGCGCTCGACGGCGGCCCAGAACCGGCCCTCGGCGGTGCCCTCCGCGCCCTCGGCCGCGGTGGCGGGAGCGGCGGGACGGGCCCAGTAGGACTGGTGCTGGAAGGCGTACGTGGGCAGCACGACCCGCCCCTCGCCACGGCCCGCGAAGGCCGCCGGCCAGTCCACGG
Source organism: Kitasatospora sp. NPDC041917 (assembly GCF_055589745.1). NCBI lineage: Bacteria > Bacillati > Actinomycetota > Actinomycetes > Kitasatosporales > Streptomycetaceae > Kitasatospora > Kitasatospora sp. NPDC041917. The sequence goes on along the minus strand of NZ_JBVJBI010000033.1, from coordinate 51,042 downwards.
CGGCACCCGCCGCCCAGAGCGCGCCGACGGCGGCGTGGAAGGTGCGCACGCCGTCGTGGCCGGAGCCGCGCAGCAGCGGCGCGAAGGCGCCCTCGACGCCGGCGTGCTGGGCCATCCCGCACAGCACGCCGTCGGGGCCGAGCTCGGCGAAGCGGGTGACGCCCCGTCGGCCCAGGGCGTCGACGCCGTCGGCGAAGCGGACGGCCTCGCGGACCTGGCGCAGCCAGTAGTCGGGGGTGGTGAGCAGGCCCGGCTCGGCGATCCCGCCGGTCAGGTTGGAGACGACCGGGATACGCGGCTCGGCGAAGGTCAACTCCGCCAGCACGGCGGCGAATTCGGCGAGCATCGGCTCCATCAGGACCGAGTGGAAGGCGTGCGAGACCGTCAGCCGACGGATCTTGCGGCCCTCGGCCGACCAGCGCGCGGCGAACTCCTCGACCGCGTCCGCCGGCCCGGAAACCACCACGGAGGTCGGGCCGTTGACGGCCGCGACGTCCAGCCGGTCGCCGATCTCCGCCCGCACCTCGGCCTCGGCGGCCTGCACCGCCAGCATCGCGCCGCCCTCGGGCAGCGCGTCCATCAGCCGGCCCCGCGCCGCCACCAGGGCGCACGCGTCCGCCAGCGAGAACACCCCGGCCACATGAGCGGCCGCCACCTCACCGATCGAATGTCCGAGCAGCACGTCCGGGAGCACGCCCCAGGACTCCAGCAGCCGGAACGACGCCACCTCGACCGCGAACAGCCCGGCCTGCGCCCACACCGTCCGGTCCAGATCCTCGACGCCGTCGAAGACGACCTCCCGCACCGACCGCCCGAGCCTCGCGTCCAGCTCCGCGCAGACCGCGTCGAACGCCGACGCGAAGGCGGGGAACGCCTCGTACAACTCCCGGCCCATGCCGACCCGCTGCGCACCCTGACCGGTGAACAGGAACGCCGTCCGCCCCTCGGTCGAGACCCCGGTCAGCACGTCCTGGGCGGAACGTCCCTCGGCCAGCGCCGCCAGCCCCTCGCCGAGGCCTGCGGCCGAGTCCCCGAGGACCACCGCGCGGTGTTCCAGCGCCGCCCGGGTGACGGCCAGCGCGTGCCCCGCGGCCGCCGGGTCGGGCCCGGTCGCCGCGAACTCGGCCAGCCTCTCGGCCTGTCCGCGCAGCCCCTCCGGGCTCCTGGCGGACACCGGCCAGAGCACCGGGCCGCTGTTCTCCACCGGTTCCGGCGCGGACAACGGATCGCCCTGCTCCAGGATGACGTGAGCGTTGGTGCCGCTGATGCCGAAGGAGGAGACGCCCGCGCGGCGCGGACGGTCCGCCTCGGGCCACGGCCGGGCCTCGGCCAGCAGTTCCACCGCGCCCGCCGACCAGTCCACGTGGGGCGTCGGCTGCTCGGCGTGCAGGGTGGCGGGCAGCAGGCCGTGCCGCATCGCCTGCACCATCTTGATGATGCCCGCGACACCGGCCGCCGACTGGGTGTGCCCGATGTTGGACTTGATCGAGCCCAGCCACAGCGGCTCGTCGCCGCGGCCCCGGCCGTAGGTCGCCAGCAGCGCCTGCGCCTCGATCGGGTCGCCCAGCCGGGTGCCGGTGCCGTGCGCCTCCACCACGTCCACCTCGGACGGGGCGAGCCGCGCGGAGGCCAGCGCCTGCCGGATCACCCGGCGCTGCGAGGGGCCGTTCGGCGCGGTCATCCCGTTGGACGCGCCGTCCTGGTTGACCGCGCTGCCGCGCACCACCGCCAGCACCTCGTGCCCGTTGCGGCGCGCGTCCGACAGCCGCTCCAGCAGCAGCAGTCCGACGCCCTCGCCCCAGCCGGTGCCGTCCGCGCCGGCGCCGAAGGAGCGGCACCGCCCGTCCGAGGCGAGGCCCTGCTGGGCGCTGAAGGCGTGGAAGACCTCCGCGTTGGTCAGCACGGTCACCCCGCCGGCCAGCGCCAGCGTGCACTCGCCGGCGCGCAGCGCCTGGACGGCCAGGTGCAGCGCCACCAGCGAGGAGGAGCACGCGGTGTCCACGGTGACCGCCGGGCCCTCCAGGCCGAACACGTACGCCACCCGGCCGGAGAGGATGCTGGTCGCTCCGCCGGCCAGGACGTACCCCTGGTCGGCGTCGGCCGCACCGACCCCGTAGCCGGAGGAGGTCGCGCCGACGAACACCCCGGTCCGGGTGCCGCGCACGGTGTCCGGCGCGATCCCGGCCCGTTCGAAGGCCTCCCAGCCGCTCTCCAGCAGCAACCGCTGCTGGGGGTCCATGGCGAGGGCCTCGCGCGGGGAGATCCCGAAGAACGCGGCGTCGAAGCGCTCGGCGCCGTCCAGGAACCCGCCCTGGGCGGCGAGGTCGCTCGCCGCGGCGTCCGCGCCGAGCCCGTCCGCCCTCCAGCCGCGCTGCTCGGGGAAGGGGGCGATCGCGTCGCCGGCCCGTTCGACCAGCCGCCAGAGGTCGTCCGGCGAGGAGACGTCGCCGGGGTAGCGGCACGCCATCGACACGATCGCCACGGGTTCGCTGACCGCGGCGGTCAGTTCACGGTTTCGGGCGCGAAGCTTCTCCGTCTCCTTGAGGGAAGCTCGCAACGCTTCGACATAGTCCTGGGTAGAGGCCATCGCAAGCTCCGTACTGCGGTCAGGAATCACGTTCGCCGAGGGCCAGCCTCAGCAGGCTTTCGCCGTCCATCTCGTCGATCGACTCGATGGCGGTCACGGGTGCGGCGTCCTCGGCGGCGGGCGCGGACTCCTGCGAGGCGAGCCGCAGCAGCGGCTCCAGCAGTCCGGACTCGCGCAGCCGGGACACCGGGACGGTGAGCAGGGCGCGGCGCGCCTGCTCCGCCTCGTCGGCGTCGAGGGCGTCGTCGCCGAGCAGTTCGGCCGTGATCTGCTCGGCCAGCGCCCTCGGGGTGGGGTGGTCGAAGATCAGGGTGGCGGGCAGGGCCAGCCCGGTGGCCGCGGTCAGCCGGTCGCGCAGTTCGACCGCGGTCAGCGAGTCGAACCCCAGGTCGCGGAAGGCCCGGTCGGCGACGACCGACCCGGCCGCGCTGTGGCCGAGGACCAGGGCGGCCTGCTGCTGCACGGTCTCCAGCAGCAGGGCGAGGCCGTCCTCACCGGACAGCCCGGCGAGGCGCTCGCGCAGCGCGGTGCCGTCCTGCGGGCCGCCGGCGGCACCCGCGGCGAGGACCTGCCGCACCTCGGGGACGTCCTCGATCAGCGGCTGCGGGTGGTACGCGGTGAAGCCGGGCACGAAGGCCTGCCAGTCCACGTCCGCGACGGTCACGCAGACGTCGCCGGTCCGGATCGCCGTGTCCATCGCGTCCAGGGCGAGGTCCGGGGCCATCGCCCGCAGGCCGCGGCGGCGCAGGAACTCCTCGGCGTCGGCGCCGCCGGCCATGCCCTCGCCCGCCCACGGGCCCCAGGCCACGGAGGTGGCCGCCAGCCCGCGGGCCCGGCGGTCGACGGCGAGGGCGTCCAGCGCGGCGTTCGCCACCGCGTACGCGGACTGCCCGCCGCTGCCCCAGACGCCGGCGACGGAGGAGAAGAGCACGAAGTAGTCGAGGGGGGTGTCCCCCAGCAGCTCGTCCAGGCAGACCGCGCCTTCGGCCTTGCCGTCCACGATCGCCGCGAACCCGGCGCGTGCGGTGCTGCCGAACGGCGTCGGGTCGCCGACGCCGGCCGCGTGCACCACGCCGCTCAGCGGGAACTCCGCCGGGACGGCGGCCAGCACCCCGGCCATCCCCTCCCGGTCCGCCGTGTCGCAGGCGGCGACGGTCACCCGGGCGCCCAGCGCCTCCAGTTCCGCGACCAGCTCCGCCGCCCCCGGCGCCGTCCGGCCCCGGCGGGAGACCAGCACCAGGTGGGGAACGCCCTGCCCGGCCAGCCGGCGCGCCACGGCGGCGCCCAGCGCCCCGGTGCCGCCGGTGACCAGGACGGTGCCGGTGACGGGAACGGGATCGGCCGTCACCGGCCCGGTTCCGGCCGGGACCAGCCGGCGGGCGAAGGTCCCGGTGGCCCGGACGGCGACCTGGTCCTCGGTTCCGGACAGCACCTCGGCCATCCGGTCACCGAGCACCGGCCCCGCCGGACCGCAGACGTCCACCAGCCCGCCCCACAGGCCGGGCAGCTCCAGGCCGACCACCCGGCCCAGGCCCCAGATCCGGGCGTGTCCGGGCCGGACGGTCTCCTCCTCGCGCACGGTCACCGCGCCGGAGGTGACCCACCGGAGCGGCACCCGCAGGTCCAGGGCGGTGAGCGCGTCGATCAGGTCCAGGGCGTCGGCGACGGGATCGGCGTCCGGGGCCGTGCCGGGGAAGGCCAGCACCCCGGCCGGGTCCGCGATCCGGGCGAGGTCGTCCGCCAGCCGCTCGGTCGTGGTCCGCACCACCCGGGCGCCCGCCCGCTCGACGGCGGACAGGCAGGCCTCGGCCAGGTCGGACCCCGGTTCGCCGGACTCCGCCGCCCCGGCGGGCAGCACCGCCAGCCAGCTGCCGGTCAGCAGCGGCGGAACGGCCGCGGTGGGCACCGGCTTCCAGGTGATCCGGTAGCGCCAGGCGTCGGATCGCTCCTCCGGCCGGGCGGAGTGACGCGCGACGGGCGGCTGCGCCCAGTAGTGCTGCCGGTCGAAGGCGTACCGGGGCAGCAGCGCCCGGTGCCCGCCCCAGTCGGCGTAGACGGCCGGCCAGTCCACGGCCGTCCCGGCGGTCCAGAGCGCGCCGAGCGCGGCCAGGGCGCTCTCCGTCTCGTCCCGCTCGCGGCGCAGCAGCGGCGCGAACGTGCCCTTGGCGTCGGCCTGTCGGGCCAGGGCGGACAGCACGCCGTCGGGGCCGAGCTCGGCGAAGCGGGTCACGTCCTGGCCGCCCAGGGTGTCGACGCCGTCGGCGAAGCGGACGGCCTCCCGGACGTGGCGCAGCCAGTAGTCGGGGGTGGTGAGCAGGCCCGGCCCGGCGATCTCGCCGGTCAGGTTGGAGACGATCGGGATGCCCGGCTCGGCGAAGGTCAACTCCGCCAGGACGGCCGAGAATTCGGCGAGCATCGGCTCCATCAGGGCCGAGTGGAAGGCGTGCGAGACGGTCAGCCGGCGGGTCTTGCGGCCCTGGGAGGCCCACTCGACCGCGAACTCCTCGACCACCTCGACGGGGCCGGAAACCACCACCGAACGCGGCCCGTTGACGGCCGCCACGTCCAGGCGGTCACCGATCTCCGCCCGCACCTCGGCCTCGGCGGCCTGCACGGCGAGCATCGCGCCGCCCTCGGGCAGCGCGTCCATCAGCCGGCCCCGCGCCGCCACCAGGGCGCACGCGTCCGCCAGCGAGAACACACCGGCCACATGAGCGGCCGCCACCTCACCGATCGAATGCCCGAGCAGCACGTCCGGGACCACGCCCCAGGACTCCAGCAGCCGGAACGACGCCACCTCGACCGCGAACAGCCCGGCCTGCGCCCACACCGTCCGGCCCAGATCCTCCGCACCCGCGAAGACGACCTCCCGCACCGACCGCCCGAGCCGCCCGTCCAGCTCCGCACAGACCGCGTCGAACGCCGCCGCGAACACCGGGAACGCCTCGTACAACTCCCGGCCCATCCCGACCCGCTGCGCACCCTGACCCGTGAACAGGAACGCCGTCCGCCCCTCGCCGGCCGGGTCGCCCGCGGCCAGCGCGTCGAGCGCGGCGGTGAACGCCTCCCGGTCGCCGCCGAGCAGGACCGCGCGGTGCTCCATGACGGTACGGGCGAGCAGCCCGCGCCCGACGTCCACCGGTCCGGCCTCCGGCGTGGCGGCCACGAAGGCCCGCAGCCGGCGCGCCTGGGCCCGCAGGCCGTCGGCCGTCCGGGCCGAGAGCGGCCAGGGCACGAGGGCCGGGACGCTCGCCGGTTCGGGGGCCACGAGGGCCTCGCCCTGCTCGATGACCACGTGGGCGTTGGTGCCGCTCACCCCGAAGGAGGAGATCGCCGCCCGGCGCGCCCGGTCCGCCTCCGGCCACGGCCGGGCCTCGGTCAGCAGCTCCACCGCGCCCGCCGACCAGTCCACCAGCGGTGTCGGCTCGTCCACGTGCAGGGTGGCCGGCAGCACGCCGTGCCGCATCGCCAGCACCATCTTGATCACGCCCGCCACCCCGGCCGCGGCCTGGGTGTGGCCGAGGTTGGACTTCACCGAGCCGAGCAGCAGCGGACGGCCTTCGGGCCGCCCCTGCCCGTACGTGGCGAGCAGCGCCTGGGCCTCGATCGGGTCGCCGAGGCGGGTGCCGGTGCCGTGCGCCTCCACCGCGTCCACCTCGGCGGGCGAGAGTCCGGCGGCGGCCAGGGCCTCCCGGATCACCCGCTGCTGGGACGGCCCGTTGGGGGCCGTCAGCCCGCTGGAGGCGCCGTCCTGGTTGACCGCGCTGCCCCGCACCACCGCGAGCACCTCGTGCCCGAGCCGCCGGGCGTCGGAGAGCCGTTCCACCAGCAGCACGCCCGCGCCCTCGGCCCAGCCCATCCCGTCGGCGGCGGCGGCGAAGGACTTGCAGCGGCCGTCCGCGGCCACGCCCTGCCCACCGCCCAGCGAGCCGAACACCTCGGGCGCGGCCATCACGGTCACCCCGCCGGCCAGCGCCAGGTCGCACTCCCCGCCCCGGAGGGCCTGCACGGCCAGGTGCAGGGCGACCAGCGAGGAGGAGCAGGCGGTGTCCACGGTGACCGCCGGGCCCTCCAGGCCGAGGGCGTAGGCCACCCGGCCGGAGACCACGCTGCCCGCGGTGGCGGTGCCGAGGTAGGCCTCGGCGCCCTCGCCCCCGCCGGGGAGGTAGTCGTGGTACATCATCCCGGCGAACACCCCGGTCCGGCTGCCGCGCAGCCGTTCCGGGTCCAGTCCGGCGTACTCGAAGGCCTCCCAGGAGGCTTCGAGGAACAGCCGCTGCTGCGGGTCCATCGCCAGCGCCTCGCGCGGCGAGATCCCGAAGAACGCCGGGTCGAACCAGCCCGCCTCGTGCACGAAGCCGGCGTGCCGCGTACCGTCGCCGCCGAGGGCCGCGAGGTTCCAGCCGCGGTCGGTGGGCAGTCCCGACTGGCCCTCGCCGCCGGTGGCGACCAGCCGCCACAGCTCCTCCGGGGTGGCGATCCCGCCGGGCAGCCGGCAGGCCATCCCGACGATCGCGATCGGCTCCCGGGCCTTCTCGTGCACCTCGCGCAGCTCCTGGCGGGCCTCCTGCAACGCGGCCGTGGCCTGGCGCAGGTACCGGAGCAGCTCTTCTTCCCTGGTCACGCTCATGTCGTCTCCCCCGGATCTCACTGCGACTGGTCGAGGATCTGGAACAGCTCCTCCGCGGTCGCCGTCTCCAGGCTCGCCGCACTGTCGGTGGTGCCGAACTCGCCGAATCGGGCGGCCAGTTCGCGTAGCCGTCGGCCGACCTCGGCCCGCTCGGAGCCGTCGGTGCCGACGTTCTTCAGGACGTCCTCGAACCTGGCCAGCTCGTCCAGGGCGCTCGCGGCCGGGGCGGTCGGCGCCGGGGCCAGCTCAGCCCGGAGGTGACGCGCCAGGTCCAGCGGCGTGGGGTAGTCGAAGATCAGCGTCGCCGGCAGCCGCAGCCCGGTGGCCAGGGCCAGCCGGTTGCGCAGCTCGACGCCGGTGAGCGAGTCCATGCCGACCTTCAGGAAGCCCCGCTCGGCACCGACCGAACCCGCCGAGTCGTGGCCCAGCACCGTGGCGGCCTGGGTGCGCACCAGGTCGAGCAGCGCCTCCAGCCGCTCCCGGTCGGAGAGGCCGGCCAGCCGCTCGGGCAGGTGCGCGTCGCGGGCCGCGGCCCCGGTCCGACCGCCCGCCCCGGACGCCGTCGGCGCCGCGGGGATCAGACCGCGCAGCAGCGGGGGCAGCAGTCCCTGGGTCCGCAGCGCGGCGGTGTCCAGGTTGATCGGCACGACCACGGCGGTGCCGGCGGCCAGACCCGCGTCGAACAGCGCCAGGCCCTCCGCGGTGGACACCGGCGTCATGCCGAGCCGGCGCACCCGGTTGACGTCCAGTTCGGTCAGGTTCCCGGTCATCCCGGTCGGCTGCGCCCACGGACCCCACGCGAAGGAGACCGTGTCGAGCCCCTCCGCCCGGCGGGCCTGGGCGAAGGCGTCCAGGAAGGCGTTGGCCGCGGCGTAGTTGGCCTGGCCCGCGCCGCCGAAGGTGCCGGCCGCCGAGGAGAAGAGGTGGAAGCCGGACAGTCCGGTGCCGCGGGTCAGCTCGGCCAGGTGCAGCGCACCGCCGACCTTGGCGTGCAGGACCCGGTCGACGCGCGCCGGGTCGAGTCCGACGAGCACGCCGTCGTCCAGTTCGCCGACCGCGTGCACGACGGTGCGCAGCGGGGCGTCGGCCGGGATACCGGCCAACAGCGCGGCCGCCGCCGTCCGGTCGCCCACGTCGCAGGCCGCGATCTCGGCCTCGGCGCCCAGGTCGGCCAGTTCGGCGACCAGTTCGGCGGCGCCGGGGGCCTGCGGCCCGCGCCGGCCGGCCAGCACCAGGTGCCGGACGCCGTGCTCGGTCACCAGGTGCCGGGCCAGCGCCTGGCCCAGGGTGCCGGTGCCGCCGGTGATCAGCACGGTGCCGTCCGGGTCGAACACCGGGGTGTCCGGCCGGGCCGGTACGGCCAGTCGGGCCAGCCTCGGCACCCGCACGGCGCCGGACCGCAGCGCGGCCTGGGGCTCGTCGGTGCCCAGCGCGGCGAGCAGGGCGGGGGCGGTGTCCTCGTGGCCGTCCTCGTCGAGCAGCACGAACCGGCCGGGGTGCTCGGACTGGGCGGACTTCAGCAGGCCCCAGGCCGCCGCCGCGGGCAGGTCGGCGGGGGCCTCGGCCGGGTCGGCCGCGACGGCGCCCCGGGTGACCAGCACCAGGCGGGAGGAGCCGAAGCGGTCGTCGGCGAGCCACTGCTGGGCCAGCGCCAGCGCCGTGTGGGTGACGGTGCGGACCGCCTCGGCCGGGTCACCGCCGGTGGCGCCGGCGAGCGGGACCAGGACGGTCGCGGGCTCGTCGGTGCCGCTGAGCGCCGCCGCCACCGCGGCGAGGTCCCGGTGGCGCTCGGGCGGGGCGCCGGCGGCGGTGAGCCGCTCGGCGAGCCCGGACGGGTCGTCACCGGCCAGCAACAGGCGGCCGGGCCGGGTGTCCCCGGCCGGGGCGGCCCCGGTCCACTCGACCTGGAACAGCGACTGTCCGGGGGCCGGGGCGGCGCCGAGGCCGTCCGGCACCGGCCGGGAGACCAGCGCCTCGACCGAGGCGACGGCGAGCCCGGTGTCGTCCGCGGCCTGGAGGGTGATCCCGTCCGCCTCGGCGAAGGCCAGCCGGACCCGCAGCGAGGTGACGCCCCGCTGGTGGCAGCCGACCCCGCGCCAGGCGAACGGCAGCTCGGCCCGGGCCCGTTCGCCGCGCTCGGACTCGCGCAGCGCCCGCAGCATGCCGATGCCGTGCAGCGCCGCGTCCAGCAGCGCCGGGTGGACGCCGAAGCGCTCGGCGTCCGGGCCCGGCTCCGGCAGGGACACCTCGGCGAAGATCTGCTCGTCCCGGCGCCAGGCGGCGCGCAGGCCCTGGAAGGTCGGGCCGTACGCGTAGCCGCGCGCCTCCAGCTCCTGGTAGAAGCCGCCGAGGTCGATCGGCTCGGCGTCCCGCGGCGGCCACTGGGCGAGGTCGAACGCCGGGGCGGGCGACTCCGGGGCCAGGGTCGCGGTGGCGTGCCGGGTCCAGCCGTCGGTGCCGGCGGCGGCCGTGCCGTCGTCCGGCCGGGAGTAGACGCTCAGCATCCGGCGTCCCGCGGCGTCCGGGGCCTGGACGACGGCCTGCAGGCGTACCGCGCCGTGCTCCGGCAGGAGCAGCGGGGTCTCCAGGGTGAGCTCCTCGACGTGGCCGCAGCCGACCTGCGCGCCGGCCTGTACCGCGATCTCGACGAAGGCCGTACCGGGCAGCAGGACGGTGCCGAGCACGGCGTGGTCGGCCAGCCAGGGCTGGGAGCGGCGGGAGAGCCGGCCGGTCATCAGGACGGCGTCCAGCCCGGCGAGGTCGGCGGCGGCGCCGAGCAGTGGGTGCCCGGTGGCGCCGAGCCCGGCCGTGGCGGCCTCGGCCGCGCCGGAGCCGGCCCCGGAGCCGCCGAGCCAGTAGCGCCTGCTCTGGAAGGCGTAGGTGGGCAGGTCGACGGTGCGGGCACCGAGGCCGCCGAGCAGCCGCGCCCAGTCCACGGCGAGGCCGCGCACGTGCGCCTCGGCGGCGGAGGTCCACAGCCGGTCCAGGCCGCCCTGGTCGCGCCGCAGCGAGCCGACCACGGCGCCGCCGCCGGTGACGGCCTCGTCCAGGTCGTCCAGGGTCTCCTGGATGCCGACGGTGTGCATCGGGTGCGGGCTGGCCTCGACGAAGTGCCGGTAGCCCTCGGCCGCGACGGCGCGCACGGCCTGCTCGAAGCCGACCGTGTTGCGCAGGTTGCGGTACCAGTACCCGGCGTCCAGCTCGGCGGAGTCCGTCCAGCGGCCGAGCGCGGTGGAGTAGAAGGAGACCGCGGAGGAACGCGGGGTGATCCCGGCGAGTTCCGCGACCAGCCGCTCCTCGACGGCCTCGACCTGGGCCGAGTGCGAGGCGTAGTCGACCGCGATCCGGCGGACCCGGACCCCGTCCGCCTCGCAGCCGGCGAAGAACTCCTCCAGGGCCCCGGTCTCGCCCGAGACCACCACGGAGGAGGGCCCGTTGACGGCGGCGACGGAGATCCGCCCCGCCCACGGGGCGATCCGTTCCCCGGCCTTCGCGGCGGGGAGCGCGACCGAGACCATGCCGCCCTTGCCGGACAGCGCGGTGATCGCCCGGCTGCGCACGGCCACCACCCGGGCGGCGTCCTCCAGCGACAGCGCGCCGATCACGCAGGCGGCCGCGATCTCGCCCTGCGAGTGGCCGATCACCGCGTCCGGTTCGACGCCCCAGGAGCGCCAGACCGCGGCGAGCGAGACCATCATCGCCCACAGGGCCGGCTGCACCACGTCGACCCGGTCCAGCGCGGCCGCGCCCTCGACGCCGCGCACCACGTCCACCAACGACCAGTCGGTGTACGGGGCGAGCGCCTCGTCGCAGGCGGCGATGTGCTCGGCGAAGACCTCCGAGGAGTCCATCAGCCCGGCGGCCATGCCGGCCCACTGGGCGCCCTGGCCGGCGAACACGAACACGGTGCGGCCGTTCACGGCCGAGCCGGTCGGGGTGCCCTCGGGGGTCTGCCCCGCGGCCAGCCCGGCGAGGCCGCCGCGCAGCTCGGCCCGGTCGGCGGCGAGCACCACGGCCCGTTCGGCGAACGGGGTGCGGGTGGTCGCCAGCGAGTAGGCGAGGTCGCCGAGGTCCGCCGCGGGCTCGGCGTCCAGGTGCGCCAGCAGCCGTTCGGCCTGCTCGCGCAGGGCCTGCGGGCCGCGGGCGGAGAGCACGAAGGGCAGCGTGCCGGCCGCGCGCTCCGCGCGCGGCTCCTCCTCGGGCTCCGGGGCCTGCTCCAGGACGGCGTGGGCGTTCGTGCCGGTCCCGCCGAAGGAGGAGACACCGGCCCGGCGCGGGCCCTCGGTGCTCGGCCAGGGGCGGGCCTCGGTCAGCAGCTCGACCCGGCCCGCGCTCCAGTCGACGTGCGGGGTCGGCTCCTCGGCGAACAGGGTCGGCGGCAGGACGCCGGCGCGCAGCGCCATCACGGTCTTGATCACGCCGGCGACGCCGGAGACGGACTGGGTGTGCCCGATGTTGGACTTCAGCGAGCCGAGCCCGACCGGCCGGTCCTCGGGGCGGTCCTGACCGTACGTCGCAATCACGGCCTGGGCCTCGATCGGGTCGCCGAGCGAGGTGCCGGTGCCGTGCGCCTCGACCAGGTCGATGTCGCTCGGGCGCACCCCGGCGCTGGCCAGCGCCTGGCGGATGACCCGCTGCTGGGACGGCCCGTTGGGCGCGGTCAGGCCGTTGGAGGCGCCGTCCTGGTTGGTCGCCGAGCCGGTGTACAGGGCGAGCACGGGGTGGCCGTTGCGGCGTGCCTCCGAGAGGCGCTCCAGGACCACCACGCCGACGCCCTCGCCCCAGTTGGTGCCGTCGGCGGAGGCGGCGAACGCCTTGCAGCGGCCGTCCGGCGCCAGGCCGCGCTGGCGGCTGAACTCGGTGAAGGAGACCGGGGTGGGCAGCACGGTGACGCCGCCGGCCAGGGCCAGCGTGCACTCGCCGTTGCGCACCGCCTGCCAGGCGAGGTGCAGCGCCACCAGCGAGGAGGAGCAGGCGGTGTCCACGGTGACCGCCGGGCCCTCCAGGCCGAGCGTGTACGCGAGCCGCCCGGACACCGCGGCGGTGCCCGTCCCGGCCAGGAAGAAGCCCTCGGAGGCGGCGATGCCGTCCTGCGCGTCCACGCCGTAGCCCTGGAAGGAGGTGCCGACGTAGACGCCGGCCTTGGCGCCGGCCATCGTCGCCGGGTTGATCCGGGCCCGCTCCAGCGCCTCCCAGGCCGCCTCCAGCAGCACCCGCTGCTGGGGGTCCAGGGTGATCGCCTCGCGCGGGCTGATGCCGAAGAACTCGGCGTCGAAGTGGCCGGCGCCCTCCAGGAAGCCGCCCTCGCGGACGTAGGTGGTGCCGGGCCGGTCCGGGTCGGGGTGGTAGAGCGCGTCCAGGTCCCAGCCGCGGTCGGTGGGGAACGGGGTGACGGCGTCCTGGCGGGCCAGCACCAGCTCCCACAGGTCCTCCGGGGAGCGGACGCCGCCGGGGAAGCGGCAGCCGATGCCGACGATGGCGATCGGGTCGTCGTCCGCGGGGGCCGCGCCGTGCTCCGGCGCGGGGGCCGCGGTGGCCGGGGCGCCGAGCAGCAGGGTGGCCAGGTGGTCGGCGACGGCGGCCGGCGTCGGGTGGTCGAAGACCATGGTGGCCGGCAGCCGCAGCCCGGTGGCGGTGCGCAGCCGGTTGCGGACCTCGACCGCCATGATCGAGTCCAGGCCGACCTCGCGGAACGCCCGGGCGGGCTCGACGTCCCCGGGTCCGGGGTAGCCGAGCACGGCGGCGGTGTGGGTGCGGACCAGGTCGAGGACGACCCGGCCGCGCTCGCCCGCGGGGAGGGCGGCCAGCCGCTGGGCGAACTCGCCCTCGCCGGCGGGCGCCGTGGTCTGCGGCCCGGAGTCGGCGAGCGCCTCCCGGGCCTCGGGGATCTCGTCGACCAGCGGCCGCTCGCGGGCGGCGCTGTAGGCCGGGGTGAAGGCGGCCCAGTCGATGTCGGCGACGGTCAGCAGGGTCTCGTCGTCGGCGAGCGCCTGGCCGAGCGCGGTGACCGCGAGCTGTGGGTCCATCAGGGCCAGGCCCCGCCGGCCGAGGACGGCCATCGCCTCGTCGGTGGCCATGCCGCCGCCGGCCCAGCCGCCCCAGGCGACCGAGGTGGCGCGCAGCCCGAGCGAGCGCCGGTACTGGGCGAGCGCGTCCAGGCGGGCGTTGGCGGCCGCGTAGGCGGCCTGGCCGCTGCCGCCCCAGACGGCCGCGCCGGAGGAGAACAGGACGAAGGCCTCCAGGTCGTCCCCGGCGAGTTCGTGCAGGTGGACGGCGCCGGCGACCTTGGCCTCCAGGGTGGCGGCCAGTTCCGCGACGTCGGTGTGCAGCACGGGCGTGCTCTGGGCGACGCCGGCCGCGTGCACGACGGCGGTCAGTTCCGGCAGCCGCGCCAGCAGGGCGGCGACGGCGGAGCGGTCGGTGACGTCCACGGCCTCGATCCGGACCTCGGCGCCGAGCGCGGTCAGCTCCGCGGCCAGTTCCGCGGCGCCGGGGGCGGCCGGTCCGCGCCGGCCGGCCAGCACCAGCCGTTCGGCGCCGGCCCGGGCCAGCCAGCGGGCCACGTGGCCGCCGACGGCGCCCGTCCCGCCGGTGACCAGGACGGTGCCGCGGGGCTGCCAGCCGTCCGTGCCCGCGGCGTCCTCGCGCGGGGCCCGGACCATCCGGCGGCCGAAGACGCCGGCGGCCCGCAGGGCCACCTGGTCCTCGCCGGTGCCGCCGTGGAGCACGGCGGCCACCCGGGCGAGGGCGCGGTCGTCCGGGTCGGCGGGCAGGTCGAGCAGGCCGATCCGACGGCCGGTGAGTTCCAGTCCGGCGGTCAGGCCGAGGCCCCAGGCGCCGGCCTGCGCCGGGCGGGTCAGCGGGTCGGCGGCCCCGACCGAGACCGCGCCCCGGGTGGCGATCCAGAGCGGTGCCGTGCCGCCGGCCGCCTCCACGGCCCGGACCAGGGCGAGGGTGCGGGCCAGCCCGCGGGAGAGCACCGGGTGGTCCGGGTGGGTCCCCTCGTCCAGGGCCAGCAGGGAGAGCACGCCGGCCGGCCCCTCGGCCACCGCCTCGGCGATCCGCTCGCCGAGGCCGTCGCCGGACGGGTCGTCGGCGGCGGGCGAGACGGTCACCACGCGGGCCCCGTGCTCGCCGAGCGCCCGCGCGCAGAACGCGGCGGTCCCGTCGTCCTCGCCGCCCGGGACGACCAGCAGCCAGGTGCCGGAGAGTTCGGCGCCCTCGGTGCGGGCGATGCGCCGCCAGCGCACCCGGTAGCGCCAGTTGTCGATGGTGGAGCCGTCCCGGCGGCGTGCCCGCCAGGAGGAGAGCACCGGCAGCGCGGGCGCGGCCGCGGCCAGCGCGGCGCGGGCGTCCGGGTCGTCCACGCCGAGCGCCTCGGCCAGCCCGGCCGGGTCGGCCTCGGAGACCGCCGCCCAGAACCGCTCCTCGGCCGGGTCGCGCAGGGCGTCGCCGGCCGCGGCGCCGTGCGCCGTCGGCAGGTCGAGCCAGTAGCGCTGCCGCTGGAACGCGTAGGTGGGCAGCTCGACGGCGGTGGCCGGGGCGCCGCCGAGGACCGTGGCCCAGTCCGGGCGGGCGCCGTGGACGTGCGCCTCGGCGAGCGAGCGCAGGAACCGGGCCGGGCCGCCCTCGTCGCGGCGCAGGGTGCCGACCACGGTCACCTCGCCGGTGCCGGGGAGTTCCTCGGCGGCCTCCTGCACGCCGGGGCCCAGCACCGGGTGCGGGCTGGACTCGACGAAGGTGCGGTAGCCGTCCTCCAGCAGGGAGCGGACGGCGTGGGCGAACCGGACCGGCTCGCGCATGTTGCGGTACCAGTAGGCGGTGCCCAGCTCGGTGGTGTCGAGCGCGCCGCCGGTCACGGTGGAGTAGAAGGCCGTCCGGGCGGGCCGCGGCTCGATGCCGGCCAGCGCCTCCAGCACGGCCTCGCGCAGCGGCTCGACCTGCGGCGAGTGGCCGGCGCCGTTGACCCGGACCTTGCGCACCCGCACGTCCTCGGCGGCCAGCGCCTCGACGAACCCGTCGACCGTCCCCGGGTCTCCGGCGACCACGATCGAGCGCGGGCCGTTGACGGCGGCGATGTGCAGCTCGCCCGGCCAGGCCTCGATCCGGGCGGCCACCTCGTCCTCGGGCAGCGAGACCGACGCCATGGCGCCCTGCCCGGCGAGCGCCAGGAGCAGTCGGCTGCGCAGCGCGACGATCCGCATCGCGTCGGACAGCGTGAGCGCGCCCGCGACGTGGGCCGCCGCGATCTCCCCCTGGGAGTGCCCCACCACGGCGGCGGGGGTGATGCCGTGCGAGCGCCAGAGCGCGGCCAGCGACACCATCATGGTGAACAGCACGGGCTGGACGACGTCCATCCGCTCGATCGGCGGGGCGTCCTCGGAGCCGCGCAGCACGTCCTCCACCGACCAGTCGGCGTACTGGGCCAGGGCGGCGTCACAGGCCCGGACGGAGTCGCGGAAGACCTCGGAGGCCTCCAGCAGACCGGCGGCCATGCCGGCCCACTGGGTGCCCTGGCCGGGGAAGACGAACACGGTGCGGCCCCCGGCGGCGGCGACGCCGCGCACCAGGCCCTCGGCCGTCCGGTCCTCGGCGAGCGCCGTCAGCAGCTCGGTGAAGGACTCCCGGTCGTCGGCGAGGAGCACCGCGCGGTGGTCGAAGGCGGAACGGCCGGACGACAGCGCTCCGGCGACCTGATCATTCGTCAATTCCGGACGGGTGGAGAGGTGTTCGCGCAGCCGTGCGGCCTGCGCGCGCAGCGCGGCCTCGCCGCGGGCGGACAGCAGCCAGGGGGTGGGGGCGCCGGCCAGGGACGGGGCGGCCGGCCGCGCCGGGGCCTCGGCCCGCTCCGGCGCCTCCTCCAGGATCACGTGGACGTTGGTGCCGCTCATGCCGAACGAGGAGACGCCCGCCCGGCGGGTGCGACCGCCCCGCGGCCACGGCACCGGTTCGGTGAGCAGGCGCAGCGCGCCCGCCGACCAGTCCACGTGCGGGGTCGGCTCGTCCACGTGCAGGGTGGCGGGCAGCAGGTCGTGCCGCATCGCCTGGACCATCTTGATCACGGCGGCGACGCCGCCCGCGGACTGGGTGTGCCCGATGTTGGACTTGACCGAGCCGAGCCACACCGGGCGGTCGGCCTCCCGGTCCCGGCCGTAGACGGCCTGGAGCGCCCGTGCCTCGATCGGGTCGCCCAGCTCGGTGCCGGTGCCGTGCGCCTCGATGGCGTCGACGTCGCCGGGGGCGAGCCGGGCGGCGCTCAGCGCCTGCCGGATGACCTTCTGCTGGGCCCGGCCGCTGGGGGCGGTCAGCCCGTTGCTGGCGCCGTCGTGGTTGACGGCGGTGCCGCGGACCAGGGCCAGCACCCGGTGGCCGTTGCGGCGGGCGTCGGAGAGCCGCTCGACCAGCAGCATGCCGGCGCCCTCGCCCCAGCCGGTGCCGTCGGCGGCGGCGGCGAAGGCCTTGCAGCGGCCGTCGGTGGAGACCGCGCCGCCCTGGGTGCCCTCGACGAACATGGTCGGCACGACCATCAGGGTCACGCCGCCGACCAGGGCGAGCGAGCAGTCGCCGCGCCCGAGCGCCTCGCCCGCCGTGTGCAGCGCCACCAGCGAGGAGGAGCAGGCGGTGTCGATGGACAGCGCCGGACCCTCCAGGCCGAGGGTGTACGCGACCCGGCCGGAGGTGACGGAGGCGGCGGTGCCGAGCATCAGGTGCGGGCCGATGCCCTCGGGCACCTCGGTGGCGCCGACGCTGTAGCCGGTGGTGGCGTTGCCGACGAAGACGCCGGTCGGGCTGCCGTGCAGCGTGGTCGGGTCGATCCCGGCGCTCTCGATCGCCTCCCAGGCCGTCTCCAGCAGCAGCCGCTGCTGCGGGTCCATCGCCAGGGCCTCGCGCGGGCTGATGCCGAAGAAGGCGGGGTCGAAGTCGGCCAGGCCGTCGACGAAGCCGCCGTCGAGGCCGTCCGCGAAGCCCTCCGGGAAGGCTCCGAGGTCCCAGCCGCGGTCGGTGGGCACCGGGGTCATGGCGTCCACGCCCTGGCTGACGATCCGCCACAGCCCCTCGGGGGTGTCGGCGCCGCCGGGCAGTCGGCAGCTCATGCCGATGATCGCCAGCGGGTCGTCGGCCGGGCCGGTGGCGGCCACCGGGGCCGGGCCGGCGGTCCCGGACGCGGGCTCGGACTCGGACGCGCCGAGCAGTTCGCGACCGAGCTCCTCGGCGAGCAGCGCCGGGGTCGGGTGGTCGAAGACCAGGGTGGCCGGCAGCCGCAGGCCGGTGACGGCGGAGAGCCGGTTGCGCAGCTCGACCGCGGTCAGCGAGTCGACCCCGAGCTCCTTGAACGCCCGGTTCGGGTCGACCGGTTCGGGACCGGCGAAACCGAGCACGGCGGCGGCCTGGCCGCGCACCTGCTCCAGCAGCAGCCGGAGCCGGTCCTCCGCGCCGAGTCCGGCCAGCCGGCGGCCGAGGGCCGAACCGGCGGCGGCCGGGTCGGCGCCGGAGACGCGCCGGGTGCCGCCGCGGACGAGTTCGCGCAGCAGCGGCGGCAGCGACCCCGCGCCGGCGGCCAGGGCCGCCTGGTCCAGCCCGGTGGCGACCAGCGCCGGGTGGGGCAGGGCGAGCGCCGCGTCCAGGGCCGCGAGGCCGCGCTCGACGGAGAGCGGCGGGAAGGCGGAGCGGGCGATGCGCTCGCGCTCGGCCCCGGTCAGCCGGCTGGTCATACCGGCGGTGTCCTGCCACGCGCCCCAGGCCAGCGACAGCGCGGGCAGCCCGGCGGCGCGGCGGCGGTGGGCGAGGGCGTCGAGGTAGGCGTTGGCAGCGGCGTAGCCGGCCTGCCCGGCGCTGCCCAGGGTGCCGGCGGCGGAGGAGTAGAGCACGAAGGCCGCCAGGTCGGCGTGCCGGGTCAGCTCGTCCAGGTGCGCGGCGGCGTCCGCCTTGGCGCGCAGGACGGCGGCGGCGCGCTGCGGGGTCAGCCCGGTGACCACGGCGTCGTCCACCACGCCGGCCAGGTGGAACACCCCGGTCAGCGGGCGGGTGAGCCCGGCCAGCACCGCGGCGAGCGCGTCCCGGTCGGCGGCGTCGCAGGCGATCAGCTCGACCTGCGCGCCCCGTTCGGCCAGCGCCTCGGTGAGCGCGGTGGCGCCCTCGGCGGCGGGCCCGGTACGGCTGAGCAGGGTGAGGTGGCGGACACCGTGGGCGGTCGCCAGGTGCTCGGCGAGGACCCGGCCGAGGCCGCCGGTGCCGCCGGTGACCAGGACGGTGCCGTCCGGGTCGAAGGCGCGCGGCAGGGTGAGGACGACCTTGCCGATCTGGCGGGCCTGGCCGATGTGGCGGAACGCCTCGGGGGCGGTGCGCACGTCCCAGGCGCGCAGCGGCGGCAGCCGCAGCTCGCCGGCGCGGAACAGCTCCAGCAGGGTGGCGAGGATCTCGCCGATCCGCTCGGGGCCGGCCTCGATCAGGTCGAAGGCCTGGTAGCGCACGCCGGGGTGGCGGGCGGCGACCTCGCCGGGGTCGCGGACGTCGGTCTTGCCCATCTCGATGAAGCGGCCGCCGCGCGGCAGCAGGTCGAGCGAGGCGTCGACGAACTCGCCGGCCAGGGCGTCCAGCACCACGTCCATGCCGCGGCCGCCGGTGGCTTCGGCGAAGCGCCGGGCGAAGCCGGTGTCCCGGGAGGAGGCGATCCGGTCGGCGGCGACGCCGAGGGCGCGCACCGCCTCCCACTTGGCCGGGCTGGCGGTGCCGTAGACCTCGGCGCCCAGGTGCCGGGCGACCTGGACGGCGGCGGTGCCGACGCCACCCGCGGCGGCGTGGATCAGCACCGACTCGCCGGCCCGCAGGCCGGCCAGGTCCACCAGGCCGTAGTAGGCGGTGGCGTAGGCGATCGGGACGGCCGCGGCCTCGGCGAAGGACCAGTGCGCGGGCATCGGCGCCAGCAGCCGGTGGTCGGTGACGGCGACGGGGCCGAACGCGGCCGGGCAGAGGCCGAACACCCGGTCGCCCGGGCTCAGGCCCTCGACGTCCGGTCCGACCTCCAGCACCACGCCGGCGGCCTCGCCGCCGAGCACGACCTCGCCCGGGTACATGCCGAGCGCGCCCAGCACGTCGCGGAAGTTCAGGCCCGCCGCGCGCACGCCGAGCCGCACCGCGCCGGGGGCCAGCGGGGCGGCCGGGTCGACCGGCAGCAGTTCGAGGGCCTCCAGGGTGCCCGGGTTGCGGGTGTCCAGCCGCCAGGCCCCGGCTCCGGCCGGGGCCGGCAGGCCGGCGGGCACGGCCGCGCGGACCAGTCGGGCGGCGGCGAGTTCGCCGTCGCGCAGCGCCAGTTGGGGTTCGCCGCAGGCGACGGCGGCGGTCAGCACCTCGGTCGGCACCGGCACCCCGGCGGGGGCGTCCAGCAGGACGAAGCGGTCGGGGTGCTCGGTCTGCGCGGTGCGCACCAGGCCCCAGGCGGCGGCGCCGGCCGGGTCGGCGACCGGGTCGCCGGGGGCGGCGGCGACCGCGTCGCGGGTGAGCACCACCAGGCGGGCGGGCGTGAAGCGGTCGTCGGCCAGCCAGTCCTGGAGCACCGTCAGCACCCGGGCGACGGCCTCCCGCGCCGAGCCGGCCGGGCAGGGCAGCACCACGATTCCGGGCACGTGGCCGTCCTCGTCGACGGCCGCGGCCAGGGCGTCCTCGGCGTCCAGCAGCGCGAGGTCCGCGGGCACGGCGACCTCGGTGCCGCCGTCGGCCGGGCGCCGCCAGTCCACCCGGTACAGCCCGGCCGGGTCGGCGGACGGACCGGCGGGGGCGGCCGCGCGCAGCACGAGGCGCTCGACGGTGACGACCGGCCGGCCGTCGCCGTCCCAGGCCACCAGGGAGAGCGCGTCCTCACCCAGCGGGGTGATCCGGGCCCGGACGCCGGGGGCGCCCGAGGCGCGCAGGGCGACCCCGGTCCAGGAGAACGGCAGTCCGGCGGTGAGCGCGGCGGGGCCGGCTCCCCCGTCGGCCGTCGAACGGACCGCGAGCGCGTGCAGGACGGCGTCCAGCAGCGCCGGGTGCAGGCCGTAGCGGCGGGCCTCCTCGGGGTCTCCGGCCCGGGCCTCCAGCAGGATCGCGTCACCGTGGCGCCAGGCGGCGGCCAGGCCGCGGAAGGCCGGGCCGTAGGCCAGTCCGGCCGTCTCCAGCAGCTCGTACACGGCGTCCACGTCGGCCGGGGCGGCGTCGGCGGGGGGCCACTGCTGCGGGGCCGGCTCGGCCGCCGCGCCGTCGGCGGTGGGGGCCAGCACGCCGGTCGCGTGCCGGGTCCAGGGCCGCTCCGGCCAGTTGTCGTCGGCCCGCTCCTCGGGCCGGGCGTGCACCGTGACGGTGCGGCGGCCGTCCGGGCCGGCGGCGCCGACCGCCACCTGGACCTGGACCGCGCCGCGGTCGGGCAGCGCCAGCGGGGCCTCCAGGACCAGTTCGTCGAGGTCGCCGCAGCCGACCTGGTCGCCCGCGTGGACGGCGAGTTCGACGAAGGCGGTGCCGGGAACGACGACCCGGCCGTGCACCCGGTGGTCGGCCAGCCACGGGTGGGCGTCGGCGGACAGCCGTGCGGTGAACAGCAGTTCGTCCCCGCCGGCGAGCGAGATCCCGGCGCCGATCATCGGGTGGCCGATGGCACTCAGGCCCGCCGCGGTGACGTCGCCGCGCCAGGAGGCGGTGTTGGGCCAGTACGGCGCGGTCTCGAAGGCGTAGGTCGGCAGGTCCAGCAGGCGTCCGTCACCGAAGACGGCGGCCCAGTCGACGGCGCCGCCGTGCACGTGCAGGCCGGCCAGCGCGGTGGCGACGCTCAGCGGCTCGGGCCGGTCGCGGCGCAGCAGCGGGGCCAGGAAGACGGTGTCCTCGCGGTGGGCGAGGCTCTCCCGGGCCATGGCGGTGAGCACGCCGTCGGGCCCGAGTTCGAGGTAGCGGGTGACGCCCTGCCCGTCGAGGTGCCGGACCCCGTCGGCGAACCGGACGGTCTCGCGGACCTGCCGGGCCCAGTGGTCCGGGTCGGCCAGCTGCTCGGCGCCGACGGGGGCGCCGGTGAGGTTGGAGACCACCGGGATCACCGGCGGCCGGAACGCGAGCCCCGCGACGACCTCGCGGAACTCCGCCAGCATGCCGTCCATGTGCGGCGAGTGGAAGGCGTGCGAGACCCGCAGCTCGCGGGTGCGCAGGCCGCGTTCGCGCCAGGTGGCGGCGAGCGCCAGGACCGCTTCGCGGTCGCCGGAGACGACCGTCGAGGCCGGCCCGTTGACGGCGGCGACGGCGACCCGGTCGGCCACCGCGGCCAGGTCCTCGCGGACCCGCGCCTCGTCCGCGCCGACGGCGAGCATCGCGCCGCCCTCGGGCATCGCCTGCATCAGCCGGCCGCGCGCGGCGACCAGGGTGCAGGCGTCGTCCAGCGGGAGCGCGCCCGCGACGTGGGCGGCGGCGACCTCGCCGACCGAGTGGCCGAGCAGGAAGTCGGGGGCCGGGCCGAAGGCGGTCGCCAGGCGGTACAGCGCCACCTCGACCGCGAACAGCGCGGCCTGGGTGTAGGCGGTCCGGTCGAGCAGCGCGGCGGTGTCGCTGCCGGGCTCGGCGTCGAGCACGGCGCGCAGCGGCGGGTCGAAGTGCGGGTCCAGCCGTTCGCACACCTCGGCCAGGGCCTCGGCGAACACGGGCTGGGCGGCGGCCAGTTCGGCGCCCATCCGGGCGCGCTGGGCGCCCTGGCCGGTGAACAGGAAGGCCAGCTTGCCGCTCCTGCGGGCGGCGGCGCCGCGCACCACCCGGCCGCTCTCGGTGCCGTCCTCCAGGGCGGCCAGGCCGGCCAGCAGGCCGGCGCGGTCGGCCGCGACGACCACCGCGCGGTGGCTCAGCGCGGCGCGGGTGACGGCCAGCGAGCGGCCGAGGTCCGCCGGGTGCACCGCCGGGTCGGCCGTCAGCAGGGCGCGCAGCCGCGCGGCCTGGCCGCGCAGCGCGGCCTCGCTCTTGGCACCGAGGACGAAGGGGAGTTCCGCGCCGGCCGGGCCTGCCATGGCCTCCGCCGCCCCGGGCTCCGCGGCCGCCGGCTCGTCGGCCGCCGGCTCGTCGGCCGCGGGCTCGTCGGCCTCCTCCAGGATGATGTGGGCGTTGGTGCCGCTGATGCCGAACGAGGACACGCCGGCGCGGCGCGGCTCGGCGCCGCGCGGCCAGGGCCGGGACTCGGTGAGCAGTTCCACCGCGCCGGCCGACCAGTCCACGTGCGGGGTCGGTCCGTCCACGTGCAGGGTGGCCGGCAGCACGCCGTGCCGCAGCGCCATCACGGCCTTGATCACGCTGGCCACGCCGGCCGCGGCCTGGGCATGCCCGATGTTGGACTTGACCGAGCCGAGCCACAGCGGACGGTCCTGCGCCCGGCCCTGGCCGTAGGTGGCCAGCAGGGCCTGGGCCTCGATCGGGTCGCCCAGCTCGGTGCCGGTGCCGTGCGCCTCGACCAGGTCGACGTCCCCGGTGGACAGCTTGGCACTGGCCAGGGCCTGCATGATGACCCGCTGCTGGGACGGCCCGTTGGGGGCGGTGAGCCCGTTGGAGGCGCCGTCCTGGTTGGCCGCCGAGCCGCGCACCACGGCGAGCACCGGGTGCCCGAGCCGGCGCGCGTCGGAGAGCCGCTCCACCAGGAGCACGCCGACGCCCTCGGACCAGCCGGTGCCGTCGGCCGCGGCGGCGAAGGACTTGCACCGGCCGTCCCCGGCCAGCCCGCGCTGCTTGCTGAACTCGGTGAACACGCCCGGGGTGGCCATGACGGTGACGCCGCCGACCAGTGCCAGCGAGCACTCGCCCTGGCGCACCGAACGGGCGGCCAGGTGGAGCGCGACCAGCGAGGAGGAGCAGGCGGTGTCCACGGTGATCGCGGGGCCCTCCAGGCCCATCGCGTAGGAGACCCGGCCCGAGATGACGGCGCTGGCGCCGCCGGTGAGCAGGTAGCCCTCGCCGCCCTCGTGCGGCGCCCCGGCGACCAGCGCGGTGTACTTCTGGTCGCCGGCGCCGATGAAGACGCCGGTGTCGCTGCCGCGCAGCGAGGTGGGGTCGAGGCGGGCGCGCTCGACGGCCTCCCAGCACGCCTGGAGCAGCAGCCGCTGCTGCGGGTCCATCGCCAGCGCCTCGCGCGGCGAGATGTCGAAGAACCCGGGGTCGAACTCGGTGGCCCCGGTGACGAAGCCGCCCTCGCGCACGTAGCTGGTCGCGGCCCGGTCCGGGTCGTCGTCGAAGAGGTGGTCGAGGGCCCAGCCGCGGTCCTCCGGGAAGGGGCCGATGGCGTCGGCGCCGTCGGCCACCAGCCGCCAGAGGTCCTCCGGTGAACGGACGCCGCCGGGGAACCGGCAACTCATCCCGATGATCGCCAGCGGTTCGGCGTCCGCCGCCTCGAAATCGGCCAGGCGTTGCCTGGTCCGGTGGAGATCGGCGGTGACCCGCTTCAGATAATCGCGAAGCGTATCCTTATCAACCATCTGGTGAAACCCTCTTCCACGGATGGCGCGACGAATAGACGGAGACGACCGGCCGGCCCGTTAAGGGAATTCCTGGACTTTCGCCGCCGCCGCGTGCACCAGCCGCCCAATTCACCGGTCCCGCCCGACGCAGGCTAATCGTGGCCCGGCGCCGTCAACCACCCCTAGCCTCAAGGATTCCCCCTTAACCAGCACGCCGTCGGGAAGGATAGGGGTTGACCCCTCATCACCGTCCGCCGGAGCCTGGGGGAAAAATTTCCTCGCGATGATTGGCCGGGTCATGGTGGAGCGGCAAAGGACCAGGGTTCTCTTCGACCTCAACGATCCGCAGCTCCATAGGAACAGATACGCCTACTATCGGCGGCTGCGCGAGACGGAACCCATTCACCATTCGCCGTACGGATTCTGGACACTCAGCCGGTACGACGACGTGGACGCGTTCCTGCGCTCCCCGCAGGCGTCCTCCAGCGTCACCACGGATCCGGCGTTCGCGGAGCAGCGCGGCGGTCCCGACAGCCCGGCGATGCGCAGCCTGAGCCGCTGGATGCTGGTGAAGCACGGCGAGGAGCACCGCAAGCTGCGCCGCATCATCGCCCGGGCGGTGACGCCGCGCGCCGTGCAGCGCCTGGAGCCGGAGATCCTGCGCATCGTCAACCGGCTGATCGACGACATGGGCGAGGGCGAGGTCGACCTGATCGAGCAGCTCGCCGCCCCCGTCCCGGTCGCGGTGATCTGCGGTCTGCTGGGCATTCCGATCGAGGACGCGGACAAGTGCCTCAAGTGGACGAACGCGATCGCCAACATCATCGACCCGCTGATCACCCCGCGGATGCGGGACGCGATGAACCAGGCCGAGCCGGAGTTCAGCGCCTACATCCGGCACCAGATGGAGCTGCGCCGGGCCGAGCCCCGGGACGACGTCCTGACCATGCTGATGGCGAAGGACGAGGACGGCGAGGGGCTCAGCGACGAGGACGTGATCGCCCAGGTGCTGCTGCTGTTCAACGCCGGGCACGAGACCACGATCAACGTCATCGGCAACAGCCTGCACGCCCTGCTGACCAACCCCGACCAGCTGGAGCTGCTGCGGGCGAACCCGGGGATGATGGGCGACTGCTTCGAGGAGCTGGCCCGCTACAACTCCACGGTGCAGGTCATCCTGCGGCACCTGACCGACGACCTCGTCCTCTCCGGGCAGCGCATCCCGGCCGGCGACGTCGTCCTGGCGATCCTCGGCGCCGCCCACCGCGACCCGGCGAGGTTCCCCGACCCGGACCGCCTGGACCTGCGCCGCGAGGGCGTGAAGTCGCTCGCCTTCGGCTCCGGGCCGCACTACTGCATCGCCGCGATGCTCGGCCGGACCGAGGTCTGCCTGACCATCACCGAGCTGCTGCGGCGCTACGGGAGGATCGAGCTGGCCTCCACGGAGCTGGAGTGGCACACCCGGTTCAACTTCGTGCTGGGCCTCAAGCGCCTGCCGCTGCGGGTCGCGTACCGCGCCTGAGCCGGCGGCCCGCGGACGGAACCGCCCGGGAGCGTACGAGACGCTCCCGGGCGGTTCCGCGTCCGGTCACCCTTCGGCGGCCTGCGCACCGGGCTCGACCAGGGTGTCCAGCCACTCCCGGACGGCCGCGGCGGTCGTGGCGCCGTGTTCCATCATCACCGTGAAGTGGTTGCCGGGGACGTCCACCGTACGGTGCGGCCGGTCCCAGGTGGCGCGCCAGTCGTCCTCCCGGGTCCACTCGCCGATCGGGTCGGAGGCCCGGACCACCAGGGTGGCGGCGGCGACCTCCTCGGCCCGGAAGCCGAGGTACATCCGGCCGTACCAGGCCTGGGCGGTGAGCCGGGTGTCGGTCATCGGCACGGCCAGCTCCTCACGCCCGAAGGTGCCCTCGGTCAGCTCCGACAGCCACTCCTGGTGCATCGGACGGTCCATCGGATAGGTGTCCACCAGGACCACGCCGGCCACCGGCACGCCCATCGCCTCCAGCCGGCGGGTCAGCGCGTGGGCGAGCAGCCCGCCGCCGGAGTGTCCGAGGAGCACGAACGGAGCGTCCCCGGCGACCTCGACCAGTGTCCTGGCCTGCCAGTCCAGCGAGGCCTCCAGGCCGGCCGGCAGCTGCTCCCCGTCCCGGTAGCCGGGCAGCGGCAGCGCGATCACGTCGTGGCTGCCGTTGAAGGAGGCGGCGAAGCGGGCGAACTCGTGCACGCCGCCGAGCGCCGACATGCCGGTGTGGCAGACCACCCGCGGCCGCTTCGGCCCGCGCGCCAGGAAGACCGGCGCGGGCGGCTCGGTGACCTCCTCGGGCGAGTCGAACATCGGCCGGTAGGAGGCCGCGTCGGACAGGAACTCCATGTACTTGTGGAGCTTGTTCTGCCGCATCGACTCGGCGTACAGGGTGCGCAGGATCCCGGTCTGCTCGCGTGGCTCGGCGGCGGCGGACCCGCCGAGGGCCGCCAGGACCCGCCGGGCCAGCTCGGCCGCGGTCCCGCTGTCGAACACCACGGTGCTCTCCAGCGGCACCCCGACGGCCGTCCGGAGCCGGTCGCGCAGCTCGATCGCGCTGAGCGAGTTGACGCCCAGTTCCAGGAACGGCCGCTCCGGTGCGACCGCCTCGGCGCCGTCGTGCCCGAGCACGCCGGCGGCGTGGGCGCGGACCAGGTCGAGCACGGCCCGGTGCCGCTCCTCGTCCGGCAGCCCGGCGAGCCGCTCGCGCAGCGCCGCCGCGTCCGCCGGCACCGGCTCGTCGGCCGCGCCGGCGGTGCGCCGTGCGGCCGGGACCCCGTCCAGCAGCCGGCGCGGCCGGCTGAGCGTGTACGAGGCGGCGAAGCGCTCCCAGTCGACGTCCGCGACGGTGAGGCAGGCCTCCCTGGGCAGACGGGCGAGCAGGTCGAGCGCCGCGTCCGGGTCCAGCGCCCGCAGCCCGGTGCGGGCCAGCAGGCCGGCGGCGTCGGCGGTCAGCCCGTCGGCGGCGGCCCACGGCCCCCAGGCGATCGAGGTGGCCGCCAGGCCGGCGGCCCGGCGGGCCTCGGCCAGCGCGTCCAGGTAGGCGTTGGCCGCCGCCCGGGCGGGCTGGGCGGCACCCCAGACCCCGGCCACCGAGGAGAACAGCACGAAGGCGCTCAGATCCAGACCCGAGGTCAGCTCGTGCAGGTGGCGGGCGCCGTCCACGGTGGGCCGCAGCACCTCGGCGATCCGCTCCGGGGTGAGCGCGTCGGCCGTGGTGTCGTCGCCGACCCCGGCCGCGTGCACCACCGCGGTGAGCGGGTGCTCGGCGGGGACCGCGGCGAGCAGCCCGGCGAGCGCCGCCCGGTCGGCGACGTCGCAGGCCGCCACCGTCGCCTCGGTTCCGGCCGCCCGCAGCTCGGCGAGCAGGTCGGCGACGCCGGGCGCCCGCTCACCGCGCCGGCCGACCAGCAGCAGGCGCGGCACGCCCAGGTCGGCCAGCCGGCGGGCGACCCGCCGGCCGAGCGCCCCGGTGCCGCCGGTGACCAGGACGGTGCCGGTGTCCGGCCACCGCACCTGCCCGGCCGCCGCCCCGGCCGGGGCCGGGACCAGCCGGCGGACGAAGACCCGCCCGTCACGGATCGCGGCCTCCTGCTCCGGTCCGGTGAGCGCCTGCGCGAGGCGGTCCCAGGCGGCGGCGTCCCGGCGCACCGGGAGGTCGACGATTCCGCCCCAGCAGTCCGGACCGGCCAGGTCGAGGCCGCGGCTGAGGCCCCAGACGGTGGCCTGGCCCGGGTCGGCCGGCGGGTCCGCCGGGCCGGTCGACACCGCACCGGCGGTGACCGCCCACAGCGGGGCCGTCAGACCGGTGTCGTCCAGGGCCTGGGCGAGCGTCGCCAGCTCGGCGACCCGGTCACCGGGCACCGCGAGCACGCCGGCGAGCGCACCGGCCCCGTCGAGCACGGTCCGCAGCCGCGCGGCCAGCGCCGCGCGGTCCGTCCCGTGGGTTCCGTGGGTTCCGTGGGTTCCGTCACCCGCATCGCCCGCGTCGCCGTCGACGGCCAGCCGCAGCGTCCGGGCCCCGGCGGCGACCAGGCTGCTCTGCGCCTCGGCCGCCAGCTCCTCGCCCTCCGGGGCGACGACCAGCCAGGTCCCGTCCAGTACGGCCCGGCCGGACGGCGCGGCGGCCGGCTGCCACAGCACCCGGTGGCGCCAGGCGTCGGTGCGGGCGTCCTGGCGACGGCGGCGACGCCAGGAGGACAGCGCGGTCAGCGCCGTCCCGACGGCCTCCGGTCGGGCGTCCAGGGTCTCGGCCAGCTCGCCGAGGTCCTCGCGCTCGACCGCCTCCCAGAACCGTTCCTCCGCCGGGTCGACGGGCTGCGCCGCCGCCGCCGGCTCCGGCCAGTAGCGGTCCCGCTGGAAGGCGTAGGTCGGCAGGTCCACCCGCCGGCCACCGGGCAGCACGGCCGCCCAGTCCACCGGCACGCCGGCCGCCCAGAGCCGCCCGACGGCGGACGGCACGTGGTCCCGTCCCTCGCGCAGCAGGGGCACGCCGACGGCGTCCGGGACGATCCGGGCCACCAGCGCGGACAGCACGCCGTCGGGGCCCAGTTCGACGAACCGGGTCAGGCCCTGGCGGTGCAGGGTCTCGACGCCGTCGGCGAAGCGGACGGCCTCGCGGACCTGGCGCACCCAGTAGTCGGGGGTGGTGAGCAGGCCGGGCCCGGCGATCCCGCCGGTCAGGGCGGAGACCACCGGGATGCCCGGCTCGCTGAAGGCCAGGCCCTTCAGGACGGCCGCGAAGTCGTCCAGCATCGGCTCCATCAGGGCCGAGTGGAAGGCGTGCGAGACGGCCAGCCGGCGCGTCCTCACCCCGGCCGCCGACCAGCGCGCGGCGAACTCCTCGACCACCTCGACGGGGCCGGAGAGCACCACGGCGGCCGGGCCGTTGACGGCCGCGACGTCCAGGCGGCCGCCGATCGCCTCGCGGACCTCGGCCTCGGTGGCCTGGACCGCCAGCATCGCCCCGCCCTCGGGCAGTGCCTCCATCAGCCGGCCGCGCGCGGCCACCAGGGCACACGCGTCCGCCAGCGGGAACACCCCGGCGCAGTGCGCCGCGGCGATCTCGCCGATCGAATGCCCGAGCATCAACTCCGGGACCACGCCCCAGGATTCGAGCAACCGGAACAGCGCCACCTCGACCGCGAACAGCCCGGCCTGCGCCCACACCGTACGGTCCAGGTCCTCGGTGCCCTCGAACACCACGTCCTTGACCGAGCGGTCCAGCAGCAGGTCGAACTCCGCGCAGACCGCGTCGAAGGCCTCCGCGAACACCGGGTGGCGGGCGTGGAGGTCACGTCCCATCCCGGCGCGCTGCGCACCCTGGCCGGTGAACAGGAACGCCACCCGGCCGTCGCCCGCGCGCTCGGAGACCACGGCCGCGCTCGGCGCGCCGTCGACGACGGCGGCCAGCCCGCGCAGCAGTTCCTCGCGGTCGGAGCCGACGACGACCACCCGGTGCTCCAGCGCGGCGCGGGTGGTGGCCAGGGCGCGGCCGACGTCCCGGAGGTCCGCCGTCCCGTGCTCCCGCACGTGCTCGCGCAGCCGTTCGGCCTGACCGCGCAGCCCCTCGGCGGTGCGGGCGGACAGCGCCCACGGGACGGGGCCGAGGCCGGCCCCCGCCCCCGGCGCGGGCACCGGCTCGGGCACCGGCTCGGGCTCGGGGCGTTCGATGATCACATGGGCGTTGGTGCCGCTGATGCCGAAGGAGGACACCCCGGCGCGGCGCGGCCGGTCCAGCTCGGGCCAGGAGCGCGCCTCGGTGAGCAGTTCCACCGCACCCGCCGACCAGTCCACCTCGGCGGTGGGCTCGTCCACGTGCAGGGTCGCCGGGAGCACCCCGTGGCGCATCGCCTGCACCATCTTGATCACGCCCGCGACGCCCGCCGCGGCCTGGGTGTGGCCGATGTTGGACTTCACCGAGCCGAGCCAGAGCGGCTCGCCGTCGCGGTCCCGGCCGTAGGTGGCCAGCAGCGCCTGGGCCTCGATCGGGTCGCCCAGCACCGTGCCCGTGCCGTGCGCCTCCACCGCGTCCACCTCGGCGGCCGACAGCCCGGCACTCGCCAGCGCCTGCCGGATCACCCGCTGCTGGGCGGGCCCGTTCGGCGCGGTGAGGCCGTTGGAGGCGCCGTCCTGGTTGACCGCGCTGCCCCGGACCACCGCGAGCACCTCGTGCCCGTTGCGGCGCGCGTCCGAGAGCCGCTCCAGCACCAGAAGACCGACGCCCTCGCCCCAGCCCGTGCCGTCCGCGCCGGCCGCGAAGGCCTTGCAGCGGCCGTCGGCGGCCAGGCCGCCCTGGCGGTCGAACTCGCCGAACACCCCGGGGGTGGCCAGCACGGTGACACCGCCGGCCAGCGCGAGCCCGCAGTCGCCCTCGCGCAGCGCCTGCGCCGCCCAGTGCAGGGCCACCAGCGAGGAGGAGCAGGCCGTGTCGACGGTGACGGCCGGACCCTCCAGACCGAAGGCGTACGCCACCCGGCCGGAGATCACGCTGTTCGCCGTCCCGGCCAGCACATGGCCCTGGACCTCTTCCAGGCCGCCGGCGGCACCGTAGCCGGAGTTGGAGGCTCCGACGAAGACGCCGATCTGCTCGCCGCGCACCGAGCGCGGGTCGATCCCGGCGTCCTCGAAGGCCTCCCAGGAGGCCTCCAGCAGGATCCGCTGCTGCGGGTCCATCGCCAGCGCCTCGCGCGGCGAGATCGCGAACAGCCCGGCGTCGAACTCCGTCACGCTCTCCACGAAGCCGCCGCGCGCCGCCGCGGCGCCGACCGCGTCGAGCGGCCAACCCCGGTCCGTCGGGAAGCCGGTGACCCCGTCCGCCCCGGCGGCCACCAGGTCCCACAGCCCGGCCGCCGAACGCACCCCGCCCGGATAGCGGGCGCTCATGCCCACGATCACGACCGGGTCCTCAGCGGCGGACAGCACCGCGCGCGGCACCTCCGCGGCCACCGCCGCCTCGGGCACCGACTCCAGCAGTTCCCCGGCCAGATGCCGCGCCAGCACCACCGGCGTCGGATAGTCGAACACCAGCGTGGCCGACAGCGAGAGCCCGGTCTCCTTCACCAGCAGGTTCCGCAGCGCCACCGCCGTCAGCGAGTCGAAGCCGAGGTCGCGGAACGCCTGACCGGCGTCCACGGCCTCCATCGAAACGTGCCCGAGGACGGCGGCCGCACCGGTCCGGACCAGGTCCACCAGCATCCGCTCCCGGCGCCCGGCCGCGGTCTCCGCCAGCCGCTCCCGGAACCCCGAGGACCGCTCCACGCTCTCGACCACCGGCGCCTGCGCGCCGACGGCCTCCGGCAGCTCCGCCAGCAGCCGGCTGGTGCGCACGGCCGTGAAGGCCGGCGCGAACAGCTGCCAGTCCACGTCCGCGACGGTCACACAGACCTCGTCCGCGTCCACCGCCCGCGCCAGGGCCGACACCGCCAACTCCGGGTCCATCACGGCCAGGCCACGGCGGCGCAGCTGCTCGGCGGCATCGCCCTGGGCGGCCATGCCCTCACCGGCCCACGGGCCCCAGGCCACCGACGTGCCCCGCAGACCCCGCGCCCGGCGCCGCTGCACCAGCGCGTCCAGGTGGGCGTTGGCCGCCGCGTAGGCGCCCTGACCACCACTGCCCCAGGTCGCCGCGACCGAGGAGAAGACCACGAACAGATCGAGCTCCGGACCGGCCGTCAGCTCGTCCAGCAGATCGGCGCCGCCGACCTTTCCGGCGAAGACCGGCTCGAACCGCTCGACCGTCTCGCCGTCCAGCACGCCGTCGTCCACCACGCCCGCGGTGTGCACCACGCCCGTGAGCGGCAGCTCGGCGGGCACCGCGGCCAGGACGGCGGCGACCGCGTCGCGGTCCGCCACGTCACAGGCGGCGACCGTCACCCGGGCACCCAGACCGGTCAGTTCGGCCACCAGCTCGGCGACGCCCGGCGTCCGATCGCCACGACGGCCGGTCAGCACCAGGTGCGGCACCCCGCGCCCGGCCAGCCAACGCGCCACCTCCGCGCCCAGCGCACCCAGACCACCGGTCACCAGCACCGTCCCGGACGGGGTCCAAACGCCGCCGCGGCCGCTCCGCTGCGCGGCCCGCACCACCCGGCGCCCGTAGACGCCCGAGGAGCGCACGGCCACCTGGTCCTCGGCACCGCCGAGCACCGCCACCAGCCGGCGGCCGGCCCGCTCGTCCAGCACCGGCGGAAGGTCGACCAACCCGCCCCATAGGTCCGGCAGTTCCAGTGCGGCCACCCGGCCCAGACCCCAGATCTGCGCCTGCGCCGGGCTCACGGACCGGTCCGCCCGGCCCACCGACACCGCACCGACGGTCGCCGACCACAGCTTCGCCCTGACGCCCGCGTCGCCCAGTGCCTGGACCAGCGTCAGCGTCCCGGCCACGCCGGAGGACACCCACGAGCCCGGGCCCTGCGGCTGCTCGGCCACGGCGAGCAGGGAGAGCACGTTCACCGGCTCGCCCTCGGCGGCCGACTCGCGGACACGGTCGGCCAGCTCCTTCCGGCCGAGGCCCTCGCCGGCCACCGGCAGAACGTCCGCGCCGGCGGCCCGCAGTGCCGCTTCGACGGCCTCCACGGGTGCCCCCTCGGCCGTCACCAGCAGCCAGCGCCCCGACAGGGGGGTCTCCGTGAGGCCGGTCAGCGGCTTCCAGACCACCTCGTAGCGCCAGGAGTCCACCACCGAGTCGACCTGGCGGCGCTGCCGCCACGAGGACAGCACCGGCAGGACGGACTCCAGCTCCTCGGGTGCCCGGCCGATCTCCAGCGCCTCGGCCAGCCCGGCCAGGTCCTGGTTCTCGACCGCCCGCCAGAACCGGGCCTCGGCCGGGTCGGCCACGAGGCTCCCCAGGTCGATGGACCGGGGCCAGTAGCGCTCGCGCTGGAAGGCGTACGTCGGCAGGGCGACGCGCCGGCCGGCGGGCAGCACCTCGGACCAGTCGATCGCGGCGCCCGCCGTCCAGAGCGCGGCCAGGGCGGCCAGAGCGCTCTCGTGCTCCTCCCGGTCCTTGCGCAGCAGCGGCGCGCCCACGGCGTCGGGCACCAACGGGGCGGCGAGAGCGGTCAGTACGCCGTCCGGGCCGACCTCCAGGAAGCGGGTCACGCCCTGGCCGTGCAGGGCCTCGACGCCGTCGGCGAAGCGGACGGCCTCGCGGACCTGGCGCACCCAGTACTCCGGCGTGGTCAGCAGACCCGGCTCGGCGGGCGAGCCGGTCAGCGTCGACACGATCGGGACCTTCGGCTCGGCGAAGGTCAAGTCGGCCAGGTCGGAGGCGAATTCGGCGAGCATCGGCTCCATCAGGGCCGAGTGGAAGGCGTGCGAGACGGCCAAGCGACGGGTCTTGCGGCCCTCGGCCGACCAGCGCGCCGCGAACTCCTCGACAACCTCCGCCGGCCCCGAAACCACCACCGAGGCAGGCCCGTTGACGGCGGCGACGTCCAGGCGGCCGCCGATCTCCGAACGCACCTCGGCCTCGCCGGCCTGCACCGCCAGCATCACCCCGCCGCTCGGCAGCGCGTCCATCAAACGGCCCCGCGCCGCCACCAGGGCGCACGCGTCCGCCAGCGAGAACACCCCGGCGCAGTGCGCCGCCGCCACCTCACCGATCGAGTGCCCGAGCAGCACGTCCGGAACCACACCCCAGGACTCCAGCAGCCGGAACGACGCCACCTCGACCGCGAACAGCCCGGCCTGCGCCCACACCGTACGGTCCAGATCCTCCGCACCCGCGAAGACGACGTCCTTCACCGGACGGTCCAGCAGCAGGTCGAACTCCGCACAGACCGCGTCGAAGGCCTCGGCGAACACCGGGAACACCTCGTACAACCCGGCACCCATGCCGACCCGCTGCGCACCCTGACCGGTGAACAGGAACGCCGTCCGGCCCTCGGCCGTGACGCCCGAGACCACCCGCGCCGACGGCTCGCCCGCCGCCAGCGCCGCCAGACCCTCCAGCAGCGCCGCCCGGCCGTCGCCGAGCACCACCGCGCGGTGGGCCAGCCCGGCCCGCCCGGTCGCCAGCGACCACGCCACGTCCTGCGGACGGGCGTCGGTGTCCAACGCCCCGGCCAGCCGCGCCGCCTGGGCCTTCAACGCCCCGGCGCTCTGCGCCGACACCACCCACGGCGTCGGCCCGGCGGCCTCCTCGGCCGGCGCCGTCTCCTCGACCGGCGGCGCCTGCTCCAGCAGGACGTGGGCGTTGGTCCCGCTGATCCCGAAGGCGGAGACGCCCGCCCGGCGCGGGCGACCGGCCTCCGGCCACGGCCGGGCCTCGGTCAGCAGCTCCACCGCGCCCGCCGACCAGTCCACCTGCGGCGTCGGCTCGTCCACGTGCAGGGTGGCCGGCAGCACACCGTTGCGCATCGCCTGCACGGCCTTGATCACGCCCGCCACACCGGCGGCGGCCTGGGTGTGGCCCAGGTTGGACTTCACCGATCCCAGCCAGAGCGGCTCGCCGTCGCGGCCCCGGCCGTAGGTGGACAGCAGCGCCTGCGCCTCGATCGGGTCCCCGAGCCGGGTCCCCGTCCCGTGCGCCTCCACCGCGTCCACGTCCGAGACCGACAGCCCCGCGTTGGCCAGCGCCTGCCGGATCACCCGCTCCTGCGAGGGCCCGTTCGGCGCGGTGAGGCCGTTGGACGCACCGTCCTGGTTGACGGCGCTCCCCCGGACCACCGCGAGCACCTGGTGCCCGTTGCGCCGGGCGTCCGACAGCCGCTCCAGCACCAGCACGCCGACGCCCTCGCCCCAGCCCGTACCGTCCGCCGCGGCCGCGAAGGCCTTGCAGCGGCCGTCCGAGGCCAGGCCGCCCTGCCGGTTGAACTCGCCGAACGCGCCGGCGTTCACCATCACGGCGACGCCGCCGGCCAGCGCCATGCCGCACTCGCCCACCCGCAGCGCCTGCACCGCGAGGTGCAGCGCCACCAGCGAGGACGAGCAGGCCGTGTCCACCGTGACCGCCGGACCCTCCAGGCCGAACACGTACGAGACGC
Organism: Kitasatospora sp. NPDC041917; assembly: GCF_055589745.1. NCBI lineage: Bacteria > Bacillati > Actinomycetota > Actinomycetes > Kitasatosporales > Streptomycetaceae > Kitasatospora > Kitasatospora sp. NPDC041917. The sequence continues at coordinate 16,370 of NZ_JBVJBI010000033.1, read as the reverse complement.
GGCCCGAGATCACGCTGTTGGCGGTGCCGGACAGCACATGCCCCTCGACCCCGTCGAGCAGCTGGCCGTGGCCGTAGCCCGAGGACGAGGCGCCCGCGAAGACGCCCGTCCGGCTGCCGCGCACCTCGTGCGGATCGATGCCGGCGTCCTCGAAGGCCTCCCAGGACGCCTCCAGCAGCAGCCGCTGCTGCGGGTCCATCGCCAGCGCCTCGCGCGGCGAGATCCCGAACAGCCCGGCGTCGAACTCGGTGGCGTCGTCCACGAAGCCGCCGACGGCGTTGTCCACGCCCGGCACCCGGTCCGGCCAGCCGCGGTCGACGGGGAAGGAGGAGAGCGCGTCGGCGCCGTCGGCCACCAAGGTCCACAGGTCCCCGGGCGAGCGGACGCCGCCGGGGAAACGGCAGCCGATGCCGACGATCGCGATCGGCTCGTCCAGGCCGGCCGGGGCCGGCGCCGAGCCGGCGCCGGCGCCGGCCGGGCCCGCCTCGGCTCCGAGGTCCAACTCCCGTTCCAGGTAGGCCACCAGGGCGGTCGGCGTCGGGTGGTCGAACACCATGGTCGCGGGCAGCCGCAGGCCGGTCTCCCGGTTCAGCCGGTTGCGCAGCTCGACCGCCGTGAGCGACTCGAAGCCCAGGTCCTTGAAGGTCCGCGCGGCCTCGACGGCCCGGACGTCCGGGTGCTTGAGCACGGCGGCGACCTCGGTGCGGACCAGGTCCAGCAGGATCTGTCGTCGCTGCGCCTCGGGCAGCGGGGCGAGCCGGCGGCCGAGGTCCGGGCGCCGGTCCTCGCCGGCCGGCTCCTCGTCCGCCGTCCGCGCCTCGGGGAGGTCGGCCAGCAGCGGGCTGACCCGGGTGGCGGTGAAGGTGTCGACGAAGCGGGGCCAGTCGATGTCGGCGACGGTCAGGCAGTCCTCGCCCGCGTCGACGGCCCCGGCCAGCGCCTCGATCGCCAGGTCCGGGTCCATCGGCACCATGCCGCGCTCGCGCAGGTGGTCACGGACGGCGTCGGTCGACACCATGCCCACCTCGCCCCAGGCGCCCCAGGAGACCGAGGTGCCGGGCAGGCCCTCGGCCCGGCGCCGGAGGACCAGCGCGTCCAGGTAGGCGTTCGCGGCCGCGTAGGCCGCCTGGCCGCCGCTGCCCCAGATCCCGGCGCCCGAACCGAAGGTGACGAACATCCGCAGGTCCAGGCCCCGGGTCAGCTCGTCCAGGTGCAGCGCGCCGGCGACCTTGCCGCCGAGCACCTCGGCCAGCTCCGCCGGGCCGGTGCGGTCCAGCATCATGGCCTGGCCGACGCCGGCCGCGTGCACCACGCCGACCAGCGGGAACTCCGCCGGGATCCGCGCCAGCACGCCGGCCAGCGACTCCCGGTCGGTCAGGTCGCAGGCGGCCACGGTCACCCGGGTGCCCAGCGCGGTCAGCTCCGCGACCAGGTCCGCCACGCCCGGCGCCGCCGTGCCGCGCCGGCCGAGCAGGGTCAGGTGCGGGACGCCGCGGCCGGCCAGCCAGCGGGCGACGACCGCGCCGAGCGCGCCGGTACCGCCGGTGACCAGCACCGAGCCGGGCAGTTCGAGCGTCGTCCCGGCCGCGCGCGGGGCGCGGGCCAGGCGGCGGGCGAACACCCCGGAGCCGCGCACGGCGAGTTGGTCCTCGTCCCCGGCGGCGCCGCCGAGCAGCGCCACCAGCCGGGCTCCGGCCCGGGCGTCCAGGACGGCCGGAAGGTCGATCAGCCCGCCCCAGCGGCGCGGGTACTCCAGCGCGGCGACCCGGCCGAGGCCCCAGGCCAGCGCCTGGACGGGGCTGCGCAACGGGTCCGCGCGGCCGATCGACACCGCGCCGCCGGTGAGCGACCAGAGCGGCGCGTCGAGGTCGGCGTCGCCGAGGGCCTGGAGCAGGGTGACGGTCGCGGCCGGCCCGGCCGGGGCCTGCGGTGCGTCCTCGGCGCTCGCCAGCAGCGAGACCGCACCCGTGGCGGAGCCGACGGCGCTCAGCCGTTCGGCGAGCTCCGTACGGTCGGCGTCGGCGGCGACGGTCAGCTCGACCACCTCGGCCCCGGCCGAGCGCAGCAGGTCGGCGACCTCCCCGCCGTTCCCGCCCTCCGGGAGGGCGAGCAGCCAGCGGCCGCCCAGCCGGGGGTGCGCGGGCAGGTCGGGGACAGGGGTCCAGGTGACCCGGTAGCGCCAGGAGTCGACGGTCGCCCCCCGGCGGCGGCCGCGGTGCCAGCCGGCCAGCGCGGGCAGCACCGCGTCCAGGACCCCGGGCGCCTCGTCCAGCCGCAGGGTGGCGGCCAGTTCCTCGGCGTCGCCGCGCTCGACGGCGTCCCAGAACCCGCTCTCGGCGGGGTCGCCGCCCCCGGCCGCCCGCGCCCGGGCGGGCAGCGGGTCGGGCCAGTAGCGGCGGCGCTGGAAGGCGTACGTGGGCAGCGCGGTGCGCGTGCCGCCGGCGAAGGCCGCCGACCAGTCGACGGCGACCCCGGCGGTCCACAGCTCGGCGGCGCCCGCCAGGAGGCGGTCCGGGCCGCCGTCCTCGCGGCGCAGCGTGCCGGTGACCGTCACCGGGGTGCCTGCCTGGTCCGCGGTGTCCTGGATGCCGATGGTGAGCACCGGGTGCGGGCTGCTCTCCACGAACACCGAGCGGCCGTCGGCCAGCAGGGCGCGGGTGGCCTGCTCGAAGCGGACGGTGGAGCGCAGGTTGTCGTACCAGTAGCCGGCGTCCATCCGCGCGGTGTCGATCGGCGCGCCGGTGACGGTCGAGTAGAAGGCGATGCCGCTGGAGCCGGGGGTGATCGGCGCGAGGTCGGCGAGGATGCGCTCGCGCAGCTCCTCGACCTGCGGGGAGTGCGAGGCGTAGTCCACCGGGATGCGACGGGCGCGCACCTCCCGGGCCTCGCAGAGCGCCAGCAGCTCCTCGACGGGGCCGGCCTCGCCGGAGACCACGGTGGAGGCGGGGCCGTTCTCCGCCGCGACGCAGAGGCCCTCGCCCCAGGGGGCGATCAGCTCGGTGGCCCGCTCCCGGCCGACGGGCAGCGAGACCATGCCGCCGCGGCCCGCGAGGGCGGCGAGCGCCCGACTGCGCAGCGCCACGACCCGGGCACCGTCCTCCAGCGTCAGGCCGCCGGCGACGCAGGCCGCGGCGATCTCGCCCTGGGAGTGGCCGACGACCGCGGCCGGGCGGACGCCGACCGAGCGCCAGGCCTCGGCCAGCGACACCATGACCGCCCAGAGCACCGGCTGGACGACGTCCACCCGGCTCAGGTCGGGGGCGTCCGGCGCGCCGCCCAGCACCTCGGACAGCGACCAGGGGACGTACGGCGCGAGCGCCGCCTCGCACTGCTCCAGCCGCTGCCGGAACGCCGGTGAGGCGTCCCGGAGTTCACGGGCCATCGCGGCCCACTGGCTGCCCTGGCCGGGGAAGACGAAGACCACCCCGGTGCCGCCGGCGGCCTCGCCGCGCACCAGGTTGGCCGCCGACTCCCCGTCGGCCAGCGCCTGCAGGCCGGCCAGCAGTTCCGCGCGCTCGGCGCCGAGCACCACGGCGCGGCTGGGCAGCGCGGCCCGGGTCAGCAGGGAGCGGGCGACGTCCACCGGAAGCGGGGCGTCGTCCGCGGTCATGGCGTCGCGCAGCCGGACGGCCTGGCCGCGCAGCCCGTCCGCCGTCTTCGCGGCCAGCGGCCACGGCAGCGGGCCGGTGGTGAGCGCGGGCCCGGTGCCCTCGGCGGGTGCGGTGCCCTCGGGGGCGGCGGCGGCCTCGACGGGCTCGGGCTCCGGGGCCTGCTCCAGGATGACGTGGGCGTTGGTGCCGCTCATCCCGAACGAGGAGACCGCCGAGCGGCGGGGCCGGTCGGCGGCCGGCCACGGCCGCGGCTCGGTCAGCAGCCGGACCGTGCCGGGCGACCAGTCGACCTGGGCGGAGGGCCGTCGCGCGTGCAGCGTGGGCGGCAGGGTGCCGTCGCGCATCGCCATGACCATCTTGATGACGCCGGCCACCCCGGCGGCGGACTGGGTGTGGCCGATGTTGGACTTGATCGAGCCGAGCCAGAGCGGGCGTTCGGCGGAGCGGCCGCGCCCGTAGGTGGCCAGCAGCGCCCGGGCCTCGATCGGGTCGCCGAGCCGGGTGCCGGTGCCGTGGCCCTCCACGGCGTCCACGTCCTCGACGCTCAGCCGGGCGTTGGCCAGCGCCCGTCGGATCACCCGTTCCTGCGCCGGGCCGTTCGGGGCGGTGAGACCGTTGGAGGCGCCGTCCTGGTTGATCGCGCTGCCGCGGACCACCGCGAGCACCTGGTGGCCGCGGCGCCGAGCGTCGCTGAGCCGTTCGACCAGCAGCAGGCCGATGCCCTCGGACCAGCCCGCGCCGTCGGCCTCGTCGGAGAACGCCTTGCAGCGGCCGTCCGAGGCCAGACCGCCCTGGCGGCCGAACTCGACGATCTGCATCGGGGTGGTCATCACCGTGACGCCGCCGACCAGCGCCAGGTCGCAACCGCCCTCGCGCAGCGACTGGACGGCCAGGTGCAGCGCGACCAGGGAGGAGGAGCAGGCGGTGTCCACGGTGACCGCCGGGCCCTCCAGGCCGAAGGTGTACGACACCCGGCCGGAGGCGATGCTGGAGGCGGTGCCGGTCATCAGGTGGCCGGCCACGTCCTCCGGCAGGTCCATCCCGGGGCCGTAGCTGACCGAGGTGACGCCGACGAAGACCCCGGTGCTGGACCCCCGCAGCGACAGCGGGTCGAGCCCGGCGTCCTCGAAGGCCTTCCAGGAGGTCTCCAGCAGCAGCCGCTGCTGCGGGTCCATCGCCAGCGCCTCGCGCGGCGAGATCCCGAACAGGTCCGCGTCGAACTCCCCGGCGTCCTCGACGAATCCGCCCGCCCAGGACGGCTCGTCGGCCAGCGAGAGGTCCCAGCCGCGGTTCGCGGGCAGCGGACCGATCGGGTCCTGGCCGGTGCTGACCAGCCGCCACAGGTCGTCCGGGGAGCGCACGTCGCCCGGGTAGCGGCAACTCATCCCGACGATGGCGATCGGCTCGCCCGCCGCGGACTCCAGGTCCCGGACCCGCCGGCGGGTGTGTTGCAGCTCGGCGACCACCCGGGTGAGGTAGTCGCGGAGCCGCTGGGCGTCGTCCGCCATCGGCCGCGCATCATCTGCCATCGAAACTGCCGCCTTCCAAGATTGTCCCCGGCCACCACGCACCCCTGCTCACGAGAGGCCGAGATCCCGGTCGATCACGTCGAAGAGCTCTTCGTTGCTGGCCCTGCTGAGCTGGTCCCGCAGGTCGTCGAAGGCGACCGGGTCGTCGCCGCCCGCGCCCCGGTGGCGGGTGAGCAGCGCCTCCAGCCGCAGGACCACCCGGACCCGGTCCACGTCGTCCTCCGCCCGGGCCAGCAGCGCCTCTTCGAGCAGGTCCAGCTCCGCCGTGGAGGGCAGGGCCGCCGCCGCGTCGTCGGGCAGCGCCTCGCCCAGCAGGTGGGCGGCCAGCACCGCGGGCGTCGGGTGGTCGAACACCACGGTGGCGGGCAGCGGCAGGCCGGTGGCCTCGCCGAGCCGGTTGCGCAGTTCGACGGCGGCCAGCGAGTCGAAGCCGAAGTCCCGGAACGGCCGGTCGACGTCGATCGCGGCCGGGCCGTCGTGCCCGAGCACCACGGCCGCGTGGGTGCGGACCAGGTCCAGCAGGACGGGCTCGCGGTCGGCGGCCGGCAGGGCGGCCAGCCGCTCGCGCAGGGCGCCGAGCCGGTTCCGGTCCTCGCCCTCGGTGACGGTGACCGCGGCGAGCGCCCGGACCTCGGGCAGTTCGGCGAAGAACCGGTTGGGCCGCAGCGCGGTGAACGCGGGGACGAACTGCTCCCAGGCGATGTCGGCGACGGTGACCGCTCCGGTGTCCAGGTCCAGCGCCCGCTGCAGGGCGTGCATCGCCCGGTCCGGCGCCAGCAGCGAGATGCCGCGCCGGCGCATCGGCTCCTTGATCGCCTGGTCGACCATGCCGCCGCCGTCCCACGGCCCCCAGGCGACGGCCAGCGCGCGCACGCCCTCGGCGTCGCGCCGCTGCGCCAGGGCGTCGAGGTAGGCGTTGGCGGCCGCGTAGCAGGCCTGTTCGCCGACGCCCCAGACGCCCGCGATGGAGGAGAAGTGCACGACCGCGTCCAGCCGGCGCTGGTCGAGCAGGTCGTCCAGGTGCCGGGCGCCCGCGACCTTGCCGGCCGCGGTCCGGTCGAGTTCCGCGAAGGTGGTGTCGGCGAGCGGCGCCGAGGCGCTGACCCCCGAGGCGTGCACGACGGCCCTCAACTTCGGCTCCATCGCGTCGAGTTCGGCGACCAGCCGGGCGGCGTCCGCGCGGTCCGACAGGTCGCAGGCGACCACCGTGACCCGGGCGCCGAGCTCCGTCAGCTCGGCCTCCAGCCCGGCCAGCCCGGGGGCGCCGCGGCCGCCCCGGCTGACCAGCACCAGGTGCTCGGCGCCGCCGGCGGCCAGCCACCGGGCCACCTGCCCGCCGAGCGCGCCGGTGCCGCCGGTCACCAGGACGGTGCCGCGCGGCTGCCACGCGGGCGCCTCCGGGTCGGCCGTCGGGGCGGGCAGCAGCCGGCGGGCGAAGACGCCCTCCGGGCGGACCGCCAGCTGGTCCTCGCCGTCGGCGGCGGTCAGCAGGCCGGCCAGCGCGTCGAAGTCCTCCTCCTCGGCCCCGGCGGGGAGGTCGATCAGACCGCCCCACAGCTGCGGGTGCTCCAGGGCGGCGACCCGGCCCAGGCCCCAGACCGGCGCCTGGCCCGGCTCGGCGGGCGGCTCGTGGTCGCCGGTGGACACCGCGCCCTCGGTCACGCACCACAGCGGGCCGTCGATCCCGGCGTCCAGCAGGGCCTGGACGAGCAGCAGCGTGGTGGCCGTGCCCCCGGGGAGCGCCGGCACCTCGGGGTGCGGCCCGGTCTCCAGCGCCAGCAGGGAGAGCACTCCGGCGGGCCGCCGCCCGTCGCCGACGGCCTGCCGCAGCCGGACGGCCAGGTCGGTCCGGTCGGCGGCGTCCGCCGCGACCGGCACCGTCACCACCGTGGCGCCGTGCCGGGTCAGGCCGTCCCGGTGGGCGCGCACCCGCTCGTCGTCGGCCGTCGCGGCGGGCACGACCAGCAGCCAGTCGCCGGTGAGGGCGGGGGCCGGGGCGTCCGGGACGGGCTCCCAGCCGACGTGGTAGCGCCAGCCCGCGACCTCGGCCTCCTCACGATCGCGCCGGTGCCAGTCGGACAGCAGCGGCAGCGCGGTGCGCAGCGAGGCCCGGACCCCGGGGTCGGTCACGTCGAGCCGGTCGGCGATCGCGTCGGCGTCCTCGCCGGCCAGCGCCGCCCAGAGGCCCGGGTCGACGGGCCCGCCGGCCGGCGCGGCCACCGGGTGGAGCCAGTACTTCTCGTGCTGGAAGGGGTAGACCGGCAGCTCGACCCGGCGGCCGTGGCCGTCGAAGAGCACCTGCCAGTCGACCGCGGTGCCGCGGGTCCACAGGTCGGCCAGCGCGGTGACGAACACCCCGGTGTCGTGCCAGCTGCTGCGCAGCGCCGTCGCGGTGAGCGCCGACTCGGGCAGGCTCTCGCGGGCCATCGCCGTGAGCACGCCGTCGGGGCCGAGTTCCACGAACCGGCCGACCCCCTGGGCCTTGAGGCATTCGACGCCGTCGGCGAAGCGGACGGTCTCGCGGACCTGCCGCGCCCAGTAGTCGGGGGTGCGCAGCAGCTCGTCCTCCACCGCGCCGGTGAGGGTGGAGACGATCGGGATGCGGGGCTCGGCGAAGGAGAGCGTCGCGAGGACGGCCCGGAACTCGTCCAGCATCGGCTCCATCAGGGCCGAGTGGAAGGCGTGCGAGACCGTCAGCCGACTGGTCTTGCGGCCCTCGGCCGTCCAGTGGGCGGCGAGTTCGTCGATGGTGTCCGCCGTGCCCGAGACCACCGCCGAGCCGAGGCTGTTGAGCGCGGCCACGTCCGCGGTGCCGGTGACGGCCGCGAGTGCCGCCGCCACCTCGGGCTCGGTGGCCTGCACGGCGAGCATCGCCCCGCCGGCCGGGAGCGCCTGCATCAGCCGGCCGCGCGCGGCGACCAGCGCGCAGGCGTCCGCCAGGGTCAGCACCCCGGCGCAGTGCGCCGCCGCCGCCTCGCCGATCGAGTGGCCGAGCAGGAAGTCCGGCAGCACGCCGAAGGACTCGAACAGCCGGAAGAGGGCCACCTCCAGCGCGAACAGCCCGGCCTGGGCCCACACCGTCTGGTGGAGGTCCCGGCTCCCGCCGAACACCACGTCCTTGACGGAGTGTTCCAGGCGCGGGTCCAGCTCGGCGCAGACCGCGTCGAAGGCCCGTTGGAACACCGGGAAGGCCTCGTACAGCTCGCGGCCCATCCCGGTCCGCTGGGCGCCCTGGCCGGTGAACAGGAAGGCGCTGCGGCCCTCCCCCGCCACCCCGGTGACCACGGCCTTGTCGGGCAGGTCCCCGGCCAGCGCGGCGAGCGCGTCGGCCAGACGGTCCCGGTCGGCGCCGAGCACGACGGCGCGCCGCTCCAGCGGCGCCCGGGAGAGCAGCGAGCGGCCGACGTCGACCGGGTCGGGCTCGGTGTCGGCGACGAAGGCGTGCAGCCGACCGGCCTGGGCGCGCAGCGCCTCGGTGGTGCGGGCCGCCAGCAGCCAGGGCACCACGCCGGGGGCCGACTGCCCGGGATCGGCCGGGGCCTCGGCCTCCGGGGCCTGCTCCAGGACGACGTGGGCGTTGGTGCCGCTGATGCCGAAGGAGGAGACGCCGGCGCGGCGCGGCCGGTCCAGCTCGGGCCAGGGCTCGGCCTCGGTCAGCAGCCGCACCGCGCCGGCCGACCAGTCGACCTGCGGGGTCGGCTGTTCGGCGTGCAGGCTGCGCGGCATGGTGCCGTGGCGCATCGCCTGCACCATCTTGATCACGCCCGCCACGCCGGCGGCGGCCTGGGTGTGCCCGAGGTTGGACTTCACCGAGCCCAGCCGCAGCGGCCGGTCCTCGGGCCGGTCCTGACCGTAGGTCGCCAGCAGGGCCTGGATCTCGATCGGGTCGCCCAGCCGGGTGCCGGTGCCGTGGCCCTCGACGACGTCCACGTCCAGCGTGGTGAGCCGCGCACTGGCCAGCGCGTCCTCGATGACCCGCTGCTGGGCGGGGCCGTTGGGCGCGGTCAGGCCGCTGGAGGCGCCGTCCTGGTTGACCGCGCTGCCGCGGACCACCGCGAGCACCTGGTGGCCGAGCCGCCGGGCGTCCGAGAGCCGCTCCAGCAGGAGCATCCCGACGCCCTCGGCCCAGCCGGTGCCGTCCGCGTCGGCGCCGTAGGACTTGCAGCGGCCGTCCGAGGAGAGCCCGCCCTGCCGGGCGAAACCGGTGAAGGTGTCCGGGGAGGCCATCACGGTGGCGCCGCCCGCGAAGGCCATCGTGGTCTCGCCGGAGCGCAGCGACTGGCAGGCCAGGTGCAGGGCCACCAGCGAGGAGGAGCAGGCGGTGTCGATGGTGACCGCCGGGCCCTCCAGGCCGAGGGTGTAGGAGATCCGGCCGGTGGCGACGCTGCTCATGTTGCCGATGCCGAGGTAGGCGTCCACCCCCTCGGGCACGTCGATCATGCGGGCCGCGTAGTCCCGGTACATCAGCCCGGCGAACACCCCGGTGCGGCTGCCGCGCAGCGCGTACGGGTCGACGCCGCCGCGCTCGCACGCCTCCCAGCAGGCCTCCAGCAGCAGCCGGTGCTGCGGGTCCATGGCGGTCGCCTCGCGCGGCGAGATGCCGAACAGCGTCGGGTCGAAGCCGTCCGCGTCGTGCAGGAAGCCGCCGCTGCGGGCGAATCCGGCGTCCTCGCCGACGTCCCAGCCGCGGTCCTCGGGGAAGGCGGAGACGGCGTCCACGCCCTCGGACACCAGCCGCCAGAGCGCGTCCGGGCCGTCCACGCCGCCGGGCAGCCGACAGGCCATGCCGACGATCGCGATCGGCTGGCGGTCGGCCGACTCGGCGGACTGCAGCCGTTGCCGGGTCTGGTGCAGTTCGGCCGTGACGCGCTTGAGGTAGTCGCGCAGTTTCTGCTCGTCCGCCATGTCAGGCCTCACAGGGTGTCGGGTAGGGGTTCGGCAGCAGGGTCACGAGGCGCCCAGTTCCTTGTCGATGAAGTCGAAGAGGTCGTCGTCGGTGGCGGTGTCCAGACCGGCCACCACGTCCGGCGACCCGGCCGCGGGAGCGCCGTCCTCGAAGCGGGCCAGCAGCGCCTGGAGGCGCCGGACCACCGTGATCCGCTCCGCCTCGGCCGCCTCCGCCAGCTCGGCCTCGATCCGCTCCACCCGGTCGGTGAGCGAGGCGGCCGAGGTGCGCGGCGGGGCGATCCGCCCGGTCAGGTACTCGGCGACCCGGGCGGCCGACGGCTGGTCGAACACCAGCGTCGCGGGCAGCCGCAGCCCGGTTCGGGCGGACAGCCGGTTGCGCAGTTCGACCGCGGTGAGCGAGTCGAAGCCGAGGTCGACGAAGCCCCGGTCGGGCGCGACGGCCTCCGCCGTGGCGTGCCCGAGGACCTGCGCGACGTCCGCCCGGACGGCGTCCAGGACGATCCGGGCCTGCTCCGCGGGGGTGCGGCCGGCCAGCTGCCGCGGCAGCGAGGGGCCGTCGGCGGCCGCGCTCGCCCGGCGCGGGCCGCCGGGCAGCAGTCCGCGCAGCAGGGCCGGGACGGCGCTGTCGGCGGTGCCCGGCCGGGCCGGCAGGTCGAGCCGGACCGGTACCAGGTGGGCGCGGTCGGTGGCCAGCGCCGCGTCCAGGAGCGCGAGGCCCTGTTCCGCGGTCAGCCCGTCGCCGAGCCGGGCGGCCCGGTCGCCGAGGTGCCCGGTCATCGCGCTGGCCTCCGCCCAGACGCCCCAGGCGAGCGAGAGGCCCGGCAGCCCGAGCGCCCGGCGCCGCGCCGCGAGGGCGTCCAGGAAGGAGTTGGCCGCCGCGTAGTTCGCCTGGCCGGGCGAGCCGAAGGTGCCGGCCGCCGAGGAGAACAGCACGAACAGGTCCAGGTCCGTCCCCGCGGTCAGCTCGTGCAGGTGGACGGCCGCGTCGGCCTTGGGACGGAACACGGTGGCGACCCGGTCGGGCGTCAGCGACTCGACCACGCCGTCGTCCAGCACGCCGGCGGTGTGCACCACCCCGCGCAGCGGGCGCTCCGCCGGGATCGCGGCGAGCACCCGGGCCAGCGCGTCGCGGTCGGCGGCGTCGCAGGCCACCACCTCGGCGCGAGCGCCGAGTGCGGCCAGTTCCGCCGTCAGTTCGGCGGCTCCGGGGCTGTCCGCACCGCGCCGGCTGAGCAGCAGCAGGTGCCGCACGCCGTACGCCGCGGCCAGGTGGCGGGCCACCAGTCCGCCGAGCACGCCGGTGCCGCCGGTGACCAGGACGGTGCCACCCGGGTCGGCCGGCGCTCCCGTGCCGGGGCGCGCCGCGGTGTCGGCCGGCGCTGCGGCGCCGGCCCGCGCCCGGGCCAGACGGGGCACCAGCACCCGCCCGTCCCGGACCGCCAGCTGCGGTTCGGCACCGGTCGCGTACGGGTGCCAGGCGTCGTCCGCGGGGTCCGCGTCGACCAGGACGAACCGGTCCGGGTGCTCGGACTGGGCCGAGCGCAGCAGGCCCCAGACCGCCGCGCCGGGCAGGTCGCGCACCCGGCCGGCCGGGTCGACGGCGCCGGAGGTCAGCACCACCAGCCGGGAGGAATCGAACCGCTCGTCGGCGAGCCACTGCTGGACGGTCGCCAGCGTCTCGGAGGCCGCCCGGAGCGCGGCACCCGCGTCGCCGACGGTGTCGGCGGCGGCATCGGTGTCGGTGTCGGCGGCGGTGGCGTCGGCGGTGGCGTCGGCGGCGGGACGGGCCACGAGGGGCAGCACCACCACCGGGGGTGCCTGCGCCCCGGCGGGCAGTCCCGCCAGCGAGTCGATCCGCTCGCCCGGCACCCCGGCCACGGCCGGCGTCTCGTCCCCGGCGAGCACCCACCACGCGGAGGCGTCCACCGGCGGCAGGGCCGGCACGGGCGTCCAGTCGACCGCGAACAGCCAGTCCCGACCGGGCTGTCGACCGGTCTCCGGCAGCTGTTCGACGGCGGTCTCGCGGAGCACCAGCGAGTCGACGGAGGCCACCGGCGCGCCGATCCCGTCGGCGGTCCGGATCAGCACGCCGTCCTCGGTCGGGGTGACCGCGACGCGCAGCACCGTGGCGCCGGTGGCGTGCAGCCGGACGCCGGTCCAGGCGAACGGCACACGGGGCACCGGGCCGCCGGCCTCGACGAAGCCGATCACGTGCAGCGCCGCGTCCAGCAGCGCCGGGTGCAGCCCGAACCCGGGCGCGGCCGCGGCCGCCTCCTCGGGCAGCGCCACCTCGGCGTAGACCGTCGCGCCCTCGCGCCAGGCCGCCCGGACCCCCTGGAAGGCCGGCCCGTAGCCGTACCCGCCCTCGGCGAGGGCCGGGTAGAAGCCGTCCAGCGCCAGTGGTTCGGCGCCCGGCGGCGGCCAGGCCGCGAGGTCGTACTCCTGCGCCGCGAGGTCGTGTTCCCGCGCCGCGCCCTCGGCGCCCAGGACGCCGGTCGCGTGACGCACCCACGGCGCCTCGCCCTCGTCCGGCCGGGCGTGGATCTCCACCCGGCGGTCGCCGTTCTCCTCCGGGGCGGCCACCCGCACCTGGACCTGCACCCCGCCGGTGGCCGGCAGGGGCAGCGCGGACTGCACCAGCAGCTCGCGCAGGATCGTCGAGCCGACCTGCTCCCCGGCCCGCAGCGCCATCTCCACGAACGCCGTCCCGGGCACCAGCACCCGGCCGAGGACGGCGTGGTCCGCCAGCCAGGGCTGGGTGGCGAGCGACAGCCTTCCGGTCAGCAGCACCTCGTCCCCGCCGGCCAGCGCGACCGTCGCGCCGAGCAGCGGGTGGTCCGCCGCGCTCTGGCCGACGCCGCCCACGTCGCCCACGCCGGTGGCGGGCTCCAGCCAGAACCTGGTCCGCTGGAAGGCGTAGGTCGGCAGCGGCACCCGGCGTCCGGCCGGCAGCACGGCCGGCCAGTCGACCTCGACGCCGGCCGCCCAGAGCCGGCCGAGCGCGCGCAGCGCCGTCCCGGCCTCCTCGGGTTCGCCGCGGCGCAGCGCCGGGACGAACACGCCCTCGGTGACGGACTGCTGGGCCATGCCGCACAGCACGCCGTCCGGGCCGAGCTCCAGGTGGCGGGTGACGCCCCGGCCGGCCAGGTGCGCGATGCCGTCGGCGAACCGGACGGTGCCGCGCACATGGCGGGCCCAGTACCCGGACGTCCGGATCTCCCCGGGGTCGACCACCGCGCCGGTCAGGTTGGAGACGATCGGGATCCGCGGCTCGGCGAAGGTCAACCCGGCCAGCACCTCGGTGAATTCGGCCAGCATCGGCTCCATCAGGGCCGAGTGGAAGGCGTGCGAGACGGTCAGCCGGCTCGTCCGGCGGCCCTCGGCCGCCCAGCGCCCGGCGAACTCCTCGACCACCTCCGTCGGACCCGAAACCACCACCGAGGTCGGGCCGTTGACGGCGGCGACGTCCAGCCGGTCACCGATCTCCGAACGCACCTCGGCCTCGGTGGCCTGCACGGCGAGCATCGCGCCGCCCTCGGGCAGCGCCTGCATCAGCCGGCCGCGCGCGGCCACCAGGGCGCAGGCGTCGGCGAGGGAGAACACGCCCGCCGCATGGGCGGCGGCCACCTCGCCGATCGAGTGGCCCAGCAGGAAGTCCGGGACCAGGCCGCAGGACTCCGCCCAGCGGTACAGGGCGACCTCGACGGCGAACAGGCCGGCCTGCGCCCACATCGTCCGGTCCAGGTCGACGCCCTCGAAGACCACGTCCTTGACCGGCCGGTCGAGCCACCGGTCCAGCTCCGCGCAGACCTCGTCGAACGCCGCCGCGAACGCCGGGGAGGCCTCGTACAGCCCCCGGCCCATCCCGGCCCGCTGCGCGCCCTGCCCGGTGAAGAGGAAGGCGAGTCGCCCGGGGCCGCCCGGGGCCGCCGGTGCCGCCTCCTCGGCCGCGAGCCGGTCGAGCTGGCGCAGCAGGTCCGCGCCGTCCCGTCCGACGGCGACGGCCCGGTGCTCCAGTTCGGCCCGGGTGGTGGCCAACGACCATGCCACGTCGGCCGGTTCGGGTGCGGGCGCCGCCGCGAGGTGGGCGCGCAGGGAGCGCGCCTGCTCACGCAGGGCGGCCTGGGTCCCACCGGAGAGCGGCCACACCACCGGGCCCTCGCCCATGGTCGTCGGCCCCGCCGGTCCGCGGCCCGCGCCGATCGGCTCCATCGGGCCGTGGCCCGTGGTGGTCGGCCCGGCCGGGCTCGGGGCGGATTCCAGGATGATGTGCGCGTTGGTGCCGCTGATGCCGAAGGAGGACACGCCCGCCCGGCGCGGCCGGTCGGCCTCGGGCCAGGGGCGCGGCTCGGTCAGCAGCTCGACCGCCCCGGCCGACCAGTCCACGTGGTGGGTCGGCTCGTCCACGTGCAGGGTGGCGGGCAGGACACCGCGGCGCATCGCCTGCACCATCTTGATGACGCCCGCCACGCCGGCCGCGGCCTGGGTGTGGCCGATGTTGGACTTGATCGAGCCCAGCCACAGCGGCCGGTCGGCCGGTCGGTCCTGGCCGTAGGTCGCCAGCAGCGCCTGGGCCTCGATCGGGTCGCCCAGGCTGGTGCCGGTGCCGTGCGCCTCGACCGCGTCCACCTCGGCGGCGAGCAGCCGGGAGTCGGCCAGCGCCTGCCGGATCACCCGCTGCTGGGACGGCCCGTTGGGGGCGGTGAGCCCGTTGGAGGCGCCGTCCTGGTTGACCGCGCTGCCGCGGATCACCGCGTGGATCTCACGGCCGTTGCGCAGCGCGTCGGAGAGCCGCTCCAGCACCAGCACCCCGACGCCCTCGGACCACGTGGTGCCGTCCGCCGCCGAGGCGAAGGGCTTGCACCGGCCGTCGGAGGCCAGTCCGCCCTGCCGGTCGAACTCGGCGAAGATGCTCGGACCGGCCAGGACGGCCACGCCGCCGGCCAGCGCCAGCTCGCACTCGCCCCGCCGCAGCGCCTGCGCCGCCAGGTGCATCGCCACCAGGGAGGAGGAGCACGCGGTGTCCACCGTGACGGCCGGGCCCTCCAGGCCGAAGGTGTACGCCACCCGGCCGGAGACCACGCTCATCGAGGTCCCGGTCAGCAGGTAGCCCTCCGCGCCGGGCGGGAGCTGGGCGCCCACACCGTAGGTCGAGGCGTACGCCCCGACGAACACGCCGGTCGGGGAGCCGCGCAGCTCCGGGGCGACCAGTCCGGCCGCCTCGAAGGCCTCCCAGGAGGCCTCCAGCAGGATGCGCTGCTGCGGGTCCATCACCAGGGCCTCGCGCGGCGAGATCCCGAACAGCTCGGCGTCGAAGCCCGCGACGTCGTCCAGGAAGCCGCCGCGCGGGGCGTAGGACGCGTCCCCGACCCGCCAGCCGCGGTCCGCCGGGAACGGGGTCACCCCGTCGAAGCCCTCGGCCAGCAGCCGCCACAGCTGCTCGGGGTCGTTGGCGCCCCCGGGGTAGCGGCAGCTCATGCCGACGATCGCGATCGGCTCGTCGGCGTTCGCGGCGAGGACGGGCGCGGTCGGGGCGGGGGCCTGCGCCACCCGCTCGGACAGCGCCTCGTCGAGGTGGTCGGCCAGGGCGTCCGGGGTCGGGTAGTCGAAGACCAGGGTCGCGGGCAGCCGCAGCCCGGTGACGGCGTTCAGCCCGTTGCGCAGTTCCACGGCGGTCAGCGAGTCCAGCCCGAGGTCCTTGAAGGCCTGCTTCGCACCGACCGCGTCCACCCCGGCGTGGCCGAGCACGGTCGCCACGTGGGCCCGCACCAGGTCCAGCAGGCGCGCACGGCGCTGCTCGGCGTCCAGGCCGCGCAGCTGCTCCAGCACCGCGGCCCGGCCGCCGGCACCGCGCTCGGCGGCGCGGCTCCTCGGGGCCCGCACCAGGGCGCGGAACAGCGGGGGGATCCCGCCCGTCCGGGGCGCCCGGAGGTCGAGGGTCACCGGCAGGAGGTGCGGTACGGGCAGGGTGATCGCCCGGTCGAACAGGGCCAGGGCCTGCGCGGTGGGCATGCCCGAACCGCTGCGTGCCGAGGAGAGATGACCGGTCAGCTCACTGGCCTGCTCCCACAGGCCCCACGCCAGCGACTGACCCGCCCGGCCGGAAGCCCTGCGACGGGCCGCCAGCGCGTCCAGGAAGGCGTTCGCGGCCGCATAGTTGGCCTGCCCACCCGAACCGAACGTCGCCGCCACCGACGAGTACAGCACGAACAACGGCAGCTCCAGATCCGCCGTCAACTCGTCCAGATTCAGCGCCGCATCCACCTTCGGACGCAGCACCGACGCCAGACGCTCCGGCGTCAACGCACCGAACACCCCGTCG
>NZ_JBVJBI010000032.1:0-99771 GCF_055589745.1 Kitasatospora sp. NPDC041917 | reverse complement strand
CCAGCGGACCCTCCGGGCTTCGTTCTTTCGTGTTTCCAGCTTATCAGATGTTTTCCGCTCCGTTTCCGGGGCTTCGTTCATCCAACTCGCCGGTGCCTTCCGGGGCTTGACGCCCTGTCCGACGTTTCAAACTCTAGCCGATCCTCGCTCCGAAAAGCGAATCCGACCGCAATCCGATAAAACGCGCACGCCGAATAAGCACCAGGTCGAGACGCGAAAGCGAAAACGACCGGCACGAACCGAGAAGTGGTGTTTCAAAGGATTGGCTGCCCCGGGACCGTCCGCGCAGACGCGTGTCCGGTGCTCCCAGCCAGGCAGCTCGAAGAACTGTACGCGCTTCGGCGGCGGGATGCAAACGTCGTGCAAAGACCGCTGGCCGGACCCCGGGGGGAGGGGTCCGGCCGGCGGAGCTGTGCGGCTCAGCTGTTGGAGCGGGCGGCTCAGCTGTTGGTGGGGAAGCCCAGGTTGATGCCGCCGTGCGACGGGTCCAGCCAGCGCTGGGTCACGGCCTTGCCCCGGGTGAAGAACTGCACGCCGTCCGGGCCGTACGCGTGGGTGTCGCCGAACAGCGAGGCCTTCCAGCCGCCGAAGGAGTAGTAGGCGACCGGCACCGGGATCGGCACGTTGATGCCGACCATGCCGACCTCCACCTCGAACTGGAAGCGCCGGGCCGCGCCGCCGTCGTTGGTGAAGAGGGCGGTGCCGTTGCCGTACGGGTTGGCGTTGATCAGCGCCAGCCCCTCCTCGTACGAGTCGACGCGCACGACCGAGAGGACCGGGCCGAAGATCTCGTCGTTGTAGACGGACATGCCGGGCTTCACGTGGTCGAACAGCGTGGGGCCGAGCCAGAAGCCGTCGGCCGTCGGGGAGCCGTTGCGGTCCTCGGCGGTGACCGGGTGCTTGCGGCCGTCCACGGCGAGCTCGGCGCCGTCGGCGACACCGGACTCCACGTAGGAGGTGACCTTGTCCCGGTGCTGGCCGGTGACCAGCGGGCCCATCTCGGAGTCGCCGTTGCAGCCCGGGCCGACCTTCAGGGTGGCGATCCGCTGCTTGATCTTCTCGACCAGCTCGTCGCCGATCGGGTCGACCGCGACCAGCACGGACACCGCCATGCAGCGCTCGCCGGCCGCGCCGAAGCCGGCGTTGACGGCGGCGTCGGCGGCGAGGTCGAGGTCGGCGTCCGGCAGGACCAGCATGTGGTTCTTGGCGCCGCCCAGGGCCTGCACGCGCTTGCCGTAGCGGGTGCCGGTCTCGTAGACGTAGCGGGCGATCGGGGTGGAGCCGACGAAGCTGACGGACTTGACGTCCGGGTGCTCCAGCAGGCGGTCGACGGCCACCTTGTCGCCGTGCACGACGTTGAAGACGCCGTCCGGCAGGCCGGCCTCCTTCCACAGCTCGGCGAGGAAGTTGGCGGCGGACGGGTCCTTCTCCGAGGGCTTCACCACGACGGTGTTGCCGGCCGCGATGGCGATCGGGAAGAACCACATCGGCACCATGGCCGGGAAGTTGAACGGCGAGATGATCGCGACCGGGCCGAGCGGCTGGCGGATCGAGTAGACGTCGACACCGGTCGAGGCCTGCTCGGTGAAGCCGCCCTTGATCAGCTGCGGGATGCCGCAGGCGTACTCCACGACCTCCAGGCCGCGGGCGATCTCGCCCAGCGCGTCGGAGTGCACCTTGCCGTGCTCCGCCACGATGATCGAGGCCAGTTCGTCGCGGCGGGCGTTCAGCAGCTCGCGGAAGGCGAAGAGCACCGTCGTCCGCTTCGCGATCGAGGCGTTGCGCCACTCGGTGAAGGCCGCGGCGGCGGCGGCCACCGCCTGGTCGACCTCGGCGATCCCGGCGAAGTCGACCTGGCCGGCGACCTGGCCGGTGGCCGGGTCGAAGATCTCACCCCGACGGGGGGCCGCACCGGCGGTGGCGACCGGCTTGCCGCTGATCCAGTGAATGATGTGCTTGCTCAAGGTCCGTCTGCCTCCGAAGTCCCGGGCGGCGTCCTGCCACCGGTCCGGTCTGGCGCCGCCCGCATGGGCCGGGCGCCGGGAAATCACGGGGCTACCGCGTTCGTCTTCCAGTCTGGTGGCCGTTTCGGTCCTGCTCAACGAACAGGCTGACGGGGATCGTGGATTCAGCCTTACAGGTCGTCCGGTCGCTCGGCCGAACGGGCGGCTCCACCGGGCCGGGGCCTCAGGCCTCCCCGTCCTCCGGCTCCTCCAGGTACGGGTCGTGCAGGCCGTCCGCCGCTTCGCGGGTCTCCAGCAGGTCCAGCCGCAGGTCCTGGGCCCAGGCGAGCGCCCAACGCTTCCGCCCGTCGACCTCCCCGGCCGGAACGCCCCGGGCGCGGAACCGCCCGTCCGCCGCGTCGGCGAGCGTCTCCAGTCGGTCGGCCAGTGCCGTGGGCTGGAAGTCCGGGTCCAACTCCCCTGCCAGTGCGATCAGTTCGCCCTCGCGGTAGCAGCGGGTGAGGGCGTGGACGTCGATCAGGTCGCGCGGCATGCCCCGGTCCACGAGGAGCGCGGTGCTCAGCGCGGCCGCGTCCTCCAGGGCGACGACCGGCAGCACCACCGGCGGCTCGTCCGGCCCGGGCGCACCGAGGTCGAGGCGGACCGGGCGGTGGCCCAGCGGCTCCTTGCGCAGTTCCACCGAGTGCGACCGCCCGCCGAGCGCCAGCCGGACGGTGAGCTGCTCCAGCCGCGGCGTGCCCGGCCGCTCGACGGCCTCCCCGCCCGCGGCCCGGTACGCCTCGCGCAGCGCGGCGGCCACCTCCGGCAGGTCGGCGCCGCCGGTGGCCAGGGTCAGCCCGTCCTGCGGGCAGGCCGCGACGCCGTGGGCGCGCAGCGCGTGCCCGCCGGCCAGCGCGAGGCCGTACCGGTCGCAGACTGGTGCGGCCGCGGCGGCCAGGCGCAGCTGGGCGGGGCCCGGGCGGAGGGACGCGTCGACGGCGTGCGGGACGGTGGTCACGCCTCCAGTCTGACGCGACCGCCGTCCCGGCGCGCCACCACCGCCGGGCGCCCCCGCGCGCCCCGGGGCGCCGGGGCTCCTCCGGGTGCGCCACCACAGCCGGGCCCCCGGAGGCTCACCAGCCGCTGAGCGTCGCCGCCGCCTCGTGC
Source organism: Kitasatospora sp. NPDC041917 (assembly GCF_055589745.1). NCBI lineage: Bacteria > Bacillati > Actinomycetota > Actinomycetes > Kitasatosporales > Streptomycetaceae > Kitasatospora > Kitasatospora sp. NPDC041917. The sequence goes on along the minus strand of NZ_JBVJBI010000032.1, from coordinate 96,661 downwards.
AGGGCGAGCTCCAGCAGCATCGGGTCGTTGAGCCGCCCGGAGCCGTCCGGCGGGACCAGCCAGCGCACGCCCCGGCTGCTGCGCCCGGGGGGCGGCACGACGATCCAGGCGCCCTCCCCCGCACCGCGCACACCGGTGCCGATCCAGCGGGCCGCCGTGCCGACGGGCACCAGGAAGCTGACCTGCTCGCCCCCGAAGTCGGTGAGGACCGGGCCGCGGGTGCGCGGGTCCGTGATCTCCAGGGCCGGGTGCCCGAGCCGCCCGGGGACGGAGAGGACGTCCCAGCGTCGGCCGGCCGGCAGCAGCACCAGGCCCGGCCCGGTGCGCTCCCACTGCTCCCGGAAGGACTCCGGGTCCGGTGCCGCCTGGGCGAGCCAGTGCAGTCCGGTGGTCTCCATGTCGTGTCCCCGCTTCTTGCCGTTCGTACTGTTCGGAGACGGCGGGAGGAACGGGACCCGCCGTCACCAAGGAGAGGCGGACGGCGGGTCCCGATTACACGACTATGGGGTGCCCGGTTGGCGGCGGTCGTGGTTCAGCTGTCGAAGCCGAGCCCCAGCCGGTCGAGGGTGCGCAGCCAGAGGTTGCGGTGGCCGCCGGTGCGGTCCGCCCGCTCCAGCGACCGCGTGGTGAGTTCGATCCCGGCCCAGCGCACCGGCTCGGGCGGGAACGGCAGCGGCTTGCTGCGCACCATGTCCAGGGAGGTGCGCTCGGTGCGCTCGCCTGCGAGCAGGTCGAGCATCACCTCGGCGCCGAAGCGGGTCGCGCCGACGCCGAGCCCGGTGTAGCCGACCGCGTAGGCGACCTTGCCGCGGTACCCGGTGTCGAAGAACGCCGAGAACCGGCTGCAGGTGTCGATGGCGCCGCCCCAGGCGTTGGTGAAGCGCAGGCCCTCCAGCTGCGGGAAGCAGCGGAAGAAGTGGTTGGCCAGGGTGCGGAAGGTCTCCGGCCGCTGGTCGTACTCGTGCCGGACGTGGCCGCCGAAGTGGTAGACCGCGTCGTAGCCGCCCCAGAGGATCCGGTTGTCGGCGGAGAGCCGGAAGTAGTGGAACTTGTTGGCGCTGTCGCCGAGGCCCTGCCGCCCGCGCCAGCCGATCGAGGCGAGCTGCTCGTCGTCGAGCGGCTCGGTCATCAGGGCGTAGTCGTACACCGGGACGATGTAGGGGCGGACCCGCTTGAGCAGCGACGGGAAGACGTTGGTGCCGAGGGCGACCTTGCGGGCGAAGACCCGGCCGTACGGGGTGCGGACGGCCATGCCGCTGCCGTGCTCCCGCAGGTCGGTGGCCCGGGTGTGCTCGAAGATCCGCACGCCCTGGCCCAGGCAGGCGTCCTTGAGGCCCCAGGCGAGCTTGGCGGGGTGGACCATCGCCACGCCCTCCTTGTCCCAGAGGCCGCCGAGGAAGGTCGGCGAGTTCACCTCGGCGCGCAGCTGGTCGGCGTCCAGGACGGTGATGTCGAAGCCGTACCGGGCGACCGCCTCGGCGATCTCGTGGAGCTCCTCGACCTGGTGGGGCTGGGTGGCGACGTCGATCTCGCCGGTGCGCTCCCACTCGGCGTCGATGCCGTAGCGCTTGAGGGTGGCCTCGATGCCGTCGAGGTTGGCGGCACCGAGGCGTTCCAGTTGGGCCAGTTCGGACGGCCAGCGGTCCAGGCCGTTGCCGAAGCCGTGGGTGAGGCTGGCCGCGCAGAATCCGCCGTTGCGCCCGGACGCGGCCCACCCGACCTCGTTGCCCTCGACCAGCACGACGTCCAGCGAGGGGTCGCGTTCCTTGGCGATGAGGGCGGTCCACAGGCCGGAGTAGCCGCCGCCGACGACCAGCAGGTCGCAGGTGGTGTCGCCGACCAGGGCGGGCAGCGCCGCCGGCCGGCCGGGATCCTCCAGCCAGAAGGGGGTGGGCCTGGCGTCACTGAGTGCGCGGGCGGAATCCATGCATTATCAGCCACTTTCTACGAATAGATGACGTATGACGTGCCACCGCTGCCGACCGTACGTCAGGCGGTGGCCTTCCGGCGGTTGCCCAGCCACTGGCCGACGACGGTCAGCACCACGGCGGCGAGGAACATCGCGGTGCCGATGACGTTCACCTGCACCGGGATGCCGCGCTGCGAGGCGCCCCAGACGAACATCGGGAAGGTGACCGTGGTCGGCCCCGAGTTGAACTGGGTGATGATGAAGTCGTCGAAGGAGAGCGCGAAGCTGAGCAGCGCGCCCGCCGCGATGCCGGGCGCCGCCAGCGGCAGGGTGACCCTCAGGAAGGTCTGGGTGGGGGTCGCGTAGAGGTCCTGGGCGGCCTGTTCGAGCCTCGGGTCCATGCTCATCACGCGCGCCTTGACCGCCGTCACCACGAAGCTGAGGCAGAACATGATGTGCGCGATGAGGATGGTGGTGAAGCCGAACGGGATGCGCATGTTGAGGAAGAGCGTCCCGAGCGAGGCGGCCATGACCACCTCGGGCATGGCCATCGGCAGGAAGATCATCGCGGTGGTGGCCGAGCGTCCGCGGAAGCGGTAGCGGGCCAGTGCGAAGGCGACCATGGTGCCGAGCACGGTGGCGCCGATGGTGGCGAGCACCGCGATCTGCAGGCTGAGCGAGAGCGACTGGCACATGTCGGCCACGCCGCAGGGGTTGGTCCAGGCGTCGGTGGAGAACTCGTTCCACTCGTAGTTGAACTTGCCCACCGGCTTGTTGAACGAGAAGGCGAGCACGACCAGGTTGGGCAGCACCAGGTAGGCGAGGGCCAGCAGGCCGGCCAGCACCACCAGGCGGGCGCGGATCCACGTGAATATCCGGGACATCAGACCAGATCCTCCGTCCCGGCCTTGCGCATGTAGACCGTCACCATGCCCAGGATCAGGGCCATCAGGATGAAGCTCAGCGCGGCGGCCGTGGGGTAGTCGAGCACGTTCAGGAACTGCTTCTGGATGCCGTTGCCGACCATCTGCTCGCTCGGCGAGCCCAGCAGCTGGGCGTTGATGTAGTCGCCGGAGGCCGGGATGAAGGTCAGCAGGGTGCCCGCGACCACGCCCGGCAGCGAGATCGGGAAGGTGACCTTGCGGAAGGTGGTGAACGGCCGGGCGTAGAGGTCGCCGGCCGCCTCGTGCAGGCGCGGGTCGATCCGCTCCAGCGAGGTGTACAGCGGCAGGATCATGAACGGCAGGAAGTTGTAGGTCAGGCCGCAGACCACCGCGAGCGGCGTGGCCAGCACCCGGTCGCCGTCGGTGAGGCCGAGCAGGTTGGTGACGTCCAGGACGTGCAGCGCGTTCAGCGCGCCGACCACCGGGCCGCCGTCGGACAGGATGGTCTTCCAGGCCAGCGTGCGGATCAGGAAGCTGGTGAAGAACGGCGCGATGACCAGGATCAGGATGACGTTGCGCCAGCGCTTGCTCGCCTTGAAGGCGATCGTGTACGCGAGCGGGTAGCCGACGGCCAGGCAGAGCACGGTGGCGACGGCGGCGTAGGAGAACGAGCGCAGGAAGTGCCACTTGTACTCGACCAGGGCGTCCCAGTAGGTCGAGAAGTGCCAGGTGACCTTGAAGCCCTCTTCGAGCGAGCCGGTCTGCAGCGAGGTCGACCCCTGGTAGAGCATCGGGACGGCGAAGAAGATCACCAGCCAGGCGATGCCGGGCAGCAGCAGCCAGTACGGGGTGAGCTTGCGCTTCGGCCTGCGCTCCGCCAGTTGCGGGGAGCCGCCGTCGGGGGGTATCGCCCGGGACGGCGCGGCCGGGGTGGTGGCGGTCATGCGGCCTCCTCCCCGGTGCCCGCGTCGATCGCCTGTGCGGCGTCCAGGGCGAAGGAGTGCGCCGGGTTCCAGTGCAGCTGGACGGCGGCGCCGGGGACGATGCGGGCGTCGCGCTCCATGTTCTGCTCGAAGACGGTGACCTCCTGGCCGCCGTCGGTGCGCACCACGTACTGGGTGGAGACGCCGATGAAGCTGGAGTCGAGCACCGTGCCGGTCAGCCGGTTGCGGCCGTCGGCGACCTGCTCGGAGGCGTGGGTGATGGTGATCTTCTCCGGGCGCACGCCCAGGTGGACGCGCTTGGCGTCGGCGGTGCAGCGCGCCTTCGGCACGGCGAGGCGGGCGCCGGCCGCGCTGAGCAGCAGGTCACCGCCCTCGGTGCCGGTGACCTCGGCGGGCAGCAGGTTGGACTGGCCGAGGAAGTTGGCCACGAAGGTGGTGGCGGGGTTCTCGTACAGCTCGGCGGGGGCGCCCAGCTGCTCGACCCGGCCGCCGTTCATCACCGCGATGGTGTCGGCCATGGTCATGGCCTCCTCCTGGTCGTGGGTGACGTGCACGAAGGTGATGCCGACCTCGGTCTGGATCCGCTTGAGCTCCAGCTGCATCTGGCGGCGGAGCTTGAGGTCGAGCGCGCCGAGCGGCTCGTCCAGGAGCAGCACCTGCGGGTGGTTGATGAGCGCGCGGGCGACCGCGACGCGCTGCTGCTGGCCGCCGGAGAGCTGGTGCGGCTTGCGCCGGGCGTACTGGCCGAGCTCGACCAGCTCCAGCATCTCGTCGACCTGCTTCCTGACGTCCTTCCTGCCGCGCCGGCGCAGGCCGAAGGCGACGTTCTCGAAGATGTCCAGGTGCGGGAAGAGCGCGTAGCTCTGGAAGACGGTGTTCACCGGCCGCTTGTACGGGGGCAGGGCGGTGACGTCCTGGCCGCCGATCAGGACGGTGCCGCTGGTGGGCTCCTCCAGGCCGGCGATCATGCGCAGGGTGGTGGTCTTGCCGCAGCCGGAGGCGCCGAGCAGGGCGAAGAAGGAGCCCTGGGGGACGGTCAGGTCGAGCGGGTGGACGGCGGTGAAGGAGCCGTAGGTCTTGCCGATTCCGGTGAGCCGGACGTCGCCGCCGACGGCCGCGTCGCGCTGCTGGTCTGTCATGGGGTGGTGTCTTCCTGGGATTCTCTGCCGGGAGGTGGGGTCAGGCGCCGATGAGCTTCGAGAACTTCTGCTCGAAGTCGCTCTCCTCGCTCTCGGAGAGCGTGCGGAACACGTGCGCCTTGACCGCCATCTCGGGGGTGGGTACGACCAGCGGGTTGGCCGCGGTGTCCGGGGCGATGCCGGCGAGCTCGTCCTTCATCCCGGTGACGGCGGAGACGAAGCCGATGCCCGCGACCAGCTGCGCCGCGATCTTCGGCTGATAGTAGAAGTCGATCAGCTTCTCCGCGTTCGCCTTGTGCCGGGCCTTGGCCGGAACCAGCATGTTGTCGGTCGAGGCGATGTAGCCCTTCTCCGGGATGACGAACCCGATGTCCGGGTTGTCGGCCTGCAGTTGGATCAGGTCGCCGCCCCAGGCGATGCAGGCCGCGATGTCGCCGGCGGAGAGCTCCTGGCCGTAGTCGTTGCCGGTGAAGCGGCGGATCTGCTTGCTGTCGACGGCCTTCTGCAGCCGGGCGACCGCGCCGTCGTAGTCGTCGGCGGTGAACCTCGCGGTGTCCTTGCCCTGGTCCAGCAGGACCATCCCGATGCTGTCGCGCATCTCGGACAGGAAGGTCACCCGGCCCTTGAGGTCGGGGTCGTCCAGCAGCTGGGAGACGCTGGTGACCTCCTTGCCCCTGGTCGCCTTCCGGTTGTACGCGACGACGGTCTGGATGCCGGCCCACGGGTAGGAGTAGAGCCGCCCCGGGTCCCAGTCGGGCGCGCGGAAGCGCGCCTCGATGTTGGTGATCGCGGTGGTGACGTTCGCCGGGTTGAGCTTCTGCGCCCAGCCGAGCCGGATCAGCCGGGCCGCCATCCAGTCGGTGAGCACCATCAGGTCGCGGCCGGTGTCCTGGCCCGAGGCGAGCTGCGGCTTGACCTTGCCGAAGAACTCGACGTTGTCGTTGACGTCCTCGTTGTACTTGACCTTGATCCCGGTGGCCTCGGTGAAGGCGTCCAGGGTGCCGTGCTTCTCCTTGTCCTTCTCGTCCGTGTCCACGTACAGCGGCCAGTTGGAGAAGGCGACCTCCTTCTGCGTCCCCGAGAGGTCCTCGGCGGCGTTCGCGGTCGAGTCGCCGGTCGCCCGGGGGGCCGCCGGGATGCCGCAGGCCGCCAGGGTGCCCGCCCCGGCGGTCAGCGCGGCGGCGCGCAGCAGGGTGCGGCGGCCGAGCGCGGCCCGGCCGCTGGTCAGACTGCGTTCCCAGGCCCTGCGGACCGGTTCGGGCAGACCGTCGGTGAGCTCGTTGAACGCCATGGAACGGGCCTCCTGGGGGAGATGGGGTGTGGGGGCACCCGCTTGGGCCGGGGGTTATCTGTCTCCGAAGACGGTGCGGTGCCAGTCCTTGCGGGCCACCGCGGTGGTGTCGAACATGACGTGCTTCACCTGGGTGTACTCGTCCAGCGAGTACTGGGACATGTCCTTGCCGTAGCCGGACGCCTTGTAGCCGCCGTGCGGCATCTCGCTGATGATCGGGATGTGGTCGTTGACCCAGACGCAGCCGGCCGCGATCTCCCGGGTGGCGCGCAGCGAGCGGTGCACGTTGCTCGTCCAGGCGGAGGCGGCCAGCCCGTACGGGGTGTCGTTGGCCAGCCGCAGGCCCTCGTCGTCGCCGTCGAAGGGCAGCACGACCAGCACCGGGCCGAAGACCTCGCCCTGCACGACCTCGCTGTCCTGGGCCGCGCCGGTGATCAGGGTGGGCGGGTAGTACGCGCCCCGGGTGAGGTCGTAGCCGTCATGGCCCCGCTCCGGGACCCGGCCGCCGGTGACCACGGTGGCGTACGAGCGGGCGCGCTCCACGAAGCCGGCCACCCGGTCCCGGTGGGCGTACGAGACCAACGGGCCGAGGTCGGTGCGCGGGTTCAGCGGGTCACCGATCCGGATCGCCGCGAACAGCTCGGCCACCCCGGCCGTGAAGGCGTCGTACAGCGGGCGCTGGACGTAGGCGCGGGTGGCCGCCGTGCAGTCCTGGCCGGCGTTGATCAGCGAGGCCGCGACCGCTCCGTGCACCGCGGCGTCCAGGTCCGCGTCGTCGAAGACCACGAACGGGGCCTTGCCGCCGAGCTCCAGGTGGGTGCGCTTGACGCTCGCGGTGGCGATCTCGGCGACCCGCCTGCCGACGCCGGTGGAGCCGGTGAAGGAGACCATCGCGACGTCCGGGTGCCCGACCAGGTGCTCGCCCGCGGTGCGCCCGGCGCCGGTGACCACGTTGACCACGCCGTCCGGGATGCCCGCCTCGGTGCAGGCCCGGGCGAACATCAGCGAGGTCAGCGGGGTCAGCTCGGCCGGCTTGAGCACGATGGTGTTGCCCGCGGCGATCGCCGGGAGGATCTTCCAGGCGGCCATCTGCAGCGGGTAGTTCCACGGCGAGATCGAGCCGACCACGCCGACCGCCTCGCGCCGCACGTAGGAGGTGTGGTCGCCGGAGTACTCGCCGGCCGCCTTGCCCTCCAGGTTGCGGGCGGCGCCGGCGAAGAAGGCGGCGTTGTCGACGGTGCCGGGCACGTCGAACTCGGTGGCCAGCTTGACCGGCTTGCCGGTCTGCGCGGTCTCCACCCGGGCCAGGTCGTCGGCCGCCCCGGCCAGGACGGCGGCCAGCCGGGTGAGCGCCTCGGAGCGCGCGCCCGGGGTGGCCGAGGACCAGCCGGGCAGGGCGGCCCTGGCGGCGGCGACGGCGGTGTCCACGTCCTCGGCGGTGGCCAGCGCGACCTGCTCGACCACGCTGCCGTCGGCGGGGTTGACGACCCGGAAGGGGTCTCCGCTCCCCCGGGTCAGGCGGCCCGCGATGTACTGCGCGCCCGGGCCGAAGTCGGTCAGGTCCATCTGGTTCCTCCAAGTGCCGTGGTTCGACCGCTGCGGGGTCACGCGTCCGCGGTGGGGGTCTGCGGTCCCGCTGACCTTGCCTGCTGCGGGGTTGGGGTGACAAGGGTCACTTCGACAACCTCGGCGCGAAGGGCCTTACAGGGTGCAAGGGTGCGGGCAGGGCAACACCTCGTCGGGGGGATGGATGATTTACCTGACACTCTGATCACCCGGAGCCCCCGCTCCGGCCCCCACCGGCCCCGGAGGCCCGCGATGCTCCCCACCGTCGCCCGAGTCCTCGACCTGGACGTGATGCGGCGCGGCCTGCCCCAGGTGGTGGCCGGCGCCGACCACCTGGAGCGGCCGGTCCGCTGGGTCCACGTCAGCGAGCTGCCCGACGTCGCCGGGATGCTCCGCGGCGGCGAGCTGGTGCTGACCACCGGCATCGCCCTGCCCGAGGACCGCGAGGGCCTGGCCCGCTACGTGCGCGAACTGGACGAGGTCGGGGTGGCCGGCCTGGTCGTCGAGTTCGGGCGGCGCTACTTCGACTCGCTCCCCCGCGCCCTGGTCAACGCCGCCGAACAGCGCGGCCTGCCGCTGATCACGCTCCGCCGAGAGCTGCGCTTCGTCGCCGTCACCGAGGCCGTGCACGCCCTGGTGGTCAACGCCCAGCTGGAGCAGCTGAGGATCTCCGAGTCCGTCCACCAGGTCTTCAACGAGCTCGTGGTGGAGGGCGCCGAAGCGCCCGAGGTGATCCGCCAGGTGGCCCGGATGGCCGGCGCCCCGGTCGTCCTGGAGAACCTGGCCCACCAGGTGCTCGCCCACGACACCGCCGGGCGCCCGGAGGCCGAGGTGCTGGAGGACTGGGAGCGCCGCTCGCGCGGGGTCCGCCCCGCCGGGCGCACCGGCCACGACCCGCGCAGCGGCTGGCTGGTCACCGCCGTCGGCGCCCGCGGCCAGGACTGGGGCCGGCTGGTGCTGGTGCAGGAGCCCGGCCCGCTGCCCGAGGGCGAGGCCCACCCCCACGCCATGCTGCTGGAGCGCGGCGCCTCCGCGCTGGCCCTCAACCGGCTGGTGGTGCGCGACCGGGAGAGCCTGGAGCGGCAGACCCACCGCACCCTGCTGTCCGGCATCCTCACCCACGCCCTGACCGTCTCCGAGGCGGCACTGCGCGCCCAGGCCCTCGGCGTTCCGCTGGAGGGCCGCCGGCTGGTCGGCGTGGTGCTGCGGCAGCGGCGCGGACCGATCCCGGCCGCGCTGGAGGCCCAGGCCCGGCTGCGCGACTTCACCGAGCTGGCCGCCGGCGCGGTCCGGGCCTGCCGGCTGACCGCCCTGGTCGGCGCGCTGGACGACGAGGCCGTCGGCCTGCTGGTCGCGCTCGGCACCCAGCAGGACGAGCACGCCGCGCTGGACGCCCTGTCGGCCGCGCTGCGCCGGATGTCCGCCGAGGCCGGACGGGACGGCGGCGACCCGGCGGGCCCGGTGGTCGCCGTCGGCTCCTCGGTCGGCTCGGTGCGCGACGCCCGGCGCACCCTGCTGGAGGCCACCCAGGTCGCCGACGCCGCCCTGCACGACGCGCCCGGCGGCCGCAGCTCCTCCTACTACCGGCTGCCGGACGTCCGGCTGCGCGGCCTGCTCCACCTGCTGCGCGACGACGCCCGGCTGCAGACGTACGTGGAGCGGGAGCTGGGCCCGCTGCTGGCCCACGACGCCGAGCACAACGGCCAGTTGGTGCAGATGCTGCGGATCTACCTGGAGCAGGGCCGCAACAAGTCGGCCGCGGCGGACGCGGCGCACCTGTCCCGGCCGTCCTTCTACGACCGGCTGCACAAGGTCGAGCGGATCCTCGGCGTCGACCTCGACCAGGTGGAGTCCTGCCTCTCCCTGCACGTGGCGCTGCTCGCGCTGGACGCCGTCCGGCGCTGAGCGGGGCGCGCGCCCCGGGGCGGCGCCGGGCCCCGCGCGTCACACCCCGGTGATGCGTCCCCAGACCTTGTGCAGCTCGGGCCGCTCGGCCGAGGTGACGTCGCGCATGGTGTGCAGCCGGGCCCGCATCTCCTCGGTCGGGAACACCAGCGGGTTCTCGGCGAGTTCGGCCTTCTCCTTGTCGCCACTGGCCGCCAGCACCTCGCGGGCGGCCGGCACCGGGCAGATGTACTGGACGAACGCGGCGAGTTCTGCCGCCACCTCGGGCTGGTAGTAGTAGTCGATCAGCAGCTCGGCGTTGCGCTTGTGGGCGGCCCGGTTGGGGATCATCAGGCTCTCCGCCCACAGCTCGCCGCCCTCCTCCGGCACCACGAATTCGATGTCCGGGTTCTCGGCGGTCAGCTGGACGGCGTCGCCCGAGTAGGCCTGGCAGGCGAGCGCCGCACCGGAGGCGAGGTCGCTGGTGTAGTCGTTGCCGGTGAAGCGCCGGACGTGGCCGCTGTCGACCACCTTCTGCACCAGGTCCATCGCCTTGCGCGCGTCGTCGTCGCCGAACGTCGCGATGTCCGCGCCCTGGGAGAGCATCAGCAGCCCGAGTGCCTCGTCCAGCCCGGCGAACAGCGTGACCCGGCCCTTGAGGTCGGGCGCCCACAGGTCGGCGGTGGACCTGATCTCCCGGCCGAGCGCCTTGCGGTTGTAGGCGATGCCGGTGATCCCGGACTGCCAGGGCACGCTGCGCCTGCGCCCGGGGTCGAAGGCCGGGTCGGCGAGCTGCGGGTCCAGGTTGGCCGTGACGTTGGGCAGGTTGGCCCGGTCCATCGCCTGCACCCAGCCCAGCGAGACGTACCGCCCGGCCATCCAGTCGCTGATCACCATCAGGTCCCGGCCGGGGGCGGCGCCCTGGGTGAGCACCGGGCTGATCTTGCCGAAGAACTCGTCGTTGTCGTTGATGTCCTCGGTGTAGGTGACCTCGATCCCGGTCTTCTCGCCGAAGGCGTCCAGGGTCGGGCGCCCGCCCGCGTCGTCGGTGTCGATGTACTGGGTCCAGTTGGAGAAGGCGAGCCGCTTGTCGCTCTCCGAGCGGTCCGGTGCCGAGCGACGGTCCTCGGCCACGTACGCGGACGGGATGCCGCAGCCGGTCAGGGTGCCGGCGCCGAGCAGCGCGGCCCCGCCGAGCACGGAACGTCGGCGGATGCGTGCGGGCCCCTGCGGGCGGTCGGCGACGGAGCGACGGGTCGGGGTGGTGCTGCTGGGCATGAGCGGCCTTCCGGAGCGTGGGACGGCCCCGGGCACACGGGTGCTCGGGGCCGTCCTGGTAGGTACGTCAGACAGTGTGCGCGTCGGTGAGCGACAGCACCTCGTCCAGCACCGCGAGGCCGGTCTTGGCCTCCTCCTCGGTGACGGTGCACGGCGGGACGACGTGGAAGCGGTTCATGTTGACGAACGGCCAGAGCCCGCGCTGCTTGCAGGCGGCGGCCAGCTCGGCCATCGGCGCGTTGGCGGCGCCGGCCGCGTTGTAGGGCACCAGCGGCTCGCGGGTCGACCGGTCCTTCACCAGGTCGAGCGCCCAGAACACGCCGAGGCCGCGGACCTCGCCGATCGACGGGTGCCGCTCCGCCAGCTCGCGCAGGCCGGGGCCGAGCACGTTCTCGCCGATGTGCCTGGCGTTCTCGACGATGCCCTCCTCCGCCATCGTGTTGATGGTCGCCACCGCCGAGGCGCAGGCCAGCGGGTGGCCGGAGTAGGTGAGCCCGCCGGGGAAGGCCCGCTCGGCGAAGGTGGCCGCGATCTCGGCGCTGATCGCCACGCCGCCCAGCGGCACGTAGCCCGAGTTGACGCCCTTGGCGAAGGTGAGCAGGTCCGGGGTGACGCCCCAGTGGTCGGCGGCGAACCACTCACCGGTGCGGCCGAAACCGGCCATCACCTCGTCCAGGATGAACACGATCCCGTAGCGGTCGCAGATCTCCCGCACCCCGGCCAGGTAGCCCGCCGGCGGGACCAGGACGCCCGCGGTGCCGACCACGGTCTCCAGGATGACCGCCGCGACGGTGCCGGGCCCCTCGAACGCGATCACCTGCTCCAGGTGCTCCAGCGCGCGCTCGCACTCCTGCGCCTCGTTCTCGGCGTGGAAGTTGGAGCGGTAGGGGTACGGCCCCCAGAAGTGCACCACGCCGGAGACGCCGCCCTCGTTGGGCCAGCGCCGCGGGTCGCCGGTGAGGGCGATCGCGTTGGCGGTGGCGCCGTGGTACGAGCGGTAGGTGGACAGCACCTTCTGCCGGCCGGTGTGCAGCCGGGCCAGCCGGATGGCGTTCTCGTTGGCCTCGGCGCCGCCGTTGGTGAAGAAGATCTTGTCCAGGTCACCGGGGGTGCGCTCGGCGATCAGCCGGGCGGCCTCGCTGCGCGACTCGACCGCGAAACCGGGGGCGATGGTGCAGAGCTTCGCCGCCTGCTCCTGGATCGCGGCGACCACCCTCGGGTGCTGGTGACCGATGTTGGTGTTGACCAGCTGCGAGGAGAAGTCGAGGTAGCGGTTGCCGTCGTAGTCCCAGAAGTACGAGCCCTCGGCGCCGGCCACCGCGAGGGGGTCGATCAGTGCCTGGGCGGACCACGAGTGGAAGACGTGCGCGCGGTCGGCCGCCTTGACGGCCTGGCCGGTGGCTGAGTCAGCGGTGGGAATGCTCATGCCGGTAAGGCTAGGGCGGCCCGTCCCCGAAGGGCAGTTCCATCGTGTCAGCCGGTCGCGCCAACCGCCGACAGGATGCAAAGACACAGGGCCCGGGTCGAGAAGACCCGGGCCCATGGTCGGTTCAGCTGACTTATCAGCGCACTCAGATCGCGGTCATGACGTGCTTCACGCGGGTGTAGTCCTCGAAGCCGTACGCCGACAGGTCCTTGCCGTAGCCGGACTTCTTGAAGCCACCGTGCGGCATCTCGGCGACCAGCGGGATGTGGGTGTTGATCCAGACGCAGCCGAAGTCGAGGCGGCGCGACATCCGCATGGCGCGGGCGTGGTCCTTGGTCCACACCGAGGAGGCCAGCGCGAACTCGACGCCGTTGGCGTACGCCACGGCCTGGTCCTCGTCGGTGAACTTCTGCACGGTGATGACCGGGCCGAAGACCTCGTTCTGGATGATCTCGTCGTCCTGGTTCAGGCCGGAGACGACGGTCGGGGCGTAGAAGTAGCCCTTGTCGCCGACCCGGTGGCCACCGGCCTCGACCTTGGCGTGGGCGGGCAGCCGCTCGATGAAGCCGGAGACCTGCTTCAGCTGGTTGGCGTTGTTCAGCGGGCCGTACAGCACGTCCTCGTCGTCCACGCCGCCGGTCTTGGTCTCGGCCGCGGCCTTGGCCAGCGCCTCGACGAAGGCGTCGTGGATCGACTCGTGCACCAGCACGCGGGTGGCGGCGGTACAGTCCTGGCCGGCGTTGAAGTAGCCCGCCACCGAGATGCCCTCGACGGCCTCGGCGATGTCGGCGTCCTCGAAGACCACGACCGGGGCCTTGCCGCCCAGCTCCAGGTGGACGCGCTTGACGTCCTTGGAGGCGGACTCGGCGACCGAGATGCCGGCGCGCACCGAGCCGGTGATGGAGGCCATCGCCGGGGTCCTGTGCTCGACCATCAGCCTGCCGGTCTCGCGGTCGCCGCAGATGACGTTGAAGATGCCGGCCGGCAGCTCCAGCTCCTTGAGCACGCCGCCGATGATCTCGGCCAGCAGCACGGTGGAGGCCGGGGTGGTGTCGGAGGGCTTCAGCACGACGGCGTTGCCCGCGGCGATGGCCGGGGCGAACTTCCAGACGGCCATCATCATCGGGTAGTTCCACGGCGCGACCTGGGCGCAGACGCCGACCGGCTCGCGGCGGATGATCGAGGTCATCCCGTCCATGTACTCACCCGCGGCCTTGCCCTCCAGCATGCGGGCGGCGCCGGCGAAGAACCGGATCTGGTCCACCATCGGGCCGATCTCCTCGGAGAGGGTCAGCGCGCGGGGCTTGCCGGTGTTGCGCACCTCGGTGTCGACGATCTCGTCGGCGCGGGCCTCGACCGCGTCGGCGATCTTGAGCAGCAGCTTCTGGCGGGTGCTGGGGGTGGCGTCGCGCCAGATCGGGAACGCGGCGTCGGCGGAGGCCATGGCGGCGTCCACGTCCGCGGCGCCGGACAGCGGCGACGTCGCGTACACCTCGCCGGTGGTCGGGTCCACGATGTCGAGCGTGCGGCCGTCGGCCGCGTCGACGAACTCACCGTTGATGTAGTTGCGCAGCGCGCGAAGGTCGCTCACGGATCTCTCCTCGGTCTGGGCCTGCGGCATTGCAGATTCCGGCGCAATGGTACGTCGGCGGATCCGGCGTACGAAGGGTCCCGAGTGGCCGCGACCGGAGCGGCGCGGTCCACTGGTGGCGGTACGCGCAGCGGCCCTCGGGGTCGCGCGCGTACCGTGCCAGGGTAGCCGCACGACTGCCGGTATCGACAGGGCGAGCTCGCTTCAGCGATGAAATCCGCATGCGTTTTCCAAGATCACGACGAAATCAGCAGCTTCCAGCTTGCGAACACGGGAACGATCAGGCACAGTGGCCGCGTGGCCAACCGCGACCGGAACGCCAGCGTTCCCCTCGACGCCGCCTCCAAGGCGATCATCGAGCAACTCCAGGAGGACGGGCGCCGCCCGTACGCCGCCATCGGCAAGGCCGTCGGCCTGTCCGAGGCGGCCGTGCGGCAGCGCGTCCAGAAGCTGCTCGACCAGGGCGTGATGCAGATCGTCGCCGTCACGGACCCGCTCACCGTCGGCTTCACCCGCCAGGCGATGGTCGGAATCCGGGTCGAGGGCGACATCGAGCCCGTCGCCGACGCGTTGGCCGCCCTCGACGAGGTCGACTACGTCGTCTGCACCGCAGGCTCGTTCGACCTCCTGGCCGAACTGGTCTGCGAGGACGACGAGCACCTGCTCGAACTGATCAACAAGCGCATCCGCGCCCTTCCCGGCGTGCGGAGCACCGAGAGCTTCGTTTACCTGAAGCTCCGGAAACAGACCTACACCTGGGGCACCCGATGACAGCCGACCCGGCGCAGAAGGACCTTTCCAAGACCGCCTACGACCACCTGTGGATGCACTTCACCCGCATGTCGTCGTACGAGAACTCCCCCGTGCCGACGATCGTCAAGGGCGAGGGCACCTACGTCTGGGACGACAAGGGACGCAAGTACCTCGACGGCCTCGCCGGCCTGTTCGTCGTCCAGGCCGGCCACGGCCGTGAGGAGCTCGCCGAGGCCGCCGCCAAGCAGGCCAAGGAGCTCGCCTTCTTCCCGGTGTGGAGCTACGCCCACCCGAAGGCCGTCGAGCTGGCCGAGCGCCTGGCCAACTACGCCCCGGGCGACCTGAACAAGGTCTTCTTCTCCACCGGTGGCGGCGAGGCCGTCGAGACCGCCTGGAAGCTCGCCAAGCAGTACTTCAAGCTGACCGGCAAGCCGACCAAGTACAAGGTCATCTCGCGCGCCGTCGCCTACCACGGCACCCCGCAGGGCGCCCTGTCCATCACCGGCCTGCCGGGCCTGAAGGCCCCGTTCGAGCCGCTGGTGCCGGGCACCCACAAGGCCCCGAACACCAACATCTACCGCGCCCCGGCCTTCCTCGAGGGCCCCGACGGCACGGTCGACCCCGAGGCCTACGGCCGCTGGTGCGCCGACGAGATCGAGGTGGCCATCCTCAACGAGGGCGCCGAGACCGTCGCCGCCGTCTTCGTCGAGCCGGTGCAGAACGCCGGCGGCTGCTTCCCGCCGCCGCCCGGGTACTTCCAGCGCCTGCGCGAGATCTGCGACCGCCACGACGTGCTGCTGGTCTCGGACGAGGTCATCTGCGCCTTCGGCCGTCTGGGCACCATGTTCGGCGCCGACAAGTTCGGCTACCAGCCCGACATGATCACCTGCGCCAAGGGCATGACCTCGGGCTACTCCCCGATCGGCGCCACGATCATCTCGGACCGCCTCGCCGAGCCGTTCTACAAGGGTGACAACACCTTCCTGCACGGCTACACCTTCGGTGGCCACCCGGTCTCCTCCGCGGTGGCGCTGGCCAACCTCGACATCTTCGAGCGCGAGGGCCTGAACCAGCACGTGCTCGACAACGAGGCCGCGTTCCTGGGCACCCTGAACAAGCTGCGCGACCTGCCGATCGTCGGCGACGTCCGCGGCAACGGGTACTTCTACGGCATCGAGCTCGTGAAGGACAAGGTCACCAAGGAGTCGTTCAACGACGAAGAGATCGAGCGCGTCCTCTACGGCTTCCTGTCGAAGGCCCTCTTCGACAACGGCCTGTACTGCCGCGCCGACGACCGTGGCGACCCGGTCATCCAGCTGGCCCCGCCGCTGATCTCCGACCAGTCGACCTTCGACGAGATCGAGCAGATCCTGCGGACCAGCCTCACCGACGCGTGGGCGAAGATCTGATCCCCTGAGCCTTCTTCCCCACCCTCCGCCGAAGGGCGGCCCCGCTCCCCGCGGGGCCGCCCTTCGGCGTGCCCGGCCCGGTTTCCCACTCCCGGAACATCACAGTCGTACGACCAAACATGCCTGAATGCGGGTGATTTGCCCGTGATGGACCAGAGCGCCGCCACCGCGACCAGCCCCCGTCGTTCTAATCTGACGACTGTCATATCCCTGCGGCCACCCAGGATGGATCCTCATGTCAGCGGCACCGCCTGACAACGACGTGCTGTGGGCCCGAGGGATCGTCAAGTCCCATGACGGCACCCCCGCCCTGCGCGGCATCTCGATCGGCGTCCGCGAGGGCGAGGTGCTCGCCGTCACCGGCCCGCGCGGCTCCGGCAAGAGCACCCTGCTCGACTGCCTCTCCGCGCAGCTCCCGGTCGACGAGGGGGAGGTCTGGTTCAACAGCGCCCCCGTGCACACCCTCGCCCGGGCCGGCCGCGAACGGCTGCGCCGCGACCGCTTCGGCTTCGTCGGCTCCGAGCCCCACCTGGTGCCCGAACTGACCGCCCGGGAGAACGTCGCGCTGCCGCTGCTGCTCGCCGGGGCCGGCAACAAGGCCGCCTACACCGCCGCCGACGAGTGGCTGGAACGCCTCGACGTCGGCGACTGCGCCCGGCTGCGGCCGGAGCGCCTGCTCCAGAGCCACCGCCAGCGGGTCGCCGTCGCCCGCGCCCTGGCCCCGCTGCCGCCCGTCGTCTTCGCCGACGACCCCACCGCCCCGCTGCACCGCGAGGCCGCCGACCAGGTCATGCGGATACTGACCAGCGCGGCGCGGTCCCACCAGCTCACCCTCGTCCTGGCCACCCACGACCCCGAGCTCGTCCGGTTCGCGGACCGCGCCGTCGCCCTCGTCGACGGACGGCTCACCGCCCCCGCCGCACCCGTCCCCCGCGGCATCACCGCCCCCGGGGCCGCCGGAGCGCCCGCCGTCACGGCCACCCGCCGCTGAAAGGGTCGACGTGTTCTATCTCCGTCTGGCCCGGGGCTACCGGGTGCCCGACCTCGGCCGCTGGCTGCTCACCGCAGCGGCCGCCGCCGTGGTCGCCGCCTTCCTGCTGCGCTCCCTCGGCCGGGCGATGAGCGAGCAGATCGGCGGCGCCGACCCGCTGGTCCGGCTGCTCTGGTGCCTGCCCCCGCTCGCCGCCCTCGCCTGGTTCGCGGCCGTCGCCGCCCGCGCGGTGCCCGCCCGCCGGCCCGAGCGGATCGCCGGCCTCACCGCCGCCGGGGCCGGCTCCCGCCGCATCCGGACGCTGATCGCCGGCGAGGTCGCACTCGCCTGCACCCTCGGCAGCGTGCTGACCCTGCTGCTCTTCCTGGTGCTGCGCAACGACGTCGCCGGACCCGCGCTCGCCGCCGACCTCGGCATGGGCGTGCCGCTGCCGCCCGCCGCGCCCCTCACCCTGCTCGCCCTGGTCCCGCTCACCGCCGCCGGCGCCGCCGCCTGCGCGGTCTCCGTCACCGACACCCTGCCCGGCGGCCGCACCCCCGCCCCGACCGGCTTCGGCGTCTGGCGGATCGCCCTCGCGACCGGGCTGGGCGTGATCGGCGCCGCGCTCGAACTCATCGCCCTGCGGCCCGGAGCCGCCGTCGACGGCCGTCCGATCCACCTGCCCGCCGGGCTCGGCTCCACCAGCACCGCCGCCCTCTTCGGCTGGGCCGCCAGTGCGCTCGGCCTCGCGCTGCTCACCGGCCCGCTGCTGGCCTGGGCCGGGCGGCTGCTCGCCGTCGGGCGGCCCACCCCGCTGCGGCTGCTGGCCGGGCGCGGCCTCACCGCCCAGGCCCGCCGGCTCGGCGCGCCGCTGGCCGTGCTCACCCTCGCCGTCGCGCTGGTGCTCACCACCGTCCGCTACTGGATCGGCACGCCCGACAGCGCCGACGCGCTGCCCGCCGTCGAGGCCTGCCTGGTCCTCGGCTGCGCGGCCGCCGCGGTGGTCAACCGGCTCGCCGAGGTCCGTACCGACCGACGCGGGGTCACCCACGCGCTGCTGCGCCTCGGCACCTCGCCCCGACTGCTGTTCGGCGCGGTGGCGCTGCGCACCCTCGCGGTGGGCAGCACGCTGCTGCTGACCGGCGGGGCGACCGCCGCACTGGCGGCCGCCGGACTCCGGTAGCGGTCTCCCGGAGCGGGCCTCAGCCCGCCGCGGCGAGCTGGCCGCAGGCGCCGTCGATCTCCTGGCCACGGGTGTCGCGGACGGTCGTCGGCACGCCGTGCGACTGGAGGCGGCGGACGAACTCGCGCTCGTCCTCGGGCCGGGAGGCCGTCCACTTGGACCCGGGGGTCGGGTTCAGCGGGATCAGGTTGACGTGCACCCGACGGTTCTTGATCAGCCGGCCGAGCAGGTCCGCCCGCCAGGCCTGGTCGTTGATGTCCTTGATCAGCGCGTACTCGATGGAGATCCGGCGGCCGGACTTCTCCGCGTAGTTCCACGCCGCGTCCAGCACCTCGGCGACCTTCCAGCGGGTGTTCACCGGCACCAGCTCGTCGCGCAGCTCGTCGTCCGGGGCGTGCAGCGACAGCGCCAGGCGGCAGCTGAGGCCCTCGTCGGCGAAGCGGTGCATCGCCGGGACGAGACCGACGGTGGAGACCGTGATGCCGCGCTGGGACAGGCCGAAGCCGTCCGGCGCCGGGTCGGTCAGCCGGCGGATCGAGGCCAGCACCCGGTTGTAGTTGGCCAGCGGCTCGCCCATGCCCATGAAGACCACGTTGGACAGCCGCGCCTCGCCGCCCGGGATCTCCCCGGTCTTGAGCGCGCGCATCCCGGCGGCGATCTGCTCGACGATCTCGGCGGTGGACAGGTTGCGGGTCAGACCGGCCTGGCCGGTGGCGCAGAACGGGCAGTTCATGCCGCAGCCGGCCTGCGAACTGATGCACATGGTGACCCGGTCCGGGTAGCGCATCAGCACGGACTCCACGAGCGTGCCGTCGAAGAGCTTCCAGAGCGTCTTGCGGGTGGCGTCGTCGTCGCAGGAGACGTGCCGGACCACCGACATCAGCTCGGGCAGCAGGCTCCCGGTGAGCTTCTCCCGGCTGGCGGCGGGGATGTCCGTCCAGCTCGCCGGGTCGTTCGACATCCGGCCGAAGTAGTGGTTGGAGAGCTGCTTGGCGCGGAACGGCTGCTCGCCCAGCTCGGCGACGGCCTCCTTGCGCTCGGCGGGGCTCAGGTCGGCGAGGTGTCGCGGGGGCTTTGCGCCGCGCGGCGCGACAAAGGTGAGTTCTCCGGGCTTAGGCATGGTTGTTCCAGTGTCGCAGACGCGCGAGGGCCCCGGACGCCAGGCGTCCGGGGCCCTCCCTGGTACGTCTCGTACGCGCCGGTCAGCTGCCGACGAACGCGGCCAGCAGCAGCCAGACCACCGGGGCGGTCGGCAGGAGCGAGTCCAGCCGGTCCATGATGCCGCCGTGGCCGGGCAGCAGCGTGCCCATGTCCTTGATCCCGAGGTCCCGCTTGATCATCGACTCGCCCAGGTCGCCCAGGGTCGCGGTGACCGCCGCGCAGCCGCCCAGGATCAGGCCCTGCCACCAGCTGCCGCCGTCGATCATCAGCTGCATCAGCAGCGCGCCCGCCAGCATCGACAGCGCGATGCCGCCGGCCAGGCCCTCGCGGGTCTTGCCCGGGCTGATCGTCGGGGCCAGCTTGGTCTTCCCGAACTTGTAGCCCACCGCGTACGCGCCGGTGTCGCTGCAGATCGTCACGATCAGGAAGAGCACGATCCGCTGGGGGCCGTCGTCGGCCGCCAGCATCATCGCCACGAAGGTGGCCAGGAACGGCACGTAGAAGGCCGTGAACACGCCTGCCGTTATGTCCCGCAGGTAGTCCTCCGGCGGCTCGGCCATCCGCCAGACCATCACCGCCAGCCCGGTCAGCGCCAGCGCGGCGGCCGCCCACTGGATGCCGGACCAGTAACCGGTGGCGACCATGGCGACGCCGCCCACGACCAGCGGGATCAGCGGCGCCTTGATCTGCTTGCGCTCGGAGAGCCGGCTGGTCAGCTCCCAGACGCCGACCGCGACCGCGGCCATCACGACGACCAGGAACAGCGCCTTCACCACGAACAGCGAGGCGACGATCACCGCCCCCAGGCCGACGCCCACGCCTATGGCGGCCTGGAGGTTACGGCCACCGCGCTGCTTGCGCGGCTGCGGCTGCGGGGCGGACTGGGCGGCCACGGGTGTCTCCTGCCCTGGGTGGGACGACGGCACGAAGTGGGGCTGCCCGGCCGCCAAGTGGTTCGCCGGCGGCGCGGGATGCACCGGTGCCCCCGGGTGCGGCGGGGTGCCGCGGCCGGGGGCGGGAGGGACGTCGTCGGATATCGCGCGCAGCACGACCGTCTCCGTCACGCCCGGCGGCGCCGGCTCGGGCTGATCCTCCCGGAACAGCGGGCCGTTCAGCCGGCCGGACTCCCTGCCCTGCCCCTCGGCGGGCCCGGCCGGGCCACCGGTGGCGGTCCGGCCGTGGGCCGGGGGCCGACCGTGGACGGCGGACCGGCCGTGGGCGGGCGCGCCGGGCGGCGGACCGGGCTCGGCCGGCACGGGAGGCATGACCTGAGTCTCCTCCGCGTCGCCGCCCCAGTACACCGGAGGCTGCTGCGACTGATCCGAACGGAGGCCCGGCGCCCCGTGGGCGACGCCCGGCGCACCCGGGGGCACGGCGTGGCCGCCCGGGTGGCCGGGGTGTCCCTGGGCCGGCGCCGGCTGCGCGCCGTACCCCGGCACCGGATGGGCCGGGGTACGGGCGGCCTGCGGGTGCGGCGCCGGATGGTGGGGCTGGAACTGCTGGTCGGACGGGCCCCAGTAGCCGGGGGCGTCAGGGGCGTCGTTCATCAGACCTCGAGCAGCTCGGCTTCCTTGTGCTTCAGCAGCTCGTCGACCTGGGCCACGTACTTGGCCGTGGTGTCGTCGAGCTCCTTCTCGGCGCGGCGGCCGTCGTCCTCGCCGACCTCGCCGTCCTTCACCAGCTTGTCGATGGCGTCCTTGGCCTTGCGGCGCACCGCGCGGATCGACACCTTGGCGTCCTCGCCCTTGGTGCGGGCGATCTTGATGAACTCCCGGCGGCGCTCCTCGGTCAGCTCGGGCAGCACCACGCGGATGATCGAGCCGTCGTTGGACGGGTTGACGCCCAGGTCGGAGTCGCGGATCGCCTGCTCGATGGCCTTCAGCGCGGTCTTGTCGAACGGCGAGACGACCGCCATCCGCGGCTCCGGCACCGAGAAGGAGGCCAGCTGGTTGATCGGCGTCACGGCGCCGTAGTACTCCGCGACGATCTTGGCGAACATCGCCGGGTGCGCACGGCCGGTGCGGATGGCCGCGAGGTCGTCCTTGGCGACGCCGACGGCCTTCTCCATCTTCTCCTCGGCCTCGAGGAGGGTCTCTTCGATCACTGTGGTCTCCCTGTCCGGTTCATCTGCTGTTGTCCCGACCGGTGTCGGCGCGGTGGCCGGTCCCGGCGTCGGCGCCGTCCAGTACGGCTGGTTGCTGCTCAGGCCCGGACAGAATCCTGGCTGATGAGTGTGCCGATCTTCTCACTCTTCACCGCGCGCGCGATATTGCCCTCCGCCAGCAGTTCGAAGACCAGCATCGGAAGGTTGTTGTCCTTGCACAGCGTGATCGCGGTGAGGTCGGCGACCTTGAGGTCGCGTGCGATGACCTCGGAGTACTCCAGCGCGTCGAACTTGACCGCGTCCGGGTTCGTCCGCGGGTCGGAGTCGTAGACGCCGTCCACGCCGTTCTTGCCCATCAGCAGGACGTCGGCGTGGATCTCCAGGGCGCGCTGGACGGCCGTGGTGTCGGTGGAGAAGTACGGCATGCCCATACCGGCGCCGAAGATCACCACACGGCCCTTCTCCAGGTGCCGGACGGCCCGCAGCGGCAGGTACGGCTCGGCGACCTGGCCCATGGTGATGGCCGTCTGGACCCGGGTCTCGATGCCCTCCTTGACCAGGAAGTCCTGCAGCGCCAGGCAGTTCATGACGGTGCCGAGCATGCCCATGTAGTCGGAGCGGGCCCGGTCCATGCCGCGGACCTGGAGCTCGGCGCCCCGGAAGAAGTTGCCGCCGCCGATGACCACCGCGACCTCGGTACCGGCACGGACGACGGTGGCGATCTCCCGGGCGATCGCGTGCACGACGTCCGGGTCGACGCCGAGCCCGCCGCCACCGGCGAAGGCTTCACCGGACAGCTTGAGCAGCACCCGGCGGCGCGAGCCGTCCCTGGGGTCCTGCGCGGTCTCCTGCGTCTCCTGCATGGACTTCTCCTTTTTGCACCTACTGGTCACAGGCGCGGGTGTGCGGATGCCCCGCCTGCGCGTACACGAGAGGAGGCCACTGCCGCGGGAACCGGTTCGGTGTCCTGCACGGCAATGGCCTCCTCGTCGTTCATGGTGCCGACGCGAGCCCGCCCGTTGGGGATAGGCGCGGGGTGAGCCCGTTCGGCGTTCCTCCCGCCCCGATCAGCGGGCGGGGGCGGTTCCCAGCGTAAAGGGGCCGGGGACCAGGTGGAACGTGGCTCAGGCGCCGACGCGGAAACGCGCGAAGCGCTTGAGGGTGACGCCGTTCTCCTCGAGGACCTTGGCGACGGTCTTCTTGTTGTCCTTCGCGAAGGCCTGCTCCAGGACGGAGAACTCCTTCACGAAGCCGGTGACGCGACCCTCGACGATCTTCGGCAGGGCGGCCTCCGGCTTGCCCTCCTCGCGAGCGGTGGCCTCGGCGACGCGGCGCTCGTTCTCGATGTCCTCGGCCGGGATGTCCTCGCGGGACAGGTACTTCGGGGCGAAGGCGGCGATGTGCTGCGCGACGTCCTTGGCGACCTCGGCGTTCTCCTTGTCCAGCTCGACCAGGACGCCGACGGCCGGCGGCAGGTCGGGGCTGGTCTTGTGCAGGTAGACTGCGACGAAGCCGTCACCGTCGAACTGGGCGAAGCGGCGGAAGACGATCTTCTCGCCCAGGGTCGCGTTGGCCTCGTCCACGAACTGCTGGACGGTCTTGCCGGCCTCGATCTCGGAGGCCAGGGCGGCGTCCAGGTCGGCCGGGGCGGTCTTGGCGACGTGGGCGGCGATGGCGTCGGCGACCTTGACGAAGTTGTCACCCTTGGCGACGAAGTCGGTCTCGCAGTTCAGCTCGACCAGGACGCCGGACTTCTTGTCCTCGGCGATCAGCGCGGCGACGGCGCCGTTGGAGGCGTCGCGGCCCTCGCGCTTGGCGACGCCCTTCTGGCCCTTGATGCGCAGGAGCTCGACGGCCTTCTCGACGTTGCCCTCGGCCTCGTCCAGGGCCTTCTTGCAGTCCATCATGCCGGCGCCGGTGAGCTCACGGAGCTTCTTGACGTCCGCGGCGGTGAAGTTCGCCATGGTGTGAATCTCTTCTCGCGTCTCGCGTGTCTGCGTGGAGTGGCGCCGGGACCGATGGTCCGGTCCCGGCGCGGGAGAGAGGGGCACCCGCCGGCTTCGTACCGGCGGGTGCCCCTCACCCTTGGTACGTCAGGCCTGCTCGGCCGGCGCCTCGGCCGCGGGGGCCTCCTCGGCGGGCGCCTCGGCGGGCGCCTCGGCGGCGGGGGCCTCGGCGGCGGCGGGGGCCTCCTCGGCCTTCTTCTCGCCCTCGATGAGGTCCTTCTCCCAGGCGGCCAGCGGCTGGTCGGCACCCGGCTCGGCCTTGGCGTCGCCCTTGGCGACACCGGCGCGGGACTTGAGACCCTCGGCCACGGCGTCGGCGATCACGCGGGTCAGCAGGGTGACGGAGCGGATCGCGTCGTCGTTGCCCGGGATCTTGTAGTCGACCTCGTCCGGGTCACAGTTGGTGTCGAGGATGGCGACGACCGGGATGTTGAGCTTCCGGGCCTCGCCGACCGCGATGTGCTCCTTCTTGGTGTCCACGATCCAGACGGCGCTGGGAACGCGCTGCATGTCGCGGATACCGCCGAGGGTCTTCTCCAGCTTGTCGTGCTCGCGCTGGAGGACCAGGAGCTCCTTCTTGGTCAGGCCGGAACCGGCCACGTCCGAGAAGTCCAGCTCGCCGAGCTCCTTCAGGCGCTGGAGGCGCTTGTAGACGGTCGAGAAGTTGGTCAGCATGCCGCCGAGCCAGCGCTGGTTCACGTAGGGCATGCCCACGCGGGTGGCCTGCTCGGCGATGGCCTCCTGGGCCTGCTTCTTCGTGCCGACGAAGAGGACGCTGCCGCCGTGGGCAACGGTCTCCTTGATGAACTCGAAGGCGCGGTCGATGTAGTTCAGCGACTGCAGGAGGTCGATGATGTAGATGCCGTTGCGCTCGGTGATGATGAAGCGCTTCATCTTCGGGTTCCAGCGGCGGGTCTGGTGACCGAAGTGGACGCCGCTCTCCAGCAGCTCCCGCATCGTGACGACGGCCATTGCCGTGCTCCTTGGTGTTACGGCCCGGCGGCGGCACTGCCTCGCAGCGATCGCCCACAGCCGGGTCAGGCTCGGTTTGTCCGTGGCGGCCAGGTGACAGCCACGCCTGACGCCCCGAACGTGCCGAGCCGCTTGAACCCTCCCGGCCCGGGGGCCGGTCGAGCTCGGCGGACCGAGCGGCACTCGCACCTGGCGGGGCTGCGGACGAACCGCGTCCGACCGCCGGTGGCGGGGCGTGCGAAGTCGACCCGGTGGACCGGGTCGCGTGTGAAGTGTACGGGAAGCGCCGAGGCGCGAGCGACTCCACGCGTGGCCGGGGGCCCGCCGAAGACCTGGGGGGAGCCCGGAGAACGGCCGGGGTGGACGGGTTTCGGTGGGGGTGCGGCGGGGCTCCGGCGGGGTCCCGGTGGGGGTGCGGCGGGGTCCCGGTGGGGGTGCGGCGAGGTCGGTGCGGGGCCGGGCCGGGGTCCACGGGCCGCTGCGGGAGCGGAGCCGGGGGTGGGCGTGCGACAGGGCGCGGGGGTGGGGTGCGAGCGGGGGGGTGCGAGCGGGGCGGGCGCGATGGCGGGTGCGGGCTCGGGGGCAGGCGCGGGCTCGGGTCAGGCGGCGGCCGGCACGCGGTCCGTCGGCGGCGGGCCGCTTGTACACCGGATGGTGGCGTTCGTACACCCGTCAGGGGGATGGCGGTCGGGCGCGAGGACGGTTTGTCCACAGGAATCCGAATGCGGGTGGTGCTGGGGAGACCGGGCGGCGAGCCTGCGGGCATGACTGGTCGCGGGTGGTTCGACGGGGTGTCCGTGGTGGTGAAGGTGATGACGGTGGTTCTCGTGCTCGCGCTCAGGCCGGCGGGGGCTTTTGGCGCCGTCGGCGTCTCGGGGGCGTCGGGCGCCGTCGGGGTTTCGGGACGCACGGGTGCGGCCGACCCCCCGGGCTCGGGTGGCGGGGCCGGGTGGGGTGGAGCGCGCGCCTGGCCGGTGGGCGGGCCGGGCGGGGTGCTGGGCCGCTTCGAGCCGCCGGCGAAGGTCTGGGCCGCCGGGCACCGGGGGGTGGACCTCGCCGCCGAGCCGGGGGTGGAGGTCCGGACGGCGGCTCCCGGAGTGGTCGCCTTCTCCGGACTGGTGGCAGGGCGGCCGGTGGTGACCGTCGCCCATCCCGGTTCGGGCACTCCCCCACTGCGGACCACCTACCTGCCCGTTGCCGGCACTGTCCCGGTCGGCACCCCGGTGGCCGCCGGACAGCCGATCGGGCTGCTCGCTCCGGACAGGCGCCACTGCGCCGGGCGGGACTGCCTGCACTGGGGGCTGCTGCGCGGAAGCCGCTACCTGGACCCGCTGGCCCTGTTCGGCGCGGGCACGGCGCGACTGCTGCCGTTGAGAGGCACGGACGGGTAGGACCGGGGCCGAGGTCAGGCCCGGGACCGGGCCAGGTTCAGGTTCAGGTTCCGGGGTGGACGAGTCCGTGCAGCACCATCGCGACGGCGGCGTCGGCGATCTCCTCGGGGCTCTCGGTCGCACAGCCGGTGCGGCCTCTGGCCGTGGCCTGCTCGGCCCTGCGGGTTGCCGCCTCCACGACGCCCTGGACCAGGGCCGCGGCGAGCCGGGGCTGCGCGTGGCCGAGGTCCTCCAGTGTCCGGCCGACCAGACCGGCCAGCCTGCCGTGCGCGGCCCTGATCCGCTCGCGCGCGGCCTCGTCGAGCTCCAGTGCCGAGATCGCCACCACCGCCCGGTGCCGGGGGTCGGCGGCCAGCGCCAGCTGGCCGCGGACGTAGGCCTCGATCCGCTCGACGGCGGTGTCGCAGCTCTCCATACCGGCCTCGATCTCGGCTGCCCAGAGCGGGAGGTCCACCTCGCAGAGCGCCTCGACCACGGCGGCGCGGGAGCGGAAGTACTCGTAGACCGAGGAGCGCGCCAGCCCGGTGCGCGTCGCGAGTGCGGGGAAGGTCAGGGCCTCCATGCCACCCTCGGTGAGCAGGATGCGGGCAGCATCGAGAAGCGCTGCGCGCTGGAGCTGGCGATGCTCGGCCACCGTGGCCGCTCGGATCTTCGGCACGCTCCCACTCTACGGAGCCATACCTCCGGCCGGTACGGCGCCGCGCATCGGAAAGATGCCCGGGCCCCACGCGCGGCTTCCGGCGGCCAGGTGTCGACGCCCGGGCGCCGACGCCCTATCGGATGTCCGACAGTTTGGCGCGCAGCTGGAGGACGGACTTGGTGTGGATCTGGCTCACCCGGCTCTCCGTCACCCCCAGCACCTGTCCGATCTCGGCAAGGGTGAGGCCCTCGTAGTAGTAGAGCGTCACCACCGTCTTCTCCCGCTCGGGGAGGGTGTTGACCGCCTGGGCCAGCAGCCTGCGCAGTTCGCGGTCCTCGGCCACCTCGACCGGGTTGTCCGCGCCGTGGTCCTCCAGGGTGTCCATCAGGCTCAGCCGGTCGCCGCCCTCCCCCACCGGGTGCAGCAGTTCGTCCAGCGCCACCACGTTGGCCAGCGACAGCTGGCTGAAGATGGCGTGCAGGTCCTCGATCGCGATGCCCATCTCGGCCGCGACCTCCGGCTCGTGCGGCGTCCGGCGCAGCCGGGCCTCCAGCGTCGCGTACGTCCGCTCGACCGCCTTCGCCTTCTGCCGTACCGAGCGCGGGATCCAGTCCAGGGCACGCAGTTCGTCGATGATCGCGCCGCGGATGCGGCTGATCGCATAGGTCTCGAACTTGATGGCGCGGCCGATGTCGAACTTCTCGATCGCGTCGATCAGCCCGAAGACCCCCGAGGAGACGAAGTCCGCCTGTTCCACGTTGGAGGGCAGACCGACCCCGACCCGCCCCGCCACGTACTTGACGAGCGGTGAGTAGTGCAGGATCAGCTGCTCCCGCAGCCGCTGGTCCCCGCTCTCCTTGTAGGAGCGCCAGAGTTCCTCGAGCGCGGTGCGGCCCTGGGCCGCGGCCTCCCGGGCGTCCTGCCCCTGACCTCCGTCCGCCGCCCTCTCCCGGTGGGGCGGCGACACCGGCGAGGCGAAGGCCGGGGAGACGGCGCTCCTGCCCGACGCACTACCGGACGACCGGGGCGCACCGGCCACTCCCGCGCCGGGGGGCACCCCGGCGGGTGCACCGGCAGGCGCGCCGGCGGAGCCTGCCGCGTCCGCGCCCTGGACCGGCTCGGCACCCCGGGCCGCGTCCGTAGGCTGGGGCGCCACCGCCGGCCGCCCGCCCTGGCGCGACAGGCCTCCCATCGTCCCCGCCGACTTGGCCGGGAAGTCGGGCACGGGGCGCCTCTCGGTCCGCGGCCCTCCCGAGGACCGAGCGCCACCGGTCACTCTGTGTCCGGGAATGTGTGTGGGCATGCGTTGGTCTGCGCCGTTCTGCCGAGTCATGTGCTGATAGGGAAGGCATGTGGAGCGTAGCGTGACCGACTCACTGCAAAGCGCTACCGCCACTCGGTCGTCCCCCGATCCGGTGGCGTTCGCACACCGGATCCGGGCGACGAACAGGAGAACGGATCGGCAGGTCAGCAGGGCGGCTCCGACGTGCGTTCCCTCGACGCGAGCGCGTTCTCCGTTCCGGCGATCACCTCCTGCGCACCACGCGCCAGTGCGCGCCGTGCCGCTCCACGTAGCCGAGCGAGCCCAACTCGTAGAGCCGTTGAAGGACTTCGTCCGGCGGGAGACCGGACTGCCGGGCCAGTCGCTCGACCGGGGCGCCCTCCGGCGTCGCCGGTACGGCTTCCAGCACCCGGGCGACCGCCGGCTCCAGCAGGTCGCGCGGGAGCACCGGACCGCTGCGCTGCGGTGCCAGATCGTCCCCGATCGCCCCGATCAGCTCGGTGATCTCGGCCGCGTCGGTGACCAGGACGGCGGCTCCGCTGCGGATCAGGGCGTGCACCCCGGCGGAGAAGGCCGAGGTCACCGGGCCCGCGACGCCCATGGTGTGACGGTTGAGGTCCCGCGCCCGTCTGGCCGTACTCAGGGCGCCGCTGCGCACCGCCGCCTCGACCACCACCGTTCCCCGGGTGAGCGCCGCGATGACCCTGTTGCGCAGGACGAAGCGGAAGCGGTTCGGGTGCTCCCCGGGCGGGAGTTCACTGACCAGCAGACCCTGGACGCCGATCCGCCGGATCAGTTCGGCGTTGCCCTTGGGGTAGGCCACGTCGACGCCGCAGGCGAGCACGGCGGCGGTCATTCCGCCGACCGCGAGTGCCCCGCGGTGTGCGGCCGCGTCGATCCCGTAGGCCGCTCCGGAGACCACCATCCAGCCGCGCTCGGCCAGTTGGGCCGACAGCTCCCCCGCGACATGGGCGCCGTAGGCGGTGCAGGCGCGGGAGCCCACCAGCGCGACCGAGCGGAGCGCGAGCAGCCGCAGCGAGCCGGTACCCGCCACCCAGAGCCCGACCGGACGTCCGTCACCCAGGTCGTCGAGTTGGCTGGGCCACTCGGTGTCCCCCGGAATGATGAACCGTCCACCGACGTCCCGTACCCGTTTCAGGTCCATCTCCGGGTCCAGGCCCGGGAGCCGCGCCTGGTACCCGGCCAGTCGGGTGGCGTCCAGTCCGGGATGGTCGGGCACCGTCCCGTCCCGGATCGCCTCGACCACGTCGACGGCGGAGAGTTGGCCGAGCCACCGGCCGACCACCGCGTCCCCCGGTTCGCTGAGCCGGCCGATCAGCACCCGGGCGAGGCGCTCGGGCTCGGGCCCGTCGTTGGTTGCGGCACCGGCCACGGCCTCGGCCGCGCCGGGAATTCGAGGTTGCCTCAGCAGCTGGTTCATGCCTCACCCTTCTGGTTCCGCGAACGGTCGTCGAGCGCCCCGGGCGTCCTGGGCGTCGCGGACCAGCCGTCCTCCGGACTGTCGCGCTGTGCCGGGATTCCGCCGCACCGGCCGAGGACCCGCTCGGCCAGCGGGAGTCCGTGCTCCACGCCGGTGCGCAGGACCAGCGCGGTGCGCACGTCCCGCTGGTCCGGCCGGTCGCGTCCGGCGAGGTCGGCGACCGTCCAGGCGACCCGGAGCACCCGGTCCAGGCCCCGGGCCGTCAGCAGCCCCCGCTCCAACTGCCGCGCGGCGTCGTTGAGCGCGCCGGGCCCGAGCTGCCAGCGGGTGCGCAGTTCGTGGCCCGGCACCTCCGCGTTGGTCCGCCACGGGGTGTCCGCCAACCGGGCCGCCGCCCGCTCACGCGCGGCCAGCACTCTGGCCGCGACGGTCTCGGTGGTCTCCGCCGTGGTGTCCCGTTCCATGAGCTCGACCCTGGTCACCGGGGCCACCTGGACCTGGAGGTCGACCCGGTCCAGCAGCGGCCCGGAGAGCCGCCCCTGATAGCGGCTGACCATGGCCGGGGTGCACTCGCAGCCCTCGCCCCGCCGCGAGTACCGGCCGCACGGACAGGGGTTGGCCGCCAGGCAGAGCAGGAAGCGGGCCGGGAGCCGCAACGAGCCGGCCGAGCGGGCGATCACCACCTCGCCCGCTTCCAGCGGCTGGCGCAGCGCGTCGAGCACCCGGACCGGGAACTCCGGCGCCTCGTCCAGGAAGAGCACGCCCCGATGGGCCAACGAGACCGCCCCCGGTCTCGGCAGACCGCTGCCGCCGCCGACGATGGCCGGCATCGTCGTGGAGTGGTGCGGAGCGCAGTAGGGCGCGGTGTCGATCAGTGGACGCCCGGCCGGGAGCAGCCCGGCCACCGAGTGGACGGCGGTGACCTCCAGTGCCTCCTTCTGGGTCAGCGGCGGGAGCAGCGAGGGCAGCCGCTCCGCCAGCATCGTCTTGCCCGCCCCCGGTGGGCCCTTCAAGTAGAGGTGGTGGCCTCCGGCAGCGGCGATCTCCAGGGCCCGCCGGGCCTCGTACTGGCCGGCCACATCGGCCATGTCGAGCCGGGCCGCCCGGTCGTCGGGCAGGCCCCGCACCCCCGCGCTGGGCAGCATCAGACCGGCCATCAGCGGATCCGGCCGGCCGCCGATCGGGTCGGGCGGGTCCTCCGGCGCCTCCGCGCCGGTCAGGGTGGCGACGAGCTGGCGCAGGCTGCGGACGCCGATCACCGTCACCCCGGGAACGAGCGAGGCCTCGGGCGCGGTCTGTTCGGCGACCACGACCCGCTCGTACCCCGCGTCGGCGGCGGCCAGCACCGACGGCAGCACCCCCCTGACCGGCCGCACCCGGCCGTCCAGCCCCAGCTCGCCGATGATCAACAGGTCGGCGATGGCGGCGGGGTCGAGCCGTTCCGCGGCGGCCAGCACGGCGCAGGCGACCGCGAGGTCGAAGCCGCTGCCGCTCTTGGGCACCGAGGCGGGGCTGAGGCCGACCGTCAGCTTGCGCTGCGGCCAGGCCTCGCCGCTGTTCACGACCGCGGCACGGACCCGGTCGCGGGCCTCGGTGAGCGCCTTGTCGGGCAGGCCGACCAGGGTGAACGCCGCCACCCCGGGCTCCAGATCGGCCTGGACCTCGACGATCACTCCGTCGACGCCGACCAGCGCGACGGAACAGGTACGGGCGAAGGCCATCTCAGACCACCCCCCGCAGGTGGTCGACCAGGGCCGCACCCCGCGCCCGGTTGACCACCGCGACCAGGTCGATCCGCACTCCGCCCGGTGGGGCGGGCGGCCATTGCGGATCGGTGGGCCCCGGGTCGTAGCCGGGCCCGGCCAACTCCGCGAAGTGACCGGGCCAGCGCTCGGCCATCCAGCGCTCGGCCAGGCGCTGCAGTCGGGCGGCCTTGGCCCGGTCGATGGCCTCGGTGGGCTGCTGGAACCCCCGCTCGGAGCGGGTCTTCACCTCGCAGACCGCCACGGTGTCGCCGTCGAGGGCGACGATGTCCAGCTCGCCCTCGACGCAACGCCAGTTGCGGTCCAGGATGCGGAGCCCGGCCTCGGTGAGGCGGCGGGCGGCGACCCGCTCCCCGTAGCGGCCGAGCCCGTTCTTGGTGCTGCGCTCCGGGATCGCCCGCGGGGCCTTCCCGGCTGCGGCCGTGTCCGGTACTGCCTGGTCCTGCACGACGGTGTGCTGCATGGTGACCACCTCCGCCGAGGAGGCTGCACCAAGGTGCGCGCCGAGGCCCGGGAATTCCCTGTCCCTGTGGACAACCCGGGCCTGTGGACAACTTTTGTCACCCGCAGGAGTGAGAAGCCCCGTTCCTCCCGAAATCGGCTGGACAACGCGGGACGGAGTCGTTCAACGTCAGTTCCCGAAGCCGGACTCGTCCGAGGGCAGCTCCAGGTCGCTCTTCGCGAGTTCCTCGATGTTCACGTCCTTGAAGGTCAGCACCCGGACCTTGCGGACGAACCGGGCCGGCCGGTACATGTCCCAGACCCACGCATCCGCCATCGACACCTCGAAGAACACCTCGCCCTGGACCGAGTGCACCTGCAGCTCGTAGTCGTTGGTGAGGTAGAACCGTCGCTCGGTCTCGATCACGTACTTGAACAGGCCGACGACGTCCCGGTACTCCCGGTAGAGCTTGAGCTCCATCTCGGTCTCGTACTTCTCGAGATCTTCGGCACTCATCCAGGCGTCCCCTCAACTTGTCGCGTCCACCCATTGTGGACCACCGCACCCACGGTCAGAGCCGTACCGGATCCACCGGCGGGCCCTCGGCCAGCAGCCGCTCCAGGAAGTCCGCCAGACCGGGCGGATAGACCGTCTCGGCGGTCCCCCTCAGTTCCTCGACCGTCCACCAGCGCGCCGCGAGCAACTGGGCGTGCTCGTCGGCGCCCATGCCCGAGTGGTCCAGCCCCGTCTCCGTGGTCCGGGCCAGGTGGAACCACTGCTCCTGCTCGTAGCGCTGTCCCTGAAAGGAGAACGACACCGTGCCGTACGCCACCAAGGGCCCCAGGTCCACACCCCGCAAGCCGGTCTCCTCGGCGAGCTCCCGCTCGGCGGCCCCGCGCACGTCCTCCCCCGGCTCCAAGCCGCCTCCGGGCGTGAACCACCACGTCTCGCCCGGGGTGGCCGGATCGGCCCCCAGGAAGAGGAGGATGCGGTCCAGCCCGTCCAGCAGCAGGATCCGCGCCGCCCTGCGGCGCCGTGCTGTCATGGCAGCGCTCCACGCTCCTTCCGTCCGCATCGGTGGCGCTACCGATCCTGCCACCCGCCGCGGCCGTCCGGGGCGATGTTCGGCAGAGCGGCCCGCCGGGCGACGGTCCCGCTCAGGCGCCGCGCCCCCGGAGCCGGCGGGCCAGACCCGCCACCCCGCCCACCACCGAGGTCACGAGGATCAGCGCCGCGCCCGCAACGGCGGCGGCGGCGAGGGGCCCCAGCGGCCCCGGCTTCGAGGCCTTCGGGCCCGCGAAGCCGTCGAAGTCCGTGACCCGGTCGAGCAGGCCCATGCGGCCGAAGGGCAGCACCGTGGCCTCGACCCTGGCCTCGACGGCCTCGGCCGGGACGGTCCCGTCGTCGACCTCCAGGTGGGTGCGGGAGTCGAGCGAGCCCATCCGGTTGTCGCCGAGCAGGAACAGCCGGCCCTGCGGCACGGTCACGCTGAACGAAGCGCCCTGGCGGCCCTGCGTCGCGAGGTAGGGCTCGTCCACCGGCTGCCCGTTGACCGTCAGCCGGTAATCGGCCCCGGTGGTGGCGACGGTGTCCCCGCCGACCGCGACCACCCGCTTGACCATGAGCTCACCGCCCCAGGCCTGGTCCCGGAAGACCACCACGTCGCCCCGCCCGATGTCGCCGCCGCCGACCTTGCGGGCGAGCACGGTGTCGCCGGCGCGCAGGGTCGGGTGCATCGAGGCGGTGGGGATCTTGTACGGCCGGTAGTCGATCGCGATCAGGGCGAAGCCGCCGACCATCAGCACCAGCCCCAGCGCCAGGGCGACGCCCTGGAGCACCGCGGCGGCCCCGCGGCGCCCACGGGCGGGTACCGGAGGGCGGTCGACCGTCTGCTCCACGACACTGCTCATCGACACCGTCCACCTCTGGCCGACCGGAGAACACCACTGGCACGCCGGAGGCACGGGCGGAAAAGCCGACGGGCCGTGGCACGTCCGAGCAGATTACTCGTCGGTACCACGGCCCGCGCAAGAGCCGGGGCCAACCCGGCGGAACACGATCCGGTGGAGCTCAGGACTCCTTGCGGTGCTCCGCCCGGCCCCGCACCCGACGGACCAGCGGGAGCAGGGCGACGGCCCCCACCGCACCGGCCACGGGGGGCGCCATCGGCGCGGCCGCCGCCAGGCCCTTCTGGTCGAAGGTCTCCGGCACCGGCAGCGTGGACCAGTGGCTGATCGGCCAGGCCACCACGAACGCGCGCCCGATCACGTTGTCCACCGGGACGGTGCCGCCACCCGGCTGGTCCATGTGGAAACGGGAGTCCAGCGAGTTGGCACGGTGGTCACCCATCACCCAGATCCGGTCCTTGGGCACCTTGACCGGGCCGAAGGGGTGGTCACCGCAGGGGGTGTTGCCCGGGTAGACGTACGGCTCGTTGAGGGCGACGCCGTTGACCTTGACCGGCCCCTCGCCCTCGCACTCGACGGTGTCCCCACCGACCGCGATGACCCGCTTGATCAGGTCCTTCTCGTTGGCGGAGGGCATCAGACCGACGAAGCTGAGCACGTCCTGCACGCCCCGGAGGAAGGCGTTGCTGCTCTGCTGGGTCGGCTCGTCGCTCAGCCAGCCGCCCGGGTCGTGGAACACCACGACCTCACCGCGCTCGGGCTCGGCCCCGAACCACGGGGTCAGCTTGTCCACCAGGACGCGGTCGCCGACCTGCAGCGTGTTCTGCATCGATTCCGACGGAATGGAGAACGCCTGGACGAAGAACGTCTTGATCACCAGCGCGAGGATCAGCGCGATGCCGACCAGGATCGGCAGTTCCTTCCAGAACGAGCGCGGCTTTCGCGGCTTGGAGGGAGCCTCCGACTCCGATCCGTCCGCGGACTCGGCCCCCGCGCGCGAGGAGTCCGGGGAGTCCTCCGAGCCGGCACCCTGCCCGTCAGCGGTCTGCGCCGCCGCGTCCTCGACCGAGGCCGAGGAGGCCGCGGACTCGGCGGACCGGTCCGCCCGACGACCTGGGCCCTCGGGCTCTCCGGCGCCTGATCGGGCGCCGATCACCAAATCCCCCACAACGTCTCCTCCCTGCTGTGCGGACGCCCGCGCGCCCGCGCTCAGAGTGCCGCACAGCGGGCACCACGCTCACCACGACCATGAACGCCTCAGGGCTGCCCACCGCGGACTCCCCCGACACCAGCACGGCCTCGGCACACGGCCGGGACCACTCCCGGCCGCACCTGCACTTCTCTATCACTCCCAGGCATCCGGCTCGCGGTCCCACACGCGAGGCCCGTCCGGTCGACGGCCGGCGCTGCTCACTCCGGAGGCCGCCCCGACCTGCGCGCGACGAACGGAAGGATGCCCAACACACCCATAACGAGCGGGGGTTCCGCAGGAACCGGCCCAACGCCCACCGGCTCCGCGGCAGTTCCGCCGGCCTGCGGCATCCGGGCGAGAGAGGAGAGTGAACCTGGCGCATCGAGTTGATGGAAACGGTCCAGCGGCCAGGCGATCACGAACGCGCGGCCGACCACGTCGCTCAACGGGACCGTCCCCTGGCCCGGATTGCCCATGTGGAAACGGGAGTCGGCGGAGACGTCCCGGTGGTCGCCCATGACCCACAGCCGTCCCTGTGGCACCTGCACCTTGAAGGTCTGCCGGGACGGCGGGTTGCCGGGCGCGAGATAGGACTCCTCCACCGGACGACCGTTGACGCTGAGGCGCCCCTGTGCGTCGCAGCACTCGACGGTGTCCCCGCCGACGCCGATCACCCGCTTGATCAGGTCCTGCTCGTTGTCGGAGGGCAGCAGTCCGACGAAGGTCAGCACCTGTTTGGCCCCGCCCAGCACCGGGCCGTCGCCGGACGGCTTCCGGTCGCGCTCCAGCCAGCCGCCCGGGTCCTTGAACACCACGATGTCGCCGCGCTGCGGCTCACTGCCGAACCAGGGAGTCAGCTTGTCGACCAGTACCCGGTCCCCGATCTGGATGGTCTGCTCCATCGAGCCCGAGGGGATCACGAACACCTGGATCAGGAAGGTCTTCATCACCAGCGCCACCAGCAGGGCCACCAGGACGATCAGAGGCGCCTCACGCACCAGCGAGCGCTTGCGCCGACCGGCCGCCTTGCGGGCACTGCGACGGCGCTCGGCCCGGCCGCGTGTCGGCGGGGCACCGGTCGGCCCCGAGCCGGCCCCGCCGTCCTGCCCCGGTTCCGCGGTCGCCGCTCCCCCGGCGGCCGGACGGTCGGCGAGCCGTCCCCTACCCCTGGTCCCCATGACCACCCGTCCCCGCAGTCGGGGCGAAGGCCGCGGGCCGGTCCAGGCCGGTCCAGCGCGAGAACGGGTAGACCACCCAGTCCGCCCTGCCGATCACCTTCGCCTCGGGCACGAAGCCGCCGCCGGGCTCGCCGAGGTGGTCGCGGGAGTCCCGAGAGGCGCTGCGGTGGTCACCCATCACCCACAGCTTGCCGGCGGGCACGACGATGTCGAAAGCCACGCTCGACGGGTCGTCGCCCGGGGACAGGTAGGAGGTCTCGTCGATCGGCACGCCGTTGACGGTGATCGGCGCGCCCGGGCCGGTGCTGGTCACCCGGTCCCCGCCGACGCCGATCACGCGCTTGACGTAGACGGTGTTCCCGGCCGGGGCCAGACCGAGGTCCTGGGCGAACGAGCGCAGGCCGTCCCAGAAGCCGGGCGGCTTCGCCGACTCCCGGAGGAAGGAGCCCGTCCCGTCGAAGACCACGACGTCGCCCCGGCGGGGGTGGCCGCCGAAGGCGTAGGCGAGCTGGTTCGCGACCAGCCGGTCGCCCGGGCGCAGGGTCTCCTCCATCGACCCGGAGGGCACCGAGAACGGACGCGCGACGAAGGCGTTCACCAGCAGCAGGGCTGTCAGGCAGATCCCGGCCACCAGCAGCAGGTCGCGCGAACGCGAGTGCCCCGGCTCCTCGTCCTGCTCCGGTCCGTCGTCTCCGCAGCCGCCCGTCCGTTCCCCGACGCGTTCAGGGCCCTCGGCCTGCTCCGGTGCCTCAGTGCGCTCCGGTACCTCGGCATGCTCCGGCCCGCCGGTGGCCGCCGGCCCGCCGGTGGCCGCCGGGCCCGCGACAGCCTCCGGGCCGTGGACACCACCCGCCGCGGCACCCCCGTCGTCGTCGACCCCGGCGGCACCGCTCCCGGAAACGACCGCGGACCGCGACAGCGAGTCCGCACCGGTGGGTGCGGGACTGCCGTCGCGGTCCGCGGGTGGTTCGTGCGTGCTCATCGGGGGGTGAGCTTACCTTGCGGTCGTTCGCCCCCCTCGGAGCGTTCCGATCCCCGGCGAGGCCGGGGGCCGGTGGATCAGCGGTCGCGCTTCTCCTTGATCTTCGCGGCCTTGCCGCGGAGGTCACGCAGGTAGTACAGCTTGGCGCGGCGAACCGCACCGCGGGTCACGACCTCGATCTTCTCGACGACCGGGGTGTGCACCGGGAAGGTGCGCTCCACGCCGACGTTGAAGCTGACCTTGCGGACGGTGAAGGTCTCACCGATACCGGCGCCGTGGCGGCGGATGACGACGCCCTGGAAGACCTGGACACGGGAGCGGTTGCCCTCGATGACCCGGACGTGAACCTTCAGGGTGTCACCGGCGCGGAAGGCCGGAATGTCGCTACGCAGCGAGGCCGCGTCGACAGCAGCGAGCTTGTTGCTCATGTTGCTCTCCATCGCAGGCGCCACGGGCCGCCCACGGAAAATCGTCACAATGGGGTTTGCTGCGGGCCGCATCGGCTGACGACGATCCCCCCGTGGCGAGGGCGCCGGTCCACGTGTCCCCTAAGGAAGGGAACCAGCGACAGACAACAGCCGCCTATTCTTCCACATCACCGGCCACGGACCGAAATCGGCCGAGCCGCTCGTCCCAGGCCAGGCCGAGGATGCTCAGCGCCTCCCGCTCCTTCTTGTCGAAGGCTCCGTACTGCCAGCGCTCGACCAGGTCGGGCCGGTTCGCCAGGGTCCGGGCGAAGGCCTGCTCGCGGCGCCAGCGGGCGATCCTGCCGTGGTTGCCGCTGAGCAGCACGTCCGGCACCGTCCGGCCGCGCCACTCGGCGGGCTTGGTGTAGACCGGGCCCTCCAGCAGGTCGGCCATCGCGCCCGGCGCGAAGGAGTCGTCGCGGTGGGACTCGGCGTTGCCTAGCACCCCCGGCAGCAGCCGGGCGATCGCCTCGACCATCACCAGCACGGCGACCTCGCCGCCGGCCAGCACGTAGTCGCCGATCGAGGCCTCGACCACCGGCATCCGGGTGGCCGCTTCCTCGATCACCCGGCGGTCGATGCCCTCGTACCGGGCGGGGGTGAAGGCCAGCCACGGGCGCCCGGCCAGTTCCTGGGCGAGCTCCTGGGTGAACGGTCGCCCGCTCGGCGTCGGGACGATCAGGGTGGGCACCTGCCCCTCGGGGCCGCCGTCGATCACCGCGTCCAGCGCCTCGCCCCACGGCTCGGGCTTCATCACCATGCCGGGGCCGCCGCCGTACGGGCTGTCGTCGACCGTGCGGTGCACGTCGTGGGTCCACTCGCGCAGGTCGTGGACGTGCACGTCCAGCTGGCCGCGGGCGCGGGCCTTGCCGACCAGCGAGACGTCCAGCGGCTCCAGGTACTCGGGGAAGATCGTGACGACGTCGATCCGCATGCCGCTCCGCGCGCCGCCGGACCCGGCGTCGTCCGCCCCGGCGCCGCTCGTGACCGCACCGCTCGTGACCGCACCGCTCGACACGGCGCCGTCGGCCGCCGGAACGTCCGCCCCGGTGTTCTCCTCCGCGGTCACTGCGACTCCTCCGAGCCCTCGGCGTCGTCGGCACCCTCAGCGGTCTCAGCGCCCTCGGCCGAGGAGGTCCCCGCGACGTCGGCCTGCTCCGGGTCGATCAGCCCGGGCGGCGGGGTGATCACGGCGCGCTGGTTCTCCAGATCGATGGTCGGCACGATCTGGCTGACGAAGGGCACCAGCACCTCCGTCCCGTCGGCCTTCCTGACCGTGAGCAGGTCCTGGTAGGGCAGGTGGAAGACCTCGGTCAGCTCGCCGACCAGGGTGCCGTCCAGCAGCACCACGTCCAGGCCGATCAGCTGGTGGTCGTAGTACTCCTCCGGGTCCTCGGGGCTCTCCTCCGGGTCGACCTCGGAGATGAGCACGGTGCCGCGGAGGGCCTCGGCCGCGTTGCGGTCCTTGACGCCGGCGAAGCGCAGCAGCAGCCGGCCGCTGTGCACCCGGCCCGACTCGACGGTCAGCGGCCCGACCGACGCGGGGTCGGTGAGCACGACGGCACCGGGGCCGAGCCGGAGTTCCGGCTCGTCGGTGCGGACCTCGACACTGACGTCCCCCCTGATGCCGTGGGCACGGCCGATCCTGCCGACGACGAGCTGCACGGTGATCGTTCTCCTGGAGTTCCTGAGCCGAAACGAAAAGCGACGGCGACGGGCTGCGAAGCGATGATGCGAGGGAAATGCGGAGGGAAATGCGAAAAGGCCGACCGGGACGACATGCGTCCCGGTCGGCCTCACAAGCCCTGACGGCTGAACGAGCAGCAGCGTCAGCGAATGTTGTCCACGTCGACCAGGTCGACCCGGACGTTGCGACCGCCGAGGGCGCCGACCACGGTGCGCAGAGCGCGCGCCGTACGGCCGCCCCGGCCGATCACCTTGCCGAGGTCATCGGGGTGCACTCGCACCTCGATGGTGTTACCCCGACGCAGGTTGCGCGAGCGCACCTGCACCTCGTCGGGGTGCTCGACGATGCCCTTCACCAGGTGGTCGAGGGCGTCCTCGATCACGATCAGGCCTCGGCGGCGGCGTCGGCCTCGGCCTCGGCCTTGTCCGACTTCTTGGCCTTCGGGGTGATGGCGACACCGGTGGTGGCGTCCTCGAAGCCGGCAACGGCCTTCGCGAACAGGTGCGAGAAGTCCTCGACCTTCGGCTCGGCGACCTTCAGCGGCGCCGGGGCCGGCAGGCCCTTGAACTTCTGCCAGTCGCCGGTCAGCTTCAGGATGGCGAGCACCGGCTCGGTCGGCTGGGCGCCGACGGACAGCCAGTACTGGGCGCGGTCGCTGTCGACCTCGATCTTCGAGGGGTTGTAGGTCGGCTGGTAGATGCCGATCTCCTCGATCGCGCGGCCGTCACGCTTGGTGCGGGCGTCGGCGACGACGATGCGGTAGTGCGGGGAGCGAATCTTGCCGAGACGCTTCAGCTTGATCTTGACTGCCACGGGAGTGGATTCTCCTGGTGTTGACGTGGGTGAGCGGGCTCGCCATCGCGTGGGGTTGCGCGGCGGACCGTTCAAGGGACACGCCAGCCGTAGGAGAGAGGGGTCCTGCTCGGCTGCCGAGTACTCAGCTGTCCATTCTGCCACATCGGCGAGAACCGCCTGCACGCGGGACCGGGAGCCCGGTCAGAGCTCGACCGGGAGCCCCCGCTCCCGGTCCAACCCGAAGACGTCACCGCTGTCCTGCTGTACCGCTCATTCGGTACCGCTCACTCTGCTCGCCCGGTGTCGCTCATTCCGGCCGGACCGCTGCCCGCACAGCAGCCCGCCGGGACGTCGAACGACTAAGCGATCTTGAACGGCTGCTGGCACGCGCCGCAGACGATGGACGCCTGCGCGAGCACCGACGGAACGACCCGGACGTTGCGCCCGCAGCCGCAGACCGCCTTGACCCGCACGCCGCCCCCGGAGGAGCCGTGCCGGGCCGCCGGGCCGCGGAAGGCGCGCGTCGCGCCGTCGCCGGCCACCGCCTCCTGGTGCGCCCCGAGGGCACGGTCCAGGCGCTCGATGGTGTCGGCGTACCGCTCCTGCGTCTCCTTGAGCATGGTCACCTGGGAGAAGCCGCTGCTCGCGTGCGGCTCGACCGGGTGCGCCAGGCCCAGCTCGGAAGCGAGCATCAGGAAGCGCCGGTTGTGGTAGCGGCCGGCCCGCGAGGTGTCCCGGATGTCCCGGGCCGCGGCCAGACCGTGGGCGGCCTCGTGCAGGAGTCGCTCGAAACCGAGCCGTGTCCCGCAGGCCGAGGAGGACTCACCGATCAGCGCCTCGGGCGAGGCGAGGTCGGGGAGGTCCTGGTGGTAGGCCTGGATGTCACTCCAGGCGGCGGCCAGTTCGGCCGCGAGAACGAGGGGCTGTGTCGTGCTCACGCTAGACCAACGATGGAGTGCGAGCCGATGTTCCGCATGTTCTCGTTCCCGGGGAATTCACAGGGAACTCCCAGGAATGCAAGGCCGCGCGCGAATTGCGCGTTCCGGATCTGACGCAAGACCAACCCCCTGCCGGTTTCGGCCCGTCGCGAGGTCGGCGGGCCTGGTTAATTTCCGTCCGGGGAGCGGGCTGTCGCCACCCAGGACGTACGGCCCGTGGGCCTGCCGGATTGACAGGGCCACGGGCCGTACACCGTACCGCTATTCCGTTAATACCGGGAGTTGACCGGCCAGTAGGGATGTCCAC
The DNA here is from genome assembly GCF_055589745.1 of Kitasatospora sp. NPDC041917. Classification (NCBI taxonomy): domain Bacteria; kingdom Bacillati; phylum Actinomycetota; class Actinomycetes; order Kitasatosporales; family Streptomycetaceae; genus Kitasatospora; species Kitasatospora sp. NPDC041917. The sequence continues at coordinate 55,779 of NZ_JBVJBI010000032.1, read as the reverse complement.
CGCGGGGACGCACCGGAGGAGTTACCGGATTCTTACCCTTCCGCATTCCGGGCAAATGTCGCCGCTGTCGGTCATTACCCGCGGACGACGGACGTCCGGCGGACATCAACAGGACATCCACCGAACACCGAACGCCCGTCGGGGCGCACCCGTGACGGCCGCACGCCCGGAACGGACGCACGCCCGCAACAAGCGCGCCCCCGGAGCGGACCCGAACCCGGGACAAGCGCCCCCGGACGGACGACGGCGCGCCCCGGACGGACGTCAGTACGCCCGGGCGACGATCGCGATGTTGCCCTCCTGGTCGTCCGCCGCCGGCACCGAGCCGTCGGCCGCGACGATGCAGCGCACCGTGACGCCCTGCTCGGCCAGCTTGGCCTCGCCCTCCGCGCCGAGCTCGGCCCAGGAGATCCGGCCCCAGCCGGTCGCGGCGGCCTCGATGGCCTCGTCGATGGTCTTGACGTCGACCGTGCGGGACTCGCGGCGCTCGCGGGACTGGCGCAGCAGCAGCGCCTGGTCCTCCTCCAGCACGCCCGGGACCAGCGCGACGAGGGAGTCGATGGAGACCGGCTCCTTGCCGCCCGGGATGCGGCGGGCCAGCATCGCGGTGCCGTTCTCCAGGTCGCGCGGGCCGACCTCGATGCGCAGCGGAACGCCCTTGAGCTCCCAGTCGACGGCGCGGCGGCCGAACGGGGTGTCGGTGCGGTCGTCGACCACCACCCGGATGCCGGCGGCCTCCAGCTGGGCACCGATCTCGCGGACCTTGGCGATGACCGCGTCGTCGCCCTTGATGGCCAGCACGACGGCCTGGACGGCGGCCAGGCGCGGGGGCACCCGCAGGCCGTTGTCGTCGCCGTGGGACATGATCAGGCCGCCGACCATGCGGGTCGAGACGCCCCAGGAGGTCTGCCAGACGTACTCGCGCTCGGCGCCCTGCAGCTGGTAGGTGGTGTTGAACGCCTTGGCGAAGTTCTGGCCCAGCTCGTGGCTGGTGCCCATCTGCAGGGCCTTGCCGTCGCCCATCATGCCCTCGAGGGTGAGGGTGTTGATGGCGCCGGCGAAGCGCTCCTTGGCGGTCTTGCGGCCGAGCACGACGTCGATGCCGAGCACGTTGGTCATGAAGTCGCCGTAGACCTGGGTGTGGATCATCGACGCGTAGGCGCGGGCGTCCTCGTAGGTGGCGTGGGCGGTGTGGCCCTCCTGCCAGAGGAACTCGGTGGTGCGCAGGAAGACGCGCGGGCGCAGCTCCCAACGGACCACGTTGGCCCACTGGTTGATCAGCAGGGGCAGGTCCCGGTGGCTCTGCACCCACTTCGAGAAGTACTCGTTGATGATCGTCTCGGAGGTCGGCCGGACGACGACCGGCTCCTCCAGCTGCTTGCCGCCGCCGTGGGTGACCACCGCGAGTTCGGGGGCGAAGCCCTCGACGTGCTCGGCTTCCTTGGTCAGGTAGGACTGCGGGATGAACATCGGGAAGTAGGCGTTCTGCGCGCCGGCCTTCTTGATCCGCGCGTCCATCTCCTGCTGCATCCGCTCCCACAGGCCGTAGCCGTACGGTCGGATGACCATGGTGCCGCGCACCGGACCGTTGTCGGCCAGCTCGGCCTTGTTGATGAGGTCCTGGTACCAGCGCGGGAAGTCTTCCGCCTGAGGGGTGAGAACGGGTGCCTTAGCCATGGGGCGAATGGTACGGGGCCCGGGGCCCCGGTTTCGAATCGGTATCACCGGACGGGGGCGCACCACCGCGACACGCGCGCACCACCCTGCACCCCTCTGGACGCCGGGCCCGACCCGCTGTTCGCTGGTGTGGGGCGGGACTTTGGGGGAGCCGTAGCAGCACACCGAAGGACCGGATGGGAGGCCGCCGTGGCTTCAGCTCGGACGACCGGCACGACCGCACGACCGACGGGCGCACGCCCGCACCACCCGCGGACCGGGGCCGCCCGCCCCGCGCGGGCGCGCGACTGGGCGGAGATCCAGGAACGCATGCTGGTGCCGCTCTACGAGGCGGTCTACGACCGGCTGGAGGTCGGCCCGGCGAGCAGTGTGCTGGGCCTGGGCTGCCGGTCCGGGCTGGCCCTGCTGCTCGCCGCCGGGCGGGGTGCCCAGGTCGCCGGGCAGGAGCCGCGGGAGGAGCTGCGCGAGCTGGCCCACGACCGTCGGCTGCGGGTGTGCGCGGGGGCTCGGACAGCGTCCGCCGTCCCCCGCTCGGCCCATTCGCTGGTGACGGTTTTCGAGCAGCTGCCCGGTGCCGCCGGGTCCGGCCCGGTGGTCGCCGAGGCCGCCCGGCTCACTCTCCCGGGCGGGCACGTGGTGCTGGCCGCCTGGGGCCCGCCGGAGCGCTGCGAGAGCGCCGCGGTGCTGGACGTGGCCCGGCGGATGGCGGGCCGGACCACCGCGCGGGACCCGTTCGAGCTGAGCGCGCCGGGCGCCCTGGAGGACCTGCTCGCCCCGGCCGGGTTGCGCCCGGCCGGCAGCGGCCGGGTGAGCTGCCCGTTCGCGTACGCCGACCTCGACAGCGCCGTTCGCGGCCTGCTCTCCACCGGTCTGTTCGATCCGGCCGAGGAGTTCTCCGGCGCCTCGCTGGTGGCCAAGGAGTTGGAGGAGGCGCTCCAGCCGCATCTGCGCGCGGACGGCACGGTGCGGATGGAGAACCTGTTCCGCTACCTGGTCGCCGAGCGGCCGCGCTAGCAGGGGCGGGGAGACGCAAAACCGGGGGCGCTCGCCACTCTGGCGCGCGCCCCCGGCATCGGGCGTCACGCCCGGTCGATCGACTTCCCGTCGGAACCGTCGGAACCCTCGGAACCCTCGGAGCCTTCGGAACCCCCGGAAGACCCCGCCGAGCCCTCCGTGGCCGCCTCCCGCGGCACCCCCGCCGCCCGGTAGGCCGCCTCCTCGTCCAGTGTCTCCGCCTCCAGCAGCGCCGCCGCCAGCGCGTCCAGCCGGTGCCGCTGCTCGTTCAGGATCCGCACCGCGTCGCCGTAGCACTCGGAGACGATCCGCCGGGCCTCCTCGTCCACCGCGTCCAGGGTGGTCGGCGCGGCGGAGAGCCCGTACGCGCCCTGCGGGTCGGAGGGCACTGCGGTGAGCCGACCGACCCGCTCGCTCATCCCCCAGCGCCCGGCCATCCCGCGGGCGATGTTGGTGACCTGCTCCAGGTCGCTCTCCGCGCCGGTGGTGATCACCCCGTAGACCACCTGCTCGGCCGCCATGCCGCCGAGCGCGCCGATGATCCGGCCGCGCAGGTAGGGCTCGGTGTACGAGTAGCGGTCGTTCTCCGGGGTGGAGAGGGTGACGCCGAGCGCCCGGCCGCGCGGCACGATGGTGATCTTGCGGACCGGGTCCGCGCCGGGCTGGAGCATGCCCAGCAGCGCGTGCCCGCTCTCGTGGTACGCCGTCCGCTCGCGCTCCTCCTGCGGCATCACCAGCGGCCGCACCGCCCCGAGCTGGACCTTCTCCAGGGCGTCCGAGAGGTCCCGCTCGTTGACGGCGTCCTGCTCGCGCTTGACGGCCAGCAGCGCGGCCTCGTTGACCAGGTTGGCGAGTTCGGCGCCGGTCATCCCCGGCGTGACCTTGGCCAGCTGGTTGAGGTCGGTGCCGCCGGCCAGCGGGACGCTGCGGCTGTGGATGCGCAGGATCGCGGCACGGCCCTCCCGGTCGGGCGGGCTGACGGTGATCCGCCGGTCGAAGCGGCCGGGGCGCAGCAGCGCCGGGTCGAGCACGTCCGCCCGGTTGGTCGCGGCGATCACGATGACGCCCTCGGAGCCGGTGAAGCCGTCCATCTCGGTGAGGATCTGGTTGAGGGTCTGCTCGCGCTCGTCGTGCCCGCCCATGCCGCCGCCGGCGCCGCGCTGGCGGCCGATGGTGTCGATCTCGTCGATGAAGATGATCGCGGGGGCGACCTTGCGGGCCTCGGCGAACAGCTCGCGGACCCGGCTGGCGCCGACGCCGACGATCATCTCGATGAACTCGGAGGCGGAGGCGGAGAAGAACGGCACGTTCGCCTCGCCGGCCACGGCCCGGGCGAGCAGGGTCTTGCCGGTTCCGGGCGGGCCGCTCAGCAGCACGCCGCGCGGCATCTTGGCACCGAGCCGGCGGTACCGCTCGGGGTTCTTCAAGTAGTCGACGACCTCGGTGAGTTCGGCCTCGACCTCGTCGATGCCGGCCACGTCGGCGAAGGTGGTGCGCTTGCCCTCCTCGGCCATGACCGGCTTGGGCGGGGCCTTGCGGCCGAGCGGTCCACCGCCGAGTCCGCCGGCCATCCGGCGGGCGAGCAGCACCCAGATGAAGATCAGCAGCAGCATCGGGGCGAGCGAGAGCAGCAGGTTGGTGAGGAAGCTGCGCTGCTGGACGGGCGAGGTGGCGGTGACCTCGACGCCCTGCTGCTGCAGGGTGGCCCAGAGGTTGTCGCCCGCGAAGGAGGGCCGCTGGGTGTCGAACTCGGTGTAGTCGCCCTTGCCGCCGTCCGGTTTGGGCTGGGCGGTCTTGAGGGTGCCCTCGATCGCGTCGCCCTTGGCGTAGATCTTGGTGATGTTGCCCTTGTTCAGCTGGTTGTTGAACTCGGTGTACGAGATCGTGGTGGCGCCGGCGGGGCCGAAGAAGGACAGCAGCAGGTCCGAGATCAGGAACACCACGAGGGCGGTGAGGGCGAGGCCCACCCAGCCGCCGGGCATCCGGCGCTTGGGCGGCGGGGGCGGGGCACCCTCCGAACGCCAGGGCTGTTCGGGGGTCTGACGTGGCGGCACGGGTTCGGTCACCCATCGGACAATACGGACAGCTGCTCGGACGAGCCAATCGCAACGCCGCGCCCGGACCGCCGTACGCCCGCGCCAACCCCTCCCACCAGCGGCTATGCCGTTGCGCCCGGCCACTCCTCGGCGGTCAGGGCGAACCGCTCGTGGTCGCGCCAGTCGCCCTGGAGGAACAGCATCCGCGGGGAGAAGCCCTCGTGCCGGAAGCCCAGCCGCTTGGCCATCGCGACCGAGCGCTCGTTGTCCGGCTGGACGTTGATCTCCAGCCGGTGCAGCCCCAGCCCGTCGGCCGACTGCGGGGCGAAGCAGCGGTCCACGACCAGCCGCATGCCCTCGGTCATCCGGCCGGTGCCGTTGAACGGGAGGTAGGAGTCGTAGCCCAGCGTGGCGTTGCAGAAGCGGCTCATCACGATGTTGGCGACGTTCACCTTGCCGACCAGTCCGCCGGTCTCCCGGTCGAGGATCAGGAAGGTGCGCAGCCCGGAGCCCTGGCGCTTCAGCAGGTCGGGCAGTCCGTCCGGCTCGACCGGGTTCCACCGTCCGATGTGGTCGGCGGACCGCCGGACCGCCTCGGCGTACGCGGCCGTGTCGTCGGCCCTCGGGGCCCTGATCATCACTCGCATGTCCCCATCATCGGACACGCGATCGGCCCGCCGCCCGGAAACACCGGGCGACGGGCCGACCAGAATCGATCAGGGCCGACCACTGTTGATCAACGGATGACCAGAGGCGGCGGCACGTCCAAGGACTACAGCATGTCCTTGAACTCCTTGGGCAGCTCGAAGTCGGCCGGGCCCTTGCCCGCGCCGAGGCCGAACGCGCCGCCGTCCGCCGGACCCTGGCCGGCGCCCGGACCGAGCGCGCGGCGCTCGGCGGCCGCGGCCTCGTCCTGCGCCCGCTTCAGCGGGTTGCCGCTCTTGCGCTTGCCCTTGGCCTGCGGGGCCTTCTTGGCGGACTTCTTCCCGCCGCCGCCCATGCCGGGGATCCCCGGCATGCCGGGCATGCCCTTGCCGGAGGCCATCGCGGACATCATCTTGCGGGCGTCGAAGAACCGCTCGACCAGGTTCTTCACCTCGCCGACCTGAACGCCCGAACCCTTGGCGATGCGGGCCCGGCGGGAGCCGTTGATCAGCTCCGGCTCGGCGCGCTCGGCCGGGGTCATCGACTTGATGATCGCGCCGACCCGGTTGACGTCCTTGTCGTCGATGTTGTTGATCTGGTCCCGGATCTGGCCCATGCCGGGCAGCATGCCGAGCAGCTTGGAGATCGAGCCCATCTTCTGGACCTGCTCCAGCTGGGACAGGAAGTCGTCCAGGGTGAACTGCTTCGGGCCGCCGCGCAGCTTGGCGGCGATCTTCTCCGCCTCGGCCTGCGAGAAGGTCTGCTCGGCCTTCTCGATCAGCGAGAGGACGTCACCCATGCCGAGGATGCGCGAGGCCATCCGGTCCGGGTGGAAGGCGTCGAAGTCGTCGACCTTCTCGCCGTTGGAGGCGAACATGATCTGCCGGCCGGTGACGTGCGCGACCGACAGGGCGGCACCGCCGCGGGCGTCGCCGTCGAGCTTGGAGAGCACCACACCGGTGAAGTCGACGCCGTCGAGGAAGGCCTGGGCGGTGGTGACCGCGTCCTGGCCGATCATCGCGTCGACGACGAACAGGACCTCGTCCGGGTTCACCGCGGCACGGATGTCGGCGGCCTGCTGCATCAGCTCGGCGTCGATGCCCAGGCGGCCGGCGGTGTCGACGACGACGACGTCGTACTGCTTCTGCTTGGCGTACTCGATCGAGTCCTTGGCCACCTGCACCGGGTCGCCGACGCCGTTGCCCGGCTGCGGACCGTAGAAGGCCACGCCGGCGCGCTCGGCGACCACCTGGAGCTGGTTGACCGCGTTGGGGCGCTGGAGGTCGCAGGCGACCAGCAGCGGGGTGTGCTTCTGCGTCTTCAGCCAGTGGCCGAGCTTGCCCGCGAGGGTGGTCTTACCGGCGCCCTGGAGACCGGCCAGCATGATCACCGTCGGGCCGCTCTTGGCGAACCGCACCCGGCGGGTCTCGCCACCGAGGATCGCGATGAGCTCCTCGTTGACGATCTTGATGATCTGCTGCGCCGGGTTCAGCGCGCCGGAGACCTCGGCACCGAGGGCCCGCTCCTTGACCTGCTTGATGAAGGCCCGGACGACCGGCAGCGCGACGTCCGCCTCCAGCAGCGCGATGCGGATCTCGCGGGCGGTGGCGTCGATGTCCGCCTCGCTCAGGCGGCCCTTGCCCCGGAGGTTCTTGAACGTCGCTGCGAGGCGATCGGAAAGGGTGTCGAACACGTCGTCGCGGGTCCTCTGCGGCATCGGTATCAGTACGGTCGTCGCCCCCCAGGGTATCCGGCCGCCCCGGGTGAGGTCTCCACCCCCGGTCGGAACTCCTGCCCGTACCCGTGGCCGCACCCCTGCCCGCGTCCTTCCGCGGGCCCGGGCGGCCCGGCCCCGACCGGCCCCGACCAGCCCCGACCGGGCCCGGCACTCAGCCCAGCGCGGCCCGGACCGCCGCCGCCACCTCGCCGGCCCGCCCGGCGGTCAGCGGTCGCCCCGCCTCGTCGGTCAGGTAGAACGAGTCGACGGCCTCCGCGCCCAGCGTGGACACGTGCGCGGTGCGCACCCGCACGCCCGCCCCGTCCAGCGCCCGGCCGATCCGGTGCAGCAGCCCGGGGGCGTCGTGGGCGCGGACCTCCAGCACGGTCGCGGTCGCCGAGGCCACCGCCGGCGCCACCGCGACCAGCGGCGGCGGGGTGGGGATGCCCCGGCGGCGCGGGGCGGCGGCGTCCCGCTCGGCGAGGCGGCGGGCGACGTCCAGCGAGCCGTCCAGTGCCCGGCGCAGGTCGGCCCGCAGCCGGGCCGCCTCCGGCAGCTCGCCATACTCGGCCGCCACCCGCCAGGACAGCACCAGCACCGGCCCGGCGCCCACCGGGTCCAGCTCGCGCAGCCCGGCCGAACGGACGGCCAGCCGGTGCAGCGCGAGCACCCCGGCGGCGGTGCCGAGCAGTCCGGGACGGTCCGGGACCGCCAGGTTCAGCTCGACGCCCATCGGCTCGGCGCCCGGCTCCGCCCCCTCCGACCGGGCCCGCAGCGACAGCGCCGGCTGCCCGGTCCGGGCGGCCTCGACCGCCAGCCGCTCCTGCTCGGCGGTCGGCGCCGCCTCGACCGGCGGGACTCCCGCCCCGGCCAGCCGGTCCGCCACCCGGGCCACCAGCCCGTCCACCAGCGAGGCCCGCCAGCCGCTCCACGCGGCCGGCCCGGTGGCCAGCGCGTCCGCCTCGGTGAGCGCGTGCAGCAGCTCCAGCTCCGGCAGGGTGGTGACCGCCTTGGTGATCGCCTCGACGGTGGCCGGGTCGTCCGGATCGCGCCGGGTCGCGGTGTCCACCAGGGTCAGGTGGTGGCGGACCAGTACCGCCAGGGTCTCGGTGTCCTCGGGGCCGAAGCCCATCCGGGCGCCGAGGTCGCGGACGATCACCTCGCCGGCCGCGCTGTGGTCCCCCGGCCAGCCCTTGCCGATGTCGTGCAGCAGCGCGGCGACGAGCAGCAGGTCCGGCCGGGCCACCCGGCGGGTCATCGCGGCGGCCCGCACCGCCGTCTCCACCAGGTGCCGGTCCACCGTCCAGCGGTGCACCGCGTTGCGCTGCGGACGGCAGCGCACCCGCTCCCAGTCCGGCAGCAGCCGGCGGACCAGCCCCTGCGCCTCCAGCGCCTCCCACACCGGGACGGCCGACTCCCCCGCGCCGAGCAGGGTGACCAGCTGCTCGCGCGCCTCGTCCGGCCAGGGCACCGGCAGCGGGCGGCACTCGGCGGCCAGTCGGCGCACCGTGGCGTACGAGACGGTCAGCCCGTTCTGCGCGGCGGCGGCCGCGGCGCGCAGCGGCAGCACCGGGTCGGCGGCGGGGCGGGCGCCCCGGGCGAGCACCGCCTCGCCGTCCTGCTCGACCACGCCCTCGGCGAGCGGCCGCCGCTCGACCGCGCCCCGGGCCACCGCGCCGGTGCCGCGTCCGGAGCCGACGAACCGGATGCCCGGCCGGCGCACCCGCCGGGCCCGGCCGCCGCGGGCCGCGAGCACCCGGTCCACCGCCCGCCAGGTGACGTCGCCCGCGTACGCGATGGTGCGGGCGGCCTCGTAGACCTGGCGCAGCAGGGTGTCGGCGTCCAGCACCCCGAGCCGCTCGGCGACCTGGTCCTGGTCCTGGAGGCTGAGCCGTTCGGTGGCCCGGCCGGTGACCAGGTGCAGGGCGTCGCGCACGTCGGCCAGCCGCTGTGCGGCGGCGTCCAGGCCTTCCCGGGGCGCGTCGGCCAGCCAGGTGGCGGCGATCGCGTCCAGCGCCACGACGTCGCGCAGGCCGCCGCGGGCCTCCTTGAGGTCGGGCTCCAGCAGGAAGGACAGCTCACCGTGCCGTTCGGCCCGCTCGCGGCCCAGCTCTCGAAGCTCCGGCAGGCGCGCGGGGGCGCTCGCGCGCCAGTCGGTGAGCACCGCGGCGCGCAGGGCGTCGGTGAGCGCCCGGTCCCCGGCGAGGTGACGGGCGTCCAGCAGGCCGAGCTGGACCTTGAGGTCGGCGGCGGCGACCGAACGGGCCTGGGCGACGGTGCGCACGGCGTGGTCGAGCCTGGCGCCCGAGTCCCAGACCGGGTACCAGATCCGCTCGGGCAGCTCCCGGGGGATCGGGCCGTCGTGCAGAAGCAGGACGTCCAGGTCGCTGCGCGGGGACAGCTCGCCCCGCCCGTACCCGCCGACCGCGACCAGGGCGACGCGGGGCGGGGCGCCGGCGGCCGCGAGCAGACCGGCCAGCCAGTCGTCGGCGAGCCGGGCGAGCGCCCGGCGGCGGGGGCGGCCGCCCGGGCCGGGGCCGGCCAGCAGCGCGGCCCGGGCGGCGGCCCTGCCCGCGAGGTCGAAGGGGTCCGCGGGGTCGCAGGAGCCACCCGGGACGACGGGGTCGGAGGGCTCGGAGGGGCTGGTCTCGGAGGTCATGCGCGTGGTCCCGTCCGTCGTGCTGCTGAGCCGTCGTGCTGCTGAACCGCCGTGCCGCGCGGGCCGCCGGTGCGGGCGAACCGTCGAGTCGCGCGGGCCGTCGTGTCGTGCGAACCGTCGTGCCGCCGCCCCGACCTCCGGGCGGGCCGTTCGGCCGGCCCGGAGGACGCCGTTGCGCCGTCGGGCGGACCCGCGCACCCGGGGGTGGCAGGTCCGCCGTCCGGCGCGGGGCTACAGGGCGTCCGGGCCGCGCTCGCCGGTCCGGACCCGTACGGCGGTGTCGACCGGAATGCTCCACACCTTGCCGTCGCCGATCTTCCCGGTCCGGGCGGCCTTCACCAGGACGTCGATCAGGTCCTCGGCGTCCTCGTCCTCGACCAGGACCTCGATCCTGACCTTCGGCACCAGGTCCACGGTGTACTCGGCCCCCCGGTACACCTCGGTGTGGCCGCGCTGGCGACCGTAGCCGCTGGCCTCGGTGACGGTCAGGCCGTGCACCCCGAAGGCCTGGAGGGCGGCCTTCACCTCGTCCAGTCGGTACGGCTTGATCACGGCGGTGATGAGCTTCATCGGGCGTCGACCTCGGTCTTCTTCTCGGCGGGCTTCTCGGCGGGAGCCGCGGCGGCGGACCGCTCGGCGACGGGCTCCGCGGCGGCGGACCGTTCTGCGGCGGGCTTCGCGGCAGCGACGGCCAGGCCCGGCAGGGCCCGGGCCAGGCCCGCCCCCACGGCGCTGAAATCGTAGGCGGACTCGGCGTGTTCGGCCTGGTCGATGCCGGCCACCTCGACCTCCCCGGCGACCCGGAAGCCGACCAGCCGGTCGACCGCCTTGGCCAGCAGCCAGGACAGCACGAAGGAGTACGCCGCGACCACCGCCACGCCCATCGCCTGCTTGCCCAGCTGCCCGATCCCGCCCCCGTAGAACAGGCCCTTGACGCCCTGGCCGACCCCGCCGGTGGCGAACAGGCCGACCAGCAGCGAACCGATCGCCCCGCCGACCGCGTGCACGCCCACCACGTCGAGCGAGTCGTCGAAGCCCCAGCGGTACTTGAGCGAGACCGCGGCGCAGCAGACCGCACCCGCCACCAGCCCGATCGCCACCGCGCCGAGCGGGCTCACCGAACCGCAGGCCGGGGTGATCGCGACCAGCCCGGCCACCGCACCGGAGGCGGCGCCCAGCGTGGTGAAGGCGCCGTGCTTGAACCTCTCGTAGAGCAGCCAGCCGACCAGCGCCGCACCGGTGGCGACCTGGGTGTTGACCATCGCCATCGCGGCGACGCCGTTGGCCGCCAGCGCCGAGCCCGCGTTGAAGCCGAACCAGCCGAACCAGAGCAGCCCGGAGCCGAGCATCACCAGCGGCAGGCTGTGCGGGCGCATCGGGTCCTTCTTGAAGCCGATCCGCTTGCCCAGCACCAGGCAGAGCGCGAGGCCGGCGACGCCCGCGTTGATGTGCACGGCCGTCCCGCCGGCGAAGTCGATCACGCCGTTGCGGTCGCCCAGCCAGCCACCGTGGCCGCCGTCGAAGAAGAAGACCCAGTGCGCCACCGGGAAGTAGACGATCGTCACCCAGAGCGCGATGAACAGGCCCCAGGCCGCGAATCTCGCCCGGTCCGCGACGGCGCCGCTGATCAGCGCCGGGGTGATGACCGCGAACATCAGCTGGAAGAGCGCGAAGGCGGTGACCGGGATGGAGCCGGTCAGCTCGTTGAGGCCGAGGCCGCGCATCCCGAGGTGGTCCAGGTTGCCGATCAGCCCGGCGAAGGAGTCGGACCCGAAGCTGAGCGAGTAGCCGTACAGGACCCACAGCACGCTGACGATGCCGAGCGAGAGGAAGCTCATCGCCAGCATGTTCAGCGTGCTCTTGGCCCTGACCATGCCCCCGTAGAAGAAGGCCAGCCCAGGGGTCATCAGCATGACCAGGGCCGCACTGATGAGCACGAAGGCGGTGTCGCCCGCGCTGAAGCCGTCCGGCATCGGCGTCTCCTCTGCGTCCAGGCCGACCCGCGCCCGGGGACCCGTCCCGTGGTGCCACCCGGGGTGTCGGCGTTGAGGAGGAGCGTGCCGAAGGCTGGTTTCGGCCAGTGCGACCGGTTGTTTCACCGCCGTGACGTGTGCGACGCAGGGGTTACGACTGCGTGAACCGCGGCCCCGCGTCCCCGCAGTCCGGCCGCCGGACATACCACCGACCGTGACGGCGGCGGCCGCCACGGTCGGTGGAGCATCCCTCGGAAGACCCTCGGCGGGGCCGGTCGGACCACCGACCGGCGGATCACCGACCGGTCAGACCACCGAGACGAACTCCGGGATGTCCTGGACCACCCGCTCCTTGAGCCGGCTCACCGCGTCCACGCCCTTGAACCGGGCCGCCGCGGCCTCAGTGGTCTTGCGCACCCGGGAGTTCAGCCGCTCCGAGCGCACCTTGGTGGCGATGTCCACCGCCTGCTCGGCCATCACCGCGGCCTGCTCGGCCTCCCTCTGCAGCAGGTGGACGCTGGCCATGCCGATCAGGTTGAAGGCGTACGAGCGCACGTGGTCGGCGTCCTGGCGGAACAGGTCGACCGCGCGCTCCATCACCGGCGCGGACATCGAGGCGTAGAGCTGCGCGTTGTCCGAGTGGTACGCGAGGTCGCGGAAGGAGTGCGCGTTCTCGGCGTTCAGCTCGGCCGGCGAGAAGAACTTCAGCCAGTCCGGCTCCTGGTCCCCGTCCCGGATGTCGGTGAAGGTGTCCTCGGCCAGCCGGACCGCCCGGGCGCAGCGGTTGACCTCGCCGATGGTGGCGTAGGCGCGCGCCTCCATCGCGTACAGCAGGGACTGCTGGCGCGGGGTGGCGGTGTCGCGGCTGCCGTACTGGGCCAGGTGGATGAGTTCCAGGGCGTCCTCGCCCCGGTTGAGGTGGATCATCTGGCGGCTCATGTCGGTGAGGATCAGCGCGCCGAACGGGCGGTCGCCCGCTTCCTTGGCCGCGTGCAGGGCGAGCACGTAGTACTTCTGCGCGCTCGGGTGCATCCCGACGTCGTACGACATCCACCCGGCCAGGTGGGCGAGTTCGGCGGTGAGCCGGAACAGCCGCCTGGTGGTGTCCTCGCTGTACGTCTCCTGGAGCAGGTCGGTGACCTCGTGCAGCTGGCCGACGACGGCCTTGCGGCGCAGCCCGCCGCCGTTCTGCGCGTCCCACTGCCGGAACATGACCGTGGTCTGCTCCAGCAGTTCGAGCTCGGGCTCGGAGAGCCGGCCGGTGAACGCCTCGCCGCCGTTGGCCGCGGTGAGGATCGGGGTGGGGACGCCGGTCGGGCCGGGGGTGAGCCAGCGCTGCATTGGCTCGATCAGCGCGGCGCCCGCGGTCAGCGCCAGCGAGGTGCCGAGGAAGCCCCGGCGGTTGAGCATGAGGTCGCTGCGGGAGTAGTCGCTGATCAGCTGGACGGTCTGCGGGCCGCTCCACGGCAGGTCGACGCCGCCGCCCACGGTCGAGACCGGGATCGCGGCGCGCAGGCCGAGGTCCTCGATCGAGACCACCGAGCCGAACCGCTCGGAGAAGAGTTCCGACATGATCTTGGGAATCGGCTCGCGGGGCTGTTCGCCGTCGAGCCAGCGGCGCACCCGCGAGGTGTCGGTGGACACGTGGTGGGCGCCGATCTGCCGGGCCCGGCGGTTGACCTGACGGGCCAACTCGCCCTTGGACCAGCCGCTGCGGGCGAACCACGTGGTCAGCTTCTCATTCGGTTGCTTCTCTGCCATGGGTAACGTCCCCATCCCGCCCGGCCCCTACCGGGGCCCCCGATCGTGACCGCCCGACGGTTGCGGGCTCTTGCCAGACGTGCCGTGCCTGAGGTGCTGCCGTGCCGCGGCGGCGCCGTACCGCAGCGCCCTCGCACTGGTGTGCCATCGTTGCGGACGATCCGTCAGATTCCCAACTCCCGCTCCTCGACGGCCCGGGACAGGCTCCTCGACGACATCCGCGTGCTGAACGTAATGCCCCGCGAGGGGCCCGCGGGAGCGGCCCTGGCGAAACGCCACCTTTCGCCACCCCCAGGAGTGAACCGAAGCCCGGGGGCACACGCTTCACTTAGGGAGTCCCGACGGCTCGGCATATGCGGGCCGCCACGTCCCCCGGCGCATCCCGGAGGACCCGGCGGACCTCGCAACCCACCGCAGCCACAGGCGAGTTCACCGTCCACTCGGGACGGCGACAGCCCCACGCACCCGACGATCCGGCATCGGCGCCGCCCCCACAAGGCGGCGCCCGAGGCGCACCGGCGGAACAGGCGCACACCACGCGCTGCGCGCCGCCACTGCACTACGCACCACAGAGCTGACAATCGACACACAGTCACCGTCCCGTAACCATCGGCAACGACAACCTGTTGGGGGAGGCATGGACAACCTGTTCGGCGAACTTCGACTGGGGCACCTGCGGCTGGCACCGCTGGGCGCGCGCCGCCGCACCAAGGTCACCGCGTCCCAGGCCGCCGCGGAGTACACCGGCCGCTGGGGCTGGGCGGTCGCCACCGGCGACCCGGTCACCGGTGCCCCGGTCACCGGCGCCACCGCCCCGACCCGCTGTCCCTGCGGCTCCCCCCGCTGCGCCGCGCCCGGCCCGCACCCCGTGCCCGGCCGCGGCGGCCGGGCCCGCGGCGCCCGCGCCGAGGGCTCGGTGCTGTTCCCCACCGGCCGCGCCTTCGACGTCCTGGACGTCCCCGAGCAGGCCGGGCTCCAGGCCCTGGTCCGGCTGGAGCGGATGGGGACCCAGGTGGGCCCGGTGCTCGCCGTCCCCACCGGCCGGCTCCAGTTCCTGGTCGCCGCCGGCACCGCCCGGCGCCTGCCCGACCTGCTGTACCGGATGGGCTGGGACGACGCCGCGCTCGACCTGGTCTGCCACGGCGAGGGCGGCTACGTCGCCGCCCCGCCCACCGTCCTCGGTTCCCTCGGCCCGGTCCGCTGGCTGCGCCGCCCCACCCGCGACAACGCGGGCTGCCCGCCCGAGGCCCGGCTGCTGCTCGGCACCCTCGCCTACGCCTGCCACCGCAGCCGCGAGCGCACCGCCGAGCCGGCCTGGATGGCCTCCTGACCCGAGCGGCCACCGCCGGGCCGCCGCGCCGGGGCCCGCTCCCCGGGCAGCCGTCCGAGCGGCCACCGCCGGGGCCACCGCGCCGGAACCGGCGCGCCGCCCGGATCCGGGCACGCGAAAGGGCCCGCCCCCCGAGAGGGGAGCGGGCCCTTCCTGCGCTCTTCGTAAGCCCTTCGCGCCTTTGCGGCGCGCGCGGGGCGTCAGTCGCCGATCAGCGCGTCCACGAACGCCCCCGGCTCGAACGGAGCCAGGTCGTCCGCGCCCTCGCCCAGGCCGATCAGCTTGACCGGCACGCCCAGCTCGCGCTGGACGGCGACCACGATGCCGCCCTTGGCCGTGCCGTCCAGCTTGGTCAGCACGATGCCGGTGATGTCGACCACCTCGGCGAACACCCGGGCCTGGATCAGGCCGTTCTGGCCGGTGGTGGCGTCCAGCACCAGCAGCACCTCGTCCACCGGGCCGTGCTTCTCGACGACCCGCTTGACCTTGCCCAGCTCGTCCATCAGGCCGGTCTTGGTGTGCAGCCGGCCGGCGGTGTCGATCAGCACGGTGTCCACGCCCTCGGCGATGCCCTCCTTGACCGCGTCGAAGGCGATCGAGGCCGGGTCCCCGCCCTCCGGGCCGCGCACGGTGCGCGCCCCGACCCGCTCGCCCCAGGTCTGGAGCTGGTCGGCGGCGGCGGCACGGAAGGTGTCGGCGGCGCCGAGCACCACGGTGCGGCCGTCGGCGACCAGGACGCGGGCCAGCTTGCCGGTGGTGGTGGTCTTGCCGACGCCGTTGACGCCGACCACCAGGACCACCGCGGGGCCCTCCTCGTGCCTGGTCGAGCGGACGGTGCGGTCGGCGTCCTTGCCGACCAGCTCGACCAGCTCCTCGCGCAGCAGCGCGCGCAGCTCGTCGGGGGTACGGGTGCCGAGCACCTTCACCCGGGTGCGCAGCCGCTCGACCAGCTCCTGGGTGGGGGCGACGCCGACGTCGGCGGTGAGCAGCGTGTCCTCGATCTCCTCCCAGGTGTCCTCGTCCAGGTGCTCCCGGGAGAGCAGCGAGAGCAGTCCCTTGCCGAGCGAGTTCTGCGAGCGGGACAGCCGCGAGCGCAGCCGGACCAGCCGGCCGGCGGTGGGCTCGGGAACCTCGACGGCGGGCGCCGCCTCGGCCTCGGCGGGCACGACCTCGGGGGCCTCGACGGCCTCGACGGCCTCGGGGGCCTCCGGCGCGCCGGCCTCCGCCGGGAGTTCCACCTCCTCGATGGTGCGGCGGGGCGCCTCGGTCGGCGGCGCGGACTCCTCGCCGACCTGGGGCTCCTGCGGGGTCGGCTTCGGCGCCGTGATGACCGGCGCCTGCGACTTCGGGGGCAGCTGCTGGCGTCGTCTGCCGGAAACGACGAGGCCGGCGATCGCGCCGACGGCGACCACGGCGATGACTACGGCAAGGATCACGTATTCCATAACTGCTCCAGTATCCGCGACCGGAGCCCGGATGGACCGCAGCCGCCCTACACCGACGCGGTGCGTACGGCTCGCGGCCGGCGCTCCCGGTGCTCTTCGCGCAGCCGCTGGCTGATCACCTGCGAGATGCCGTCGCCCTTCATGGTCACGCCGTAGAGGGCGTCGGCCGACTCCATGGTGAGCTTCTGGTGGGTGATCACGATCAGCTGGGAGCTCTCCCGCAGCTCCTCCATGATCCCGATCAGCCGGCGCAGGTTGGTCTCGTCCAGCGCCGCCTCCACCTCGTCCATCACGTAGAACGGGCTGGGCCGGGCCTTGAAGATCGCCACCAGCAGCGCCACCGCGGTCAGCGAGCGCTCGCCGCCGGACAGCAGCGACAGCCGCTTGACCTTCTTTCCCGGCGGGCGGGCCTCCACCTCGACCCCGGTGGTGAGCATGTTGTCCGGGTCGCTCAGCACCAGCCGGCCCTCCCCGCCGGGGAAGAGCCGGGCGAAGACGCCCTCGAACTGGGCGGCGGTGTCGTGGTAGGCCGAGGTGAACAGCTGCTCGACCCGCTGGTCCACGTCCCGGACGATGTCCAGCAGGTCGCGCCGGCTGCGCTTGAGGTCGTCCAGTTGCTCGCCGAGGAACCGGTGCCGCTCCTCCAGCGCGGTGAACTCCTCCAGCGCCAGCGGGTTGACCTTGCCGAGCTGAAGGTAGGCCTTCTCGGCCGCCCGCAGCCGCTTCTCCTGCTCGGCCCGGACGTACGGGTACGGCTCCCCCGGCTCCTTCCCCTCCTCGGCGGCGACACTGGCGGCGACATCGGCGGACGGCGCCGCGGGCGAGGGCGGGACGGGCTGGTCGGGCCCGTACGAGGCGAGCAGTTCGCCGCCGTCGATGCCGAACTCCTCCAGCGCGCGGGCCTCCAGCTGCTCGATCCGCAGCCGCTTCTCGGCCCGCAGCACCTCGTCCCGGTGCCCGGCGTCGACCAGCTTGTCCAGCTCCTCCTTGAGCCCGCGGCCGTGCTCGCGGTGCTCGCGCAGCTCGTGCTCGCGCTCGGCCCGCGCCTGTTCGACGGCCACCCGCCCGGCGTCCGCCCGGGCCAGCGACACCTCCAGGCAGGCCAGCAGCTGCCGGGCGCCCGCCGCGACGGCGTTCGCCACCGAGGCGTCGTGCTCGGCGCGCCGGCGGCGCTCGGCGGCCCGGGCGCGCGCCTCGCGTTCGGCGCGGGCGGCGCGGTCCAGCTGGTCGGCCCGGCCGGCCAGGGCGCGGACCCGTTCCTCGTGGGTGCGCACCGCGAGCCGGGCCTCCAGCTCGGCCTGCCGGGCGGCGCTCGCGGCCTCGGCCAGGCGCTGCTGTTCGGCGGTGTCCGGCTCGTCCTGGCCCGCCCGGGCCGAATCCTCGGCGGCGGCCAGGCGCTGTGCCAGTTCCTCGGCGCCGTCGAGCAGTTCGGTCAGCCCCTGCTCGGCCCGCGCGGCGGCGGCCGACAGCCGCTCGGCCTCCCCGGCGGCGGCGCGGGCCTGCCCGCCGAGCCGGCCGAGTGCCCCGGCGACCTGGGCCCGTTCCTTCTCCGCCTGCCGCCGCCGCTCGGCCAGTTGCTCCACCTCGGCGGCCGACTCCCGCCGCCGTTCGGCGAGTTCGGCCAGCCGCTCGGCCGACTCGGCGCAGCGCTCGGTGAGTTCCCCGATCGCCCGGGCCGCCTCGTCCACCGCCGCCTGGGTCTCCAGCAGGCTCGGCGCACCGCCGGACCCGCCCTGGGCGAAGCCGGCGCCGAGCCGGTCCCCGTCCGCGGTGACGGCGCAGACTCCGGGCTGCGCGGCGGTCAGCCGCAGCGCCTGATCCAGGTCCTCGACCACCGCCACCCCGGCCAGCAGCCGCCGGACCGCACCGAGCAACTCCTCGGGCCCGTCCACCAGTTCGGCCGCCCAGCGGGCTCCGTCCGGCAACTCCCCCGCCGCCTGCGCCACCTCGGCGGCGCCGGCGATCAGCAGCGCGGCCCGGCCGGCGTCCTCGGCCCGCAGCAGCCGCAGCGCCCCGGCGGCGGCGGACGGCGAGTCGACGGCCACCGCGTCGGCCGCCGCGCCGAGCGCCGCGGCCAGCGGCACCTCGTACCCCGCCTCGATCCGCAGCAGCGCGGCCGCCGGGCCGAGCACCCCGCCCAGCCGCTCCCCCGCCTCCAGCAGCGCGCCGGTGCCGTCCTTGCGGCGCAGCCCGAGGGAGAGCGCCTCGTGCCGCGCGGTCAGGGCGGCCCGCTCGCGCTCGGCGGCGCCGGCCGTCTCCCGGGCCGCGGCCAGCCCCTCCTCCACGGCGGCCAGCCGCTCGCGCGCCCGCCGGTACCCGGCCTCGGCCTGCTCGTCGTCCCCGGTCGCGCCGTCCACCTGCTGCCGGAGTTCGTCCAGCTCGGCCCGGGCGGACTCGGCGCGCAGCAGCGCCTCGTCCCTGGCCTCGGCGAGCCGGCCGATCTCGGCCTGCGCCGCGGCGGCCCTGGAGCGGGCGGCGGCGGCCTGCCCCTGCAGCCGGGCCAGGCCTTCCCGGCGGTCGGCGATGGCCCGGGCGGCGTCGCGCAGCCGGCGCTCCTCGTCGGCCAGCTCCCGCTCCAGCCCGTCCTTGCGCTCGACCGCCTCGGCCAGCGCGTACCGGGCCTCCTCCAGCGCCCCGGTCAGCGCGGCCTCCTCCTCGCGGACCCGCCCGGCCTCCTGTTCCAGGTCCTCGGGGTCGCGCCCGCGCCGCTCCTCGCCCCGGTCCCCGGCGACGGCGTGCCGGGCGCGGGCCTCGGCCAGCCCGATGGTGCCGCGGGTGCGCTCGGCGAGCGCGGAGAGCCGGTACCAGGTCTGCCGGGCGGTCTCCAGGCCGGGTCCGAGCCGCTGGACCTGCGCCTCCAGGACGCTCTCGCGCTGCACCGCGCGGGCCAGTTCCTGCTCGACGGTGGTGCGGCGCAGGCGCAGCGCCAGTTCGTCCGCGATCTCGGCCTCGACGGCCCGGCGGAGCGTGCACAGGTCGTCGGCGAGCAGCCGCAGCCGGGCGTCGCGCAGGTCGGCCTGGATGCCGGCGGCCCGGCGGGCGATCCGGGCCTGCCGGCCGAGCGGCCCGAGCTGGCGGCGCAGTTCGGCGACCAGGTCCTGGACCCGGTTGAGGTTGGCCTGCATCCCGTCCAGCTTCCGCAGCGCCTTCTCCTTGCGCTTGCGGTGCTTGAGGACGCCGGCCGCCTCCTCGATGAAGGCGCGCCGCCCCATCGGGTCGGCGTGCAGCACGGAGTCCAGTTGCCCCTGCCCGACGATGACGTGCATCTCGCGGCCGATGCCGGAGTCGGAGAGCAGTTCCTGGATGTCCAGCAGGCGGCAGGTCTCGCCGTTGAGCGCGTACTCGCTGCCGCCGTTGCGGAACATGGTCCGGGTGATGGTCACTTCGGCGTAGTCGATCGGCAGGGCGCCGTCGCCGTTGTCGATGGTGAGGCTGACCTCGGCGCGGCCGAGCGGGGCGCGCCCGCTGGTCCCGGCGAAGATGACGTCCTCCATCTTGCCGCCGCGCAGCGACTTGACCCCCTGCTCGCCCATCACCCAGGACAGCGCGTCCACCACGTTCGACTTGCCGGAGCCGTTCGGGCCGACGACGCAGGTGATGCCGGGCTCGAAGCGCAGGGTGGTGCTGGAGGCGAAGGACTTGAACCCGCGCAGCGTCAGGCTCTTCAGGTGCACGCGGCCGGTCTCCTCGATCACTCAGGACAGGAACCGACTTTATCCGGCGCCGGACACGACGAAGGGACGCCACATCCGGGCGTCCCTTGCAAGCTGCGTCCCTTTCGGGGCGGCTCAGTGCACAGCGGCGTCGATCTGCGAGGACCGGGCGGGACTCAGGTGAGAGCCGGCTCCCGCTGATCCAGATCGATGCTGTTGAGCAGCGAGTGCTCGTCAGCGACAGCGGTCAGAGCGTCGTTCTCAGCCTGCATCCGAAGGAGCTCGGCTTCAAGGTCCTGGACGCGCTGCTGAAGCCGTCGCATCTCGGAGAGCATTCGCGGGTCGGGGCCGCCGACGTACCCGAGAAGCGCCTTTGCCATGATGAATGGTCCTCCACGCTGAGTGACCGAACCGGAACGGTCCAGGTCTAGGGGGAAGGGGGACGCACGCGCGGCGCGTCACCGGAAGTGCTGGCTGGGCACTACGGCACAACCACCGTGAGCTGGGCTCACGGGGGCATGCGCCTGCCGGGAGAACGCGGTCGTGTGCGCGGGCTTCCAGCGTCTCACCAAAGACGGAAAGGGTCAACACGATCACCGCACGCTACCGCGCCCCTGTCACCTGCCCGGCGGTGTCGTCACGCCTGGGGGGTCTCGGGACGGGTCCACCATGTGCTCGTGGATCATCGTTCGATGCGGAGTCAACCACGAGTCTGCCCGGATGGCAACCTCGTGACACCGCCGGTTCCGGATCTTTTCCCGGAACGCCGCACCCCGGTTCGCCGGAGCTCCGGCCCGGGGCGGCTCAGCGGATCTCGAAACCCTCGTAACCGGGGCCGACGGCCGTCCAGATCTCGGTGACCCCGCTGACGTTCCCCGGGGTCCCCGGGCCGCGCAGCCGGGCCAGCAGTTGCTCGCAGTCGGCCGCGAGTCCCTCGGCCACCACCTGCACCCGGCCGTCGCCGAGGTTGCCGGCGTAGCCGGTCAGGCCGATCTCCAGCGCCCGTGCCCTGGTCCACCAGCGGAACCCGACCTGCTGGACCTTCCCCCGGACCCAGGCGGTCACCCGGACCGGTTCCTCACTGTGGGCGTCGCGACCGTGCATGCCCCTGACCTTAGGACACGCCCCGGCGGCCCGCGCGCCCGGCCACCGCCCGGCCGACCCGCCCCGCGCACGCCGGCCGGGACGAGGACGTCAGCGGCCCCGCCGGTGCTCCGGCGGGGCCGCTGACGTGGACGGTCGGTGCTGCGGGTTACCAGTCCCCGCCGCCGAAGTCGCCGCCACCGCCGAAGTCGCCACCGCCGCCGAAATCGCCGCCGCCGAAGTCGGCCGGGTTGAAGTCGGCGCCGGTGTAGTCGCCGCCCTCGTACTGGTCCTGGTAGCCGCCGCCCGTCATCGGCGCCGCCGCGTAGGCCGGGGAGCTCATCATCGAGCCGAGCATGGTGCCGACCAGCAGGCCGGGCAGCAGGCCGCCGCCGAAGCCGCTGTAGTAGCCGCCCGCGTACGGGGCGTACGCCGGGCCGGCGTTCCAGTACGGCTGCGGGCCCTGGTCGGTGTCGACGGTGCGGATCGCCGGGTCGAGGCCGGCCGCCACGCGGTCCGCGTCGGCCTGGCAGACCGGCACGGAGCGGGGGGAGCCGCCGGCCGGGGCCCAGTCCACGTCCTTGACGGACGGGCCGTGCCGCGGGTCCATGAAGCACGGGGGACGGCGCTCGGGCAGCGGCCGCTTGTCCCGCCGGGCGGCCAGGGTGGCCAGCGAGAAGCGGCCGTCCTCGATCGCCTCGGTGACCTGCTTGACGTCCTCGGGCTTCTTCGCCTCGTCCATCAGCCGCTTGGACTTCTCGTACGAGTCCAGGGCGTGGCTGTAGTCGGTGCGCTGGACGTCGTCGGCGTCGGCCGCGGCCGGGCTGAAGTCGAGCCGCTCCAGTTCGACGCCGAAGGCGGTGATGTCCTCGTCCACGACCCGGCGCAGCTGCTCCAGCTCGGCCCGGGCCTGCTCCTCCTTGCGCTTCTTGGCGCGGCGGAACAGCAGGAAGACGCCGGTGCCGGCGAGCGCGACCAGCACGAGCGGGATGACCACCCAGGCGATCGAGGTGCTGTGGTTGACCCCGGTGCCCTTGGTCTGCGGGGCGGCCTGGTCGACGAAGGAGTTCAGGGTGGCGTCGATGTCGCCGCCGTTCGACCGGAAGGCCGCCCCGGCGATGCGCTGCGGCTGGCCCGCGCCCATCGCGCCGCGGTCGCCGCCGGCGTCGAACTTGTCGCCGTGCCAGACCGCGTAGACGCCGTCGATGCCCACCAGGGTGCGGAGGTCCTGGAGGTTGCTCTTCGCGTAGGCCGGAGAGTCGGGGATCACCGCGATGAAGATCGGCTTGTCGGCCTTGTCGATCTTCTTGGTCAGGGCGTCGGCCCGGTCCTGGCCGAAGCGGCTCGTCATGGCCGGGTCGACGTAGACCCGGCCCTTCTTCAGGGAGGCCGCGGCGTCGCTCAGTCCGCCGGCCGCCGAGGCCGCGGGCGCCAGCAGGAGCAGCAGCCCGAGCAGCGCCGCCACCAGGGCAAGCGGCCCGGCGCCCCGGGAACGTCGTGCAAGGGTTCTCATGCCCCCGACGCTACCGTGACCGGCCCCGGAGCACGCCATACCCTTCGCATACTGGTACTGACAAGGCTCCCCGCCGTCCGCCGGGGCCGCTCCCCTCCTCGGGGATGATGTTTCCCCCGGCCGTCCCCGAGACAGGGCCCGCGCGGGAACCGGCTGCGGCCCCCGGACGTACGTTCCGGCAGGCCCGGCCCGGTTCCGGGGTACTCCGGGGGGCGTGCCGACCGTACCGTGCGAACGGGCATAGTGGTCCCGAACCACCGGCCCCATTGCCCTTTCTTTACTCAGCCAATCCTTGACTCGACTCCCGATCGGAGCACTCGGTGATCATCGGCCTCGTCACCGCCGTGGCGGCATCCGCCTGCTACGGCACCGGCTCGGTCCTCCAGGCCGTCGGATCCCGCCGCTCCGCCCGGGAGGAGGCCGCCAAGGGCGCCACCACCTCGACCACCGAGCACGGCGGCCCGAGCCTGTCCTCGACCGCGAAGGCCGCCGTCACCTGGGAGTTCATCCTCGGCACGGTGCTCGACCTGATCGGTTTCGGGCTCGGCGCGCTGGCCGCCCGGCTGCTGCCGCTGTTCCTCTCCCAGACCATCATCAGCGCCAACCTGGTGATCACCGCGGTGCTCAGCATCAAGCTGCTGGGCATCCGGCTCAAGCAGCTGGAGTGGGCCTCGATCGCCGTTCTCTGCTCCGCGCTGGTGCTGCTGGCCGTCTCGGCCGGACCGGAGGGCGGCCACCACGTGGCGATGTCCTTCCACTGGTGGCTGCTGATCATCACCACCGTGCTGCTGGTCGGCGGCAGCCTGCTGGTGCGGCGGATGGGCGCCAACGGCGCGATCGTCGCCGGCCTGCTCTCCGGCCTCGGCTTCGGCGCCCTGGGCGTCGGGGTGCGCATCCTCAACGGCATCGAGCCGTTCGACATCGGTTCGCTGCTCTCCGACCCGGCGCTGTACGCGGTCCTGGTCGGCGGCATCGGCGGGATGTACATCCACACCGTGGCGCTCCAGATCGGCTCGGTCAACGGCGCGACCGCCGCGCTGGTGGTCGGCGAGACGGTGCTGCCCGGCGCGGTCGGCGTGCTCTGGCTCGGCGACTCCTCCAAGGCCGGCCTGGGCTGGCTCGGCGTGATCGGCTTCCTGCTCGCGGTGGTCGCCGCGGTCGGGGTGGCCTACTTCGGCCAGGACACCCACGGCACGCCCGGGGAGCCGGCCTCCGAGGAGCCCGAGCTCACCCGCAAGTAGCGCGGGGCCTCAGCCCCCGCTGCGGGTGCGCGGCACGCACTGGCAGCGGGGGCAGAAGTAGCTGGAGCGGTTCATCCAGGCCGCCCGCCGGATCGGGGTGCCGCAGCGGCGGCAGGGCTCCTGCTCGCGGCCGTAGGCGTCGAGGTCCCGGGAGAAGTAGCCGCTCTCGCCGTTCACGTTGACGTAGAGGCTGTCGAAGCTGGTGCCGCCGACGGCGAGCGCCGCGGTCATCACGTCCCGGGCGTCGGCCAGCAGCAGCAGGGCCTGCGGGCGGGTGAGCGTCGCGGTCGGGCGGTCGTAGTGCAGCCTGGAGCGCCACAGCGCCTCGTCGGCGTAGATGTTGCCGACGCCGCTGATCAGGGTCTGGTCGAGCAGGGCGCGCTTGACGGTGGTCCGCTTGGCGCGCAGCGCGGCCGCGAAGGCGGCGTCGTCGAAGCGCGGGTCGAGCGGGTCGCGGGCGATGTGCGCGATCGAGACCGGGGTGCCCTCGGGGTCCCCGTCCTCGGCCTCCTCGACCGCCAGGCCGCCGAAGGTCCGCTGGTCGACGAAGCGCAGTTCGCGCCCGCCGTCGGCGAAGCGCAGCCGCACCCGCAGGTGCGTCTCGTCGGGTACGGACGGGTCCTGGACGAGGAGTTGGCCGCTCATCCCGAGGTGGCCGATCAGCGAGAATCCCGCCCCGGTGCCGGCCAGCGGCACCCACAGGTACTTGCCGCGCCGCTGCGCGGTGCCGAGGGTGGTGCCGGTCAGCCGGGCGGTGAAGTCGGCCGCGCCGGCCGGCTGGCGGCGCACCGCGCGCGGGTGCAGCACCTCGACGTCGGCGACGGTCCGCCCGGCGACCCAGTTGGCCAGACCACGGCGGACGACCTCGACCTCGGGAAGTTCGGGCACGGGAAGACGCCTCCTGCTCGGTACGGTTCGGCAGGAGTGAAGGCTACTCGGAGGTCACGCCCCGGCGGGCAGCCGGTCGGCGTACTTGTCCTTGATCGCGCGCCAGGCGCTCTCGGCGGCCTTCTGCTCGGCTTCCTTCTTCGAGCGGCCGACGCCGCTGCCGAAGTCCTCGCCGGCCACCCGGGCCGCCGCGGTGAAGGTCTTCTCGTGGTCCGGACCGGATTCCATGACCACGTACTCGGGCACTCCGATGCCCACCGAGGCGGTGAGCTCCTGGAGACTGGTCTTCCAGTCCAGGCCGGCGCCCAGCTGGGAGGACTCCTCGATCAGCGGGTCGAACAGTCGGTGGACGAACTCGGTGGCCGCGTCCAGGCCCTGGTCCAGGTAGACGGCGCCGATCACGGCCTCGACGGTGTCGGCGAGGATCGACGACTTGTCGCGGCCGCCGGTGCCCTCCTCGCCCTTGCCGAGGCGGATGAACGTGCCGAGCTCCAGGCCGCGGCCGACGTCCGCGAGCGCGCGGGAGTTGACCACCGCGGCGCGCAGTTTGGCGAGCGTGCCCTCCGGGACGTCCGGGTGGACGCGGTAGAGGGTGTCGGTCACCACGAGGCCCAGCACCGAGTCGCCGAGGAACTCCAGGCGCTCGTTGGTGGGCAGCCCGCCGTTCTCGTACGCGTACGAGCGGTGGGTCAGGGCACGTACCAGAAGGGCGCGCTCGAGCGTGTACCCGAGGCGCCCTTCCAGGACGTCGTATTCGGTCGAAGCCGGCCCGCCGGCCTTGCCGCCGCCCGAAGAGGAACCCTTCGGGGCGGTGGACGCCTTGCGGGTGGAGTTACCGTCCGACATCGATCCGTACACCCCGCCGATCAGACCGAGAGGACCTGGCGACGGTTGTACGTGCCGCAGCTCGGGCACGCGATGTGGCCCAGCTTCGGCTCGTGGCAGCGGTCGCACGCCACGAGGGCCGGGACAACGGCCTTCCAGTTGGACCGACGGTGGCGCGTGTTGCTGCGCGACATCTTCCGCTTCGGAACAGCCACGGCTACTTCTCCTGGTTCTCGGCGAGACCCTCACGGGTGTCGCTGTTCTTAGATCCGTCACCCTCGTCGCCGGGGGCGGCGGAGAGTCCCTGCAGAGCCGCCCACCGGGGGTCGACGGCATCGTGGTGGTGCGCCGGGTCGTCGCTCAGGCGCGCTCCGCACTCGGAGCACAGGCCCAGGCAGTCTTCCTGGCACACCGGCTGCAGCGGCAGTGCGAGCACCACCGCGTCACGCAGCACCGGCCGGAGGTCGAAGAAGTCGCCCTCCAGACGGTAAGTCTCTTCTTCCGAGTCCTCGTCGAGGTCCTCGGCCCCGGCGGTCCGGGCGCGGTGGCGCTCGTCGGACTCCGGGTAGTAGTACAGCTCCTGGAAGTCCACGTCGATGTCGAACTCGACGGGCTCCAGGCACCGGACGCACTCGCCCTCGACCCGGGTCTCGGCGGTGCCGGTGACCAGCACGCCCTCGACCACGGACTCCAGGCGGATCTCCAGCTCGATCGGGCTCTTCTCCGGCACGCCGATCACGTCGATGATCCCGAAGCCCTCCGGGGCCTCCAGGGTCCGGCTCACCTTGCGCATCGAGCCCGGACGCCGACCGAGCTCGTGCGTGTCGAACACGAGGGGGTCGCGGTGGTCGAGGCGGTTCAAGGTGTCCTGACTTCCATAGGAATCAACGAGGGAGTCCCCATACAGGTCGGCTTTGCGAGGGCAAGCCAACGGCCGGACATGGGGAGGCCGGAGTGGTCAGACTACCGGAGTCTCCCGTCAGGCCCAACTTCGGTCCCGTCGGGAGACTCCGCCGCGGCCGTGCCGGGGCCGGTTCAGCGGCCTCCGAGCTCCCGCAGCCTGGTCATGTCGATCATGCTGGTGTCGAAGAAGCTGGTCTCGTCCAGACCCTGCCCCTGCGCCTGGCCCTGGCCCTGCTGCTGGCCCTGGCCCTGGCCCTGGCCCTGCTGCTGGTGCGGCACGGCCGGCGGGGTGGCCGGCGGCTGGGGGTAGGCGTAGCCGTCGTACGACTGCGCGGCGTAGCCCTGCTGCTGCTGGGGATATCCGTAGCCACCCTGCTGCTGGTCCGGGTAGCCCTGCTGCTGGTAGCCGTCCTGCTGCCCGCCCCACTGGGCGTTGTACGGGTCGCCCTGGCCGGCCGGGTCGTAGCCGCCGCCGTACACCTCGGCGTACTGCCCGCCGGGCTGCTGGGCGGCCGCGTACTGGTCGGTGCCGGGGGCCTGCCAGCCGGCCGCGGCCGGGGTCTGCTCCGGCCAGGTCTGCTGCTGCGGGACGTCCTCGCGGTACCAGGCGATGTCCCCGCCGTCGGGGTCGTGGGCGAAGCCCGCCGCCACCGCCTCGGCCCGCTCCTTGGCCTCCTGGGCCTGGTCGGCGGCGGCCAGGTAGGCGCCCAGCTCGTCGATGGGCCGCTTGCCGAGCAGCTTGTCCCGGCCCTTGCCGACCGCCTCCAGGGTGGCGCCGAGCACGTTCTCCAGGGTGGCGAGCTTCACATCGACGTACTCGTCCACCTCGGGGCTCGGGCTGATCCGCTGCGGGCGGAACTCCTCGCCGTCGCCCTCGCCCTCGGACTCGGTCTCGAAGACGCTGGAGTCGCCGCGCAGCTTGGTGCGGCCGCGGCCGACCGCGCCGAGCGTCTTGGTCAGCACGACCTCGAAGTTGGCGAGCTTGCTGTCCACGTAGTCGTCGGCCTCGGCCCGCTTGGCGTCGACCTCGGCGCGCGCCTCGGCGAGGATCCGCTCGGCCTGGGCCTGGGCCTGGCGGACCACCTCGGTGTCCGAGATCAGCGAGCCGCGCTCGGCGTGCGCGCCCTGGATGATCCGCTCGGCCTCGGCCTGGGCACCCGCCACCACCTGCTCGTGGTCGGCCATCACCGACTGGGCCTGGGCGAGTTCGGCGGGCAGGGCCGACCTGAGGTTGTTGAGCAGGCCGATCAGCTCGGCCCGGTTCACCACGCAGGAGGCCGACATCGGCATCGAGCGGGCGTTCTCGACCGCCGCCACGATCTCGTCGACCTTGTTCTGCACGTCCACGGGGCTTCGTCTTTCCGTGTGCCGCCGACGGTCCGGCGGAGGCAGGCCCGACGCGGTGAACCTCACCGCGGGGCAGGAGTACAGACTGTACGGCCCCTGCCGGGCGGGGTCACAACGCCTGCGCCGAACCGGTCTGCCGCCCACGGGACAATCCATGACGAACCGGCAGAAGCGGACAGGCGGCGCCTACTGCTCGGCCTTGCGCTCCGCGATCCGCTCCACCAGTTGGCGGTGCACCGTCTCCGGCAGCAGGTGCGAGACGTCGCCGCCGTACGAGGCGACCTCCTTGACCAGCGTCGAGGAGAGGAAGCTGTACGTCGGCGAGGTCGGCACGAACAGCGTCTCCACCCCGGTCAGGCCGTGGTTCATCTGGGCCATCTGGAGCTCGTAGTCGAAGTCGCTGACCGCGCGCAGGCCCTTGATGATCGCGGGGATGTTGCGCTCCCGGCAGAAGTCCACCAGCAGGCCGTGGTGCGACTCGACCACCAGGTTCCCGAAGCCGGCGGTGACCTCCTCGATCAGCCCGATCCGCTCCTCGACGGTGAACATGCCCTGCTTGTTCCGGTTGATCAGGACCGCGACATGCACCACGTCGTACAGCTTCGAGGCCCGCCCGATGATGTCGAGGTGGCCGTTGGTGATCGGGTCGAACGACCCAGGACAGACGGCTCGGCGCATGGCGTGTGTGCTCCCTCGTGGGGTGACGGCTGCTGCGGGCCGCGGCCCGCTACTTCTGCTCACCGGCCGCGGCGGCGGCGCGACCGTACCAGAGCGTGCCCTCGCCGTAGCGGCGGGAGCGCAGCTCCTCGAAACCCCCGGGCCAGTCGAACCCACCGCCGCGGGTGCTGCGCTCCACGGTGACGAGTGCGTCGTCCGCGAGCCAGCCCCCGGCCAGGAGTGTGATCAGCATCTCGCGGACCTCCTCGTCCGTCACCACGTACGGCGGGTCGAGGAAGACCAGGTCGTACGGGCTCTGCGGGGGCGGTCCGGCGATCACCTTCTCCGCCCTGGCGGCCCGCACCTCGGCCCCGGGCAGGCCGATCGTCCGGACGTTCTCCCGGATCACCCGGGCCGCCTGGCCGTCCGCCTCGACCAGCAGGACGTGCTCGGCGCCGCGCGACAGCGCCTCCAGTCCGACCGCGCCCGATCCGCCGAACAGGTCCAGCATCCGGATCCCCTGCAGGGTGCCGCGCAGCGCCTCCAGGGTGGAGAACATCGCCTCGCGGGCCTTGTCGGAGGTCGGGCGGGTGCCCCGGCCGGGCGGTACGGCCAGTCGGCGGCCGCCGGCCGCCCCGGCGATCACGCGGGTCATGGTGGTGGGAGGTCCTTTCGTCGCTGCCCGACCACGCTATACGGCGCAGGCCCCGCCGGGCTTACCGGCGGGGCCTGCGGGGAGTACGGGTCAGCTCGCCTCGGAGCCCGCCGCCTGGGGCGGCAGGGCCGCGCCGAGCAGGGCCGGCGAGGCGTAGCGGGACCAGGACAGGCAGCCGTCGGGCGGGCAGAACTCGGGGCGGCGCGGGTCGTGCCCGAGCTCGCGCAGCTTGGTCCGGACGGAGTCGGGCGTGCGGCCGAACCGGGCGGCGATCCGGGCGATGGTCTCGCCGTCGTGGAAGCGCCGGACCAGTTCCTCCTCGTGCTGCGGCACCCAGGGGGCGCCGTGGCCGGGGTACAGCTCGCGCAGCACGTCGCGGTCGGGGATGGGCTCGGAGACGTCGGCGACGATCGCCAGCGCCCGCAGCGCGCGGTTGAGTGCGATCCGCAGCGAGGCGACGTCCTCGACCGGCAGGCGGAGCTTGCCCGAGGCGAGCGGTGCGGCGGCCGCCCCCTCGCGCCAGCCGGTCAGGGTGAGGGTGACCTCGCGGTCGTCGTCGCTGGCGAGTTCGATCCGGAAGACCTTGTCGCCCAGCGGGAGCTCGTTGAGATGACGGAATGCCATGGCATGACCCCCAAGTGTCGTGCCAGGTACGCACCTTGGAGGTGCGTCCTGAACAACTCCATTCTCTCCCGGGGGTCTGACAATCCGACCCTCGAAGGGCCGCTCAGCCCTTCTCCATGTAGGCCGCGCGGTCCTCGTCGAGCAGGCTCTCCAGCGCGGTGCGCAGCTCCGGGTGGGCGGCCAGGTCCGGGTCCTCGGCGACCAGCCGGGTGGCCTCGGTGCGGGCGGTGAGGATGACCTCCTCGTCCTCCAGCACCGAGAGCACCTTGAGCGAGGACTTCACCCCGGACTGGGCCTGGCCCAGCACGTCGCCCTCGCGGCGCTGTTCGAGGTCGATCCTGGACAGCTCGAAGCCGTCCAGGGTGCCCGCCACCGCGTCCAGCCGGGCCCGCGCGGCGCTGCCCCCGGGCATGTCGCTGACCAGCAGGCACAGGCCCGCCGCGCTGCCGCGGCCGACCCGGCCGCGCAGCTGGTGGAGCTGGGAGACGCCGAAGCGGTCGGCGTCCATGATGACCATCGCGGTGGAGTTGGGGACGTTGACGCCGACCTCGATCACCGTGGTGGCGACCAGCACGTCCACCTCGCCGGCCGTGAACCGGCGCATCACCTCGTCCTTGGCCTCGGGCGCGAGCCGGCCGTGCAGGATCTCCACCCGCAGGCCGCTCAACGGGCCCTTCGCCAGCTTCTCGGCCGTCTCCACCACCGAGAGCGGGGGCCGCCGTTCGTCGCTCGCCGCGCCCTCGTCGCCGCCCTCGTCGCCGACCTCCTCGAAGTCCTCCACGGCGGCCTTGCGGCGCTTCTTCCCCGGGCCCGCCGCCGGCTCCTCGTCCCCGATCCGGGGGCAGACCACGTACGCCTGGTGGCCCTTGGCGACCTCCTCGCGGACCCGCTCCCAGGCCCGGGTGAGGAAGTTGGGCTTCTCCAGCGCCGGGACGACATGGGTGGAGATCGGCGAGCGGCCGGCCGGCAGCTGGTCCAGGACGGAGGTCTCCAGGTCCCCGAAGACCGTCATCGCGACGGTGCGCGGGATCGGGGTGGCCGTCATCACCAGCAGGTGCGGCGGCTGATCGCCCTTGGCACGCAGCGCGTCCCGCTGCTCGACGCCGAAGCGGTGCTGCTCGTCCACCACGACCAGGCCGAGGTCCTGGAACAGCACCTTGTCCTCGATCAGCGCGTGGGTGCCGATGGCGATCCCGGCGTCCCCGCAGGCCATGTCGAGCAGCGCCTGCCGGCGGGCGGGGACGCCCATCGAGCCGGTCAGCAGCACCACCCGGGTGCCGAGGTCGGAGCCGCCGAGCATGCCGCCCTCGGCGAGGTCCCCCATCATCTCGACGATCGAGCGGTGGTGCTGCTGGGCGAGCACCTCGGTGGGCGCCAGCAGCACCGCCTGGCCGCCCGCGTCCACCACGGCGAGCATGGCGCGCAGCGCGACCAGGGTCTTCCCGGACCCGACCTCGCCCTGGAGCAGCCGGTGCATCGGGTGGTCGGTGGCGAGGTCGGCGGCGATCTCGGCGCAGACGGACCGCTGGCCCTCGGTGAGGGTGAACGGCAGCCGGGCGTCGAAGGCGTCCAGCAGGCCGCCCTCGCGCGCCCGGCGCGGCTTGGCGGGCAGGGCGGAGTCGGCGGCCCGGCGCTGCGCGAGGGCGACCTGGAGCACGAAGGCCTCGTCCCAGCGCAGCCGGCTCTGGGCGCGCTCGCGGTCGGCGTGGCCGCGCGGGCGGTGGATCAGTTCCAGCGCCTCGGGCAGCGGGATCAGGTCGTGCCGCTCGCGCAGTTCGGCGGGCAGCGGCTCGCCGACGTCGCCGAGGTGCTTGGTGAGCGCGGTCTCGATGCAGATCGACAGCTTCCAGCTGGGCATCTGCGCGCTGGCGCCGTACACCGGGATGAGCCGGCCGGCGAACTGCCGCGCGGCGTCCGACCCCGTGTCCTCGTCGAGCAGCTGGTAGTCCGGCGAGACCAGCTGGCGGGTCCGGTTGAAGACCCCGACCTTTCCGGCGAACAGGCCCTGGGCACCGGCCTTGAGCTCCTTCTGCCGCCAGCCCTGGTTGAAGAAGACCAGCGAGAGCCGGCTGCGGCCGTCGGTGACCACGACCTCCAGCCGGTCGCCCTTGCGGCCGCGGAACGGGATCAGGGTGACCTTCTCGATCCGGGCCAGCACCGTGACGTGCTCGTCGACCTCCAGCTCGTCCAGGCTGGTGAGCTGGCCGCGTTCGACGTAGCGGCGCGGGTAGTGGTGCAGCAGGTCCCCGACCGTGCGCAGCTTGAGACTGTCGGCGAGCACCTTCGCGGTGCGGTCGCCGACGAGCTTGGTCAGTGGTTCATCGAGAGCGCCCATCAGGCCCCTGTTTACACCAAGGGGCGGACAGAACGGCGGCTACTCCACCCCGATGAGCAGCGGCGCCGGTTCCTGCCCGCCGTGGAAGACCACCGCGTCCACCTCGGGCCGGCGGTGCCGCACGTGGGCGACCAGCCGCTCGGCGAGCGCCTCCTCGGTGCCCTCGCCGAGGATCAGGGTGACGAGTTCGCCGCCCGCCCCGAGCATCCGGTCCAGCACGCTCTCGCCGACCTCGGCCAGCCCGGCGCCGATCACCGCGACGTCGCCGTCGATCAGCCCGAGCACGTCCCCGGCCTGGCAGACCCCGGCCATCGTCCAGGACTCCCCCTCGGCGACGGCCAGTTCCGCGTACCGGGTGGCCCCGGCGGCGGAGGTCATGGCGACCACGTCCTCGTCGAAGCGGCGGCCGCCCTCGTGCACCGCGAGCGCCGCCAGTCCCTGCACCGGCGAGCGGGTGGGCAGGACGGCGATCCGCACCCCCTCCTCGCGCAGCTGGTCGGCGGCGGCGCCGGCGGCGGCCCGCAGCTCCGGGTCGTTCAGCAGCAGGACGACCTCGCGGGCGGCCGAGCGGCGCACCGCGGCGGCGAGTTCGGCGCTGGCCGGCGGGCGGTCCGGGTCGGCGTGCAGGACGACGGCGCCGGCCTGTTCGCAGAGCTCGGCCAGGCCCTCGCCGGAGACCACCGAGAGCACCGCCCGGGCCCGCTCCTCGCGCTCGCCGGGCTCGGCGACGGTGCCGGAGCGGGCGGCGGCCTCGGCGAAGTGGGTGATCCGGATCTGGTGCGGGCGCCCGGCCCCGACGCCGGCCTCCACGGCGGCGCCCGCGTCGTCCACGTGGACGTGCACGTTCCACAGGCCGTCGCCGCCGCCGACCACCAGCGAGTCGCCGAGCTCGCCGAGCCGCTCGCGCAGCGCGGGCAGCGCCTCGTCGGGGGCGTCCAGCAGGTAGATGACCTCGAAGGCGGGGTGGCCGGGGCCGGGCGGCCGCAGGTGCGTCTCGCAGCTCTCGACGGCCCGGACGTCCCCGCGCAGCGCGACCGGCCCCATCGGCTGCTGCCCGGCGACGGCGTCGGCGAGCGCGCCGAGGACGGCCACCAGGCCGCGCCCGCCGGCGTCCACGACCCCGTTCTCGGCCAGCACGGCGAGTTGCTCGGGGGTGTGCCGCAGTGCGTCCCGGGCGGCCCGGTGGGCGGTGTCGGCGACCTGCGCCAGCCCGTCCCCGGCCCGGACCGCCTCCCGGGCGGCGACCCGGGCGACGGTCAGCAGCGTCCCCTCGACGGGCTCCGCGACGGCCTGGTACGCGGAGTCGGCGGCCCGTTGCAGGGCGGCGCGCAGCTGGTCGGCGCCGCCGCCCTCGGCGAGCGTCTCGGCGGTCCCGCGCAGCCACTGGGCGAGGATCACCCCGGAGTTCCCGCGGGCGCCGACCAGCGCGCCGCGGGCCATCGCCCGGACCGTGTCCGCCAGCCCGGGGGCCGTCCCGACGGCGGGGTCGGCGAAGCGGCTCTCCACCTCGGCGGCGGCGGACTCGACGGTCAGATAGAGGTTGGTGCCGGTGTCGCCGTCCGGGACGGGGTAGACGTTGAGCGCGTCGATCTCCTCGCGGGCCTGGCCGAGCGCCCGCAGGGCGAGCTGGCACCAGGTGCGCACGGCCGGGGCGTCGAGCGTGTGCAGCACCAGGTCTCCTCCGGATGGGACGCCGCGGTGGCCCGAGGGGCGGCGGCGAGGGGTGATACCGGCAGGTTATCGGGGGTCGGGCGGGGCCGTCCGGGCCGACGACCGGAGCGATCACTCGGCCGGTCATGGTAGTTTCGTGGGACGGAAGCAAGCGTTGTATGCTCTTCCGGTTGCCTGGAACCGTCCAGGCTCACCCCCTCGTCCAGTCTGGTCCACGCGAGTGTTCTGGTGGTCGAGCGGGGTTTTCGAAAGTATCTGATCTGAAGTCTTGGAGTGACTCCTGTGGCTGCCAACTGCGACGTCTGCGGCAAGGGGCCGGGCTTCGGCAACAGCATCTCCCACTCTCACCGCCGTACCCCCCGTCGTTGGAACCCCAACATCCAGACGGTGCGCGCTGTGATTGGGCGGACGCCGAAGCGGCTCAACGTCTGCACCTCGTGCATCAAGGCCGGTAAGGTCTCGCGCTGACGCGCAGACCGGCAAGCCGGTCCTCCAGTGAGCCGGTTCATCCTCGGATGAACCGGCTTCACTGTTTCCGTGGCCGGCTCTGCCGTTTTCCGGACCCACCGACAGTGGGCGGACTCCTCCCAGGAGCCCGCCCACTGTCGTCTTCCGGGGTCCTCAGCGCCAGCGCCAGGCGTGGTCGACCGGGCCGATGCCGGCACCCAGGGCGAAGCCCCCGGCGATCGCGCCGGTGATGTACTCCTTGGCCGAGGCCACCGCCCGCGGCAGCGGCTCGCCCTTGGCCAGTCCGGCCGCGATCGCGCTGGCCAGGGTGCAGCCGGTGCCGTGGGTGTGCCGGTTGTCGTAGCGGGGCGCCCGGAACCAGTGCACCTCGTCCGGTCCGCCGTACAGCAGGTCGGCGGCCTCGCCCGGCAGGTGGCCGCCCTTGACCAGCGCCCAGCGCGGGCCGAGGTCGACCAGTGCCCTGGCGGCGTCCAGCATCTGCGACTCGTCCTCGACGGTCAGCCCGGTGAGCTGGGTCACCTCGTGCAGGTTGGGGGTGGCCAGGGTGGCGACCGGCAGCAGCTTCTCGCGGACGGTGGCGACGGCCTCGGCGACCAGCAGCGCGTCCCCGTGCTTGGAGACCCCGACCGGGTCGACCACCACCGGGGCGTCCACCCCGGCCAGCAGCTCGGCGACGGTCTCGACGAGTTCGACCGAGGCGAGCATGCCGGTCTTCACGGCCTGCACCCCGATGTCGTCCACCACGCTGCGGAACTGCGCCCGGACGGCTTCCGCGGGCAGCTCCCAGTAGCCCTGGACGCCGAGCGAGTTCTGCGCGGTGACGGCGGTGATCACGCTCATGCCGTGGACGCCGAGGGCGAGCATCGCCTTGAGGTCGGCCTGGATTCCGGCGCCGCCGCCGGAGTCGGAGCCGGCGACGGTGAGCACCCGGGGAGGCGCGAGGCGGGCGGTGGCGTCGGAGGGGCCGTGCGAAGCGCTTCGGCCGGGGGCGGGGGTGGGAGACGGGAGGGCCATGGGCCCCAACCTACCGGCGCGCTCTCAGAGCACCGCCTCGGACTCCGCCCAGCGGTCCTTCGGCACCGTCTTCAGCCTGGTCACCGCGTCGCCGATCGGCAGCAGTTCGATGCCGGTCCGGCGCAGCGCGGTGAAGTGTCCGAACGCCCCCCGCTGGACGGCCTCCACCGCGTGCCAGCCGAACCGGGTGGCGAGCACCCGGTCCCGGGCGGTCGGGGTGCCGCCGCGCTGGACGTGGCCGAGGATGACCGGGCGGGCCTCCTTGCCGAGCAGGTTCTCCAGCTCGTGGGCGAGCCGGTTGCCGATCCCGCCGAAGGTCCGGTGGCCGTACTGGTCGACCTCGCCGTGGTCGAAGCGCATGGTGCCGGGCAGCGGGGAGGCGCCCTCGGCGACGGCGATGATGGCGAACTTCTTGCCGCGCGCGAAGCGGTCCTCGATTATCCGGGCCACCGCCTCGATGTCGAAGGGCTTCTCCGGGATCAGGATGCCGTGCGCACCGCCCGCCATGCCCGCGGTGAGGGTGATCCAGCCGGTGTGCCGGCCCATCAACTCGACCACCATGACGCGCTGGTGGGACTCGGCGGTGGTCTTCAGCCGGTCGATCGCCTCGGTCGCGACGTGCACGGCGGTGTCGAAGCCGAAGGTCACGTCGGTGGCGTCGATGTCGTTGTCGATGGTCTTCGGCACCCCGACCACGGGCAGTCCGGCGTCGCTGAACAGCTTGGCGGCGGTCAGCGTGCCCTCCCCGCCGATCGCGATCAGCGCGTCGATGCCGATCTCCCGGGCCAGCGTCTTGGCGTTCTCCACCGCCCAGGCGATCCGGTCCCGCCGCACCCGGGCCGAGCCCAGGATGGTGCCGCCGAGGGTGAGCAGGCCGGTGACGTCGTCGTGCGAGACCGTCCTGGTGCGGCCCTCGATCAGTCCGAGGAAGCCGTCCAGGATGCCGACGATCTCGTGCCCGTGGACGTCGGTGCCCCGGTGCACCACCGAGCGGATCACCGCGTTGAGGCCGGGGCAGTCGCCGCCGCTGGTCAGTACACCGATGCGCATGTCTGGTGTGCTCCCGCTCGCAGTGGGTCGGGCCACCCGCGCCGGGCGGGTGGGCTGGGGTGTCGCAAGCCTACGCACAACGCACCCTCGACACCCGTTCCCAGCGCACCGGAGCGTCACGCGCCGCCCGCCGTACGGGGATCGGCGCGGACCGCCCGCCGGGGCCCCGCCTCCCGGGTCCTCGCCGGGGCCGACGCGATCCGGGGGCGGGCCCTACTCGGCGAAGTGGTCCCAGCCGCCCACCCGGTCCCAGGGGGCGCCGTCCACCGTGACCCGGCCGCTGCGGCTGCCCGTCGGGCGGCCGGTCACCTCGCCCACCACCCGCCAGCGGGCCGGGAGTTGGACCCCGCGCGGGAAGGTGGCCACGATCGCGTGGTCCTCGCCGCCGGAGAGCACCCAGACCAGCGGGTCCACGCCGACCGCCTGGCCGATGTCGGCCATCTGCGCCGGGACGTCGAAGTCGGCGGCCTTCAGGTCGATGTCCACCTCGCTGGCCCGGGCCACGTGGCCGAGGTCGGCGACCAGCCCGTCGCTCACGTCGATCATCGAGGTCGCGCCCAGCTCGGCCGCCGCCGGGCCCGCGTGGTACGGCGGTTCGGGCCGGCGGTGCGCCTCGACGAAGGCGCGCGGGGAGCGGAAGCCGCGCTGGAGCACGGTCAGGCCGGCGGCCGACCAGCCGAGCCAGCCGGTCACCGCGACCACGTCGCCGACCTGCGCGCCGGCGCGGGTCACCGCCGCACGCCCCTGGAGGTCGCCGAGCGCCGTGATGGCCAGCATGACGGTGTCGCCGCGCACCACGTCGCCGCCGACCACCGTCGCCCCGGCCACCTGGCACTCGTCGCGCAGCCCGTCCATCAACTCGGTGGCCCAGGTGGTCGGCAGGTCAGCGGGGGTGACCAGACCGAGCAGTATGGCGGTCGGCACCGCCCCCATCGCGGCCACGTCGGCGAGGTTCTGGGCGGCGGCCTTGCGGCCCACGTCGTAGGCGGTGGACCAGTCCCGGCGGAAGTGCCGGTTCTCGATCAGGACGTCCGTGGTCGCCACCACCCGGCCGTCCGGAGCCCGCACCACCGCGGCGTCGTCACCCGGGCCGAGGTCGACCGCGTCGGTGAGCGGTACCCGGGCGGTCAGCTCCCTGATGAGGCCGAACTCGCCGAGCTCGCCCACGGTCCCCTGCATCTGCCGTCCTCTCGCGTTTCCATCCGTCTTCGGCCCCCGTCGCGCTCCCCCGCGCGCAGCGTACGCCCTTCCGGGGCCTCGGGGTCTCCCCTCCCCGGCCCGCTGCGAGGTAGCGTGGTGATCAGACTGCCGGTGAGCCCACCCACCCATCCGCCTGACCGGGCGATCACGGCGGCGATCCCCCCTCAACCGGCCGCCGGGAGGTCCCCGTGGTACAGGCATACATCCTGATCCAGACCGAGGTTGGCAAGGCCACCGCCGTGGCCCGGACCATCGCCGAGGTCCCCGGCGTACTCACCGCCGAGGACGTCACCGGCCCCTACGACGTGATCGTCAAGGCCGAGGCCGAGACGGTGGACGAACTGGGCCGGCTGGTGGTGGCCCGGGTCCAGAAGGTCGAGGGCATCACCCGCACCCTCACCTGCCCGGTGGTGCACCTGTAGGCCGGTGCATCGGTGCGCCCGGGCCCCGGTGGCCCGGGCGCACCGGCACGTCCGGCCACCCGGGCCCCGGTTACCATCGGCGGGTGGCCAGAGAACTCCGCGTCCCCGAGGCGCTGACCGCCCTGCCGGCCCCGGTCCGCTGGCTGGCCCTGCCCGTCGCCCTGACCTGCACCGTCGTGGCGCTGGTCGGCAGCTGGGGGCCGGCCGACCCGAAGGTCGAGGTCCCGCAGCCGGGCGGCCGGGCGGCCGGGTACTGCCGGTCGCTGGCCGCCGCGCTGCCGGCCGACCTGCTCGGGCACGCCCGCAACGACCCGTCGCCCGCCTCCCCGTACGTGGCCGCCTGGGGCGATTCCCCCCGGACGGTGCTGCGCTGCGGCATCGACCGGCCGGAGGAGCTGGACGGCGACCACGCCGCGGACTGGTCCCCGAGCGTCGACGGCGTCACCTGGTGGTCGCAGAAGCTCGCCGACGGCGGCTACCGCTTCGTGACGACCATGCGGGCCGCCTACGTCGAGGTGACCGTCCCGGCCGGGGCCGCGCAGAACCCCTTCGACCCGGCGGCCGCCCTGACCGGCGCGGTCAAGGCCAACGTCCCGGGCTGAGCCCGGCGGCGGGAGCCGCGACCCGGGGGACGCACCGAGGGCGGGCCGGGAGCTCCCGGCCCGCCCTCCGCGGCAGGACCCGCTAGCGCAGCCCGGTCGAGCGGCGCAGCGCCGTCCCGAGCAGCCGGTCGATCAGCTCCGGGTACGCGACCCCGCTGGCCTCCCACATCTTCGGGTAGGCCGAGATCGGGGTGAAGCCGGGCATGGTGTTGATCTCGTTGATCATCCAGGTGCCGTCCTCCAGCAGGAAGAAGTCCACCCGGGCCAGGCCCTCGCAGCCGAGCGCCTCGAAGGCCTCGACCGCCTGGCGCTGGATCTCGGCGAGCTCCTCGGCGGTCAGGTCCGCCGGGATCTTCACGTCCGAGGAGTCGATGTACTTGGCCTCGAAGTCGTAGAAGTCGAAGCCCTCGCCGACCAGGATCTCGCCGGCCACGCTGGCCCGCGGGCCGTCCTCGAACTCCAGCACGCCGCACTCGATCTCGCGGCCGGTCACGCCGGCCTCGATGATGAGCTTGGGGTCGTGCCGGCGGGCCTCCTCGATCGCGGCGTCGAGGTCGGCCAGGTCCTTCACCTTGGTGATGCCGATGCTGGAGCCGGCCCGGCAGGGCTTCACGAACAGCGGCAGACCCAGCTCGGCGGCCCGCTCGCGCACCGCCGCGCGGCCCGCCTCGGACTCCCAGTCGCGCGGCCGCACGATGGTGTAGCGGCCGACGTTCAGACCGTGCGAGGCCAGGATCCGCTTGGCGAACTCCTTGTCCATGCCGGCCGCGCTCGCCAGCACGCCGTTGCCGACGTACGGGACGCCGGAGAGCTCCAGCAGGCCCTGGAGCGTGCCGTCCTCGCCCCACGGACCGTGCAGCAGCGGGAACACCACGTCGACCTCGCCGAGGGCCTTGGGGGCGCTGCCCGGCTCGGTCAGGACCACCTCGCGGCTGCCCGGGGCGACCGGCAGCGCGACCTGGCCGTCGACGCCCTCGGCGACGTGCGCCACGTCCGGCAGCCGCCCGTCGGTGATGGCCATCCGGGCCGGCTCGTCGCTGGTCAGCGCCCAGCGGCCCTCGTGCGTGATGCCGATCGGCAGCACGTCGTACTTGTCGCGGTCGATCGCCCTGAGCACACTGCCCGCGGTGGAGACCGAGATCGCGTGCTCGGAGCTGCGCCCGCCGAAGACCAGCGCGACGCGCGGCTTCCGGTCGGGCCGGTTCGGGGAGGACTGTTCGATGCTCATATCGGTTTTGAGACTACCGTGCGAGACCCTGCCGGAAGGCAGGCGCCACCGGGGACTCAGCGCCGCTCGGCCTTCGCCGAACGCGACATCAGGGTCTGCAGCGCCTCCTGGGTCGGCCGCCCGTTGTGCACCACGTCCACCACGGCCTCGACGATCGGCATGTCGACCCCGTTGCGCCGGGCCAGGTCCAGGACCGACTCGCAGGACTTGACGCCCTCGGCGGTCTGCCGGGTGGCCGCGATGGTCTCCGCGAGCGACATGCCCCGGCCCAGGTTCATGCCGAAGGTGTTGTTGCGCGACAGCGGCGAGGAGCAGGTGGCCACCAGGTCGCCCATCCCGGCGAGTCCGGCGAAGGTGTGCGGGTCCGCGCCCAGCACCTCGCCGAGCCGGGTGGTCTCGGCCAGCCCGCGGGTGATCAGGGTCGCCTTGGTGTTGTCCCCGAGCCCCATGCCGGCCGCCATGCCGACCGCCAGGCCGATCACGTTCTTGACCGCGCCGCCGAGTTCGCAGCCCACCACGTCGGTGTTGGTGTACGGCCGGAAGTACGGTGTGTGGCAGGCCGCCTGGAGCCGCTTGGCGACCGCCTCGTCGGAGCAGGCGACCACGCTGGCCGCGGGCTGCCGGTTGGCGATCTCCTTGGCCAGGTTGGGCCCGCTGACCACCGCGACGCGCTCCGGGCCGACCCCGGTGACCTCGTCGATCACCTCGCTCATCCGCTTGGCGGTGCCGAGTTCGATGCCCTTCATCAGGCTCACCAGCACGGTCTGCGGCTCGATCAGCGGCGTCCAGGCGGCCAGGTTGTCGCGCAGCGTCTGCGAGGGCACCACGAGCACCGCGAAGTCGGCGCCGGCCAGCGCCTCGGCGGCGTCGGTGGTCGCCCGCACGGTGTCGGGCAGCCGGACGCCCGGGAGGTAGTCCGGGTTCTCGTGGGTGGAGTTGACGGCGTCCACCAGTTCCTGGCGGCGGGCCCACAGCACGACCTCGCAGCCCGCGTCGGCGAGCACCAGCGCGAACGCGGTGCCCCAGGAGCCGGTCCCCATCACGGCGCAACGGATCACTTGCCGGCCTCCTCGGTGCCCTTGCCCCGCTCGCCCTTGGCGCGCCGGCGCTCGGCCAGCGCCGCCGCGGCACGCTCCCGGGCGGCCCTGCGCATGTCGTAGCGCTCGGCCGGCGGCTCCTCGCCGCG
The DNA here is from genome assembly GCF_055589745.1 of Kitasatospora sp. NPDC041917. Lineage (NCBI taxonomy): Bacteria > Bacillati > Actinomycetota > Actinomycetes > Kitasatosporales > Streptomycetaceae > Kitasatospora > Kitasatospora sp. NPDC041917. Next base: position 14,957 of record NZ_JBVJBI010000032.1, on the reverse strand, counting down.
GACCTCCGCCAGCACGGCGGTGATCGCCGTCATGATGTCCTCGGTCGCGTCGGCGAGCACCTGGGCGGTGAGCTCCTGCCCCCGGTACTTGCTCAGGTCCACCGCGGGCCCGGCCGCGACGGTGACCCTGTGCCGCGGGAACAGGTTGAACCTGCCCTTCCCGAGACCGGGCCGGCCGTACGGCGGAATGATCTCGTGGGCGCCCCAGTGCGCGACCGGGATGACCGGCGCACCGGTCATCAGCGCGACCCGGGCGACACCGCTCTTGCCGGTCATCGGCCACAGGTCCGGGTCCCGGGTGAGCGTGCCCTCCGGGTAGAACTGCACGCACTGGCCGCTGTTGACCGCGTCGATCGCGGCCCGGAACGCCTGCGCGGCGTCGGTGGACTCGCGGAACACCGGAATCTGACCGGTCTTGCGCAGCATGAATCCGATGAAGGGGATCGAGAACAGCGAGGACTTGCCGAGAATGCGCGGCGGACGTCCGCTGTTGTACTGCCAGTGCGCGTAGATCACCGGATCGATGATCGAATTGTGGTTCACCGCGGCGATGAAGCCGCCGTTCTTCGGAATGTGCTCCCAGCCCCGCCAGTCGGGCTTCACCAGGGCGGTCGTCACCGGCTTCACCAGCACGGCCGCGAAGCGGTACCAGATGCCGTAGTCGGCGTTGCCGAACTTGGCGTACGAGCGGCGGGCCACCCCAGCTCCTTCTCATCCGATGCGGCACGGATTACCGCGGTCATGGCGTCCCGGTGCCGCGCACCGATTCCACCGGTGCCCGGGCCGCGGGCGCGGAACAGTGTCGCCCGCCCGATCACCGGCTGTCGAGCAACCGCGCCAACCCGCCCGGCGGGCGTGATCAAACGCACGTCCGCACAGCTCGGACGGCCTGGCGAGGGCTCCGGGACCGGCGTCAGAATGACGCCGATGACCCAGGACACCGTACGCCCCAGCGGGGCCGTCGCGCCCCCCGCACCCACCGCCGGCTGGTCGCTGGTGCTTCCGCTCAAGCCGCTCACCATGGCGAAGAGCAGACTGGCCCCGTACGCCGGACCGCACCGGGCCGACCTGGCCCTGTCCTTCGCCCTGGACACCGTCACCGCCGCCCTGGCCACCCCCGGGGTCGGCCGGGTCCTGGTGGTCACCCGCGACGCCGCGGCCGGCGCCCGACTGACCGCGCTCGGCGCCCTGGTGGTCGCCGACGAGCCCGACGGAGGCCTCAACCGGGCGCTGGCGCACGGCGCCGAGAGCGCCCTGGCCCTGGCCCCGCGGGCCCCGCTGGCGGTGCTCTCGGCGGACCTCCCGGCGCTGCGTCCGGCCGAACTGGCCCGGGTGCTGGGCGCGGTGCCGGCGGACGGCCGGGCCTTCCTGCCGGACACCCCCGGCCTCGGCACCACGCTGCTCGCCTGCACCCCCGGCCGTCCGCTCTCCCCCGCCTTCGGGGACGGCTCACGGGCCCGGCACGCGGCCGGCGGGGCACTCGAACTGCGCCTCGCGGACGTGGAGTCGGTGCGCCGGGACGTGGACACCGGGACGGACCTCGGCGAGGCCGCGGCGCTCGGCCTCGGCCCGCACACCAGCGCGCTGTTCGCCCGGCTGAGCCTTTCCTGAGCCCTCCCGGTCGCCGCCCGGGCACCGCCCGGAGCCGCCCCGGCGCGTCCCGGCCCGGGCGTCGACCTGCTCCCGGGCCGGGGCCGGCCCGCTCGCTATGCTGCTCGCATGCAGGCCACCTCGTTCACCTTCGACCCCGCCACCCGGGCCGGCTCCGTGCTGCTCGACGACGGGACCCCGGTGCCGTTCGACGCGGCCGCCTTCGACGCCGGCGGCCTGCGGCTGCTGCGCCCCGGCCAGCGGGTGCGGATCCGCACCGAGGGCACCGGCGAGGCCCGCCGGGTGGTCTTCGTGACGCTCCAGACCTTCCCGGACCCCGCCGAGGGCTGACGGCCCCGTCCGGGGCCGTCGGGCCCGGCCGGACCGGCCCGCGGACCATCCCGCCGTACCGCCCGGAACTCCCCCGTGCCACCGCACGCCGTCGATTCCTGACTAAGCGCCCGGAAATCGAAAGAGCCGCGGCGACCCGTCTCCGTGAATTCACGGAAGGGGGGTGCCGCGGCTCTGAGCCGAAGGCCGTCCTGGGACGGTCGCGCGGGACTTACTTGGCAGAGGTCTTGCGCGCGGTGGTCTTGCGGGTGGCGGTCTTCTTCGCCGGCGCCGTCTTCTTGGCCGTGGCGGTCGCCTTCTTGGCGGTGGCCGTGGTCTTCTTGGCGGCCGCCGTGGTGGTCGCCTTCTTCGCCGCGGCCGTCTTCTTGGTCGCGGCGGCCTTGGTCGCGGTCGCCGTGGTCTTCTTCGCGGCGGTGGTCTTCGCGGCCGTGGTCTTGGCGGCGGTGGCCTTGACGGCCGTGGTCTTCGCGGCGGTCTTCTTGGCGGTCGCCGTGGTCTTCTTGGCGGCGGCCGTGGTGGTCGCCTTCTTGACGGCGGCCGTGGTGGCCGTCTTCTTGACGGCGGCCTTCTTGGCGGCCGGGGCGGCGGCGGCGGCAGCGGCAGCACGCTTGGTGGCGGCACGCTTGGCGGCCGGGGTGGCGGCCACGCCGCTCTTGCCCGGGGTGAGGGAGCCCTTGGGGGCCTTCTTCACCGAGGGGCCTTCCTTCGGCAGCTTCTTGCTGCCGCTGACCAGGTCCTTGAAGCCCTGACCCGGACGGAAGCGCGGGACCGAGGTCTTCTTGACCTTGACCCGCTCGCCGGTCTGCGGGTTGCGGGCGAAGCGCGCGGAGCGCTCCACCTTCTCGAAGGTGCCGAACCCGGTGACCGAGACCCGGTCACCGGCCACAACGGCACGGACCATGGTGTCGAGCACTGCGTCGACGGCCTCTGCGGCAGCCTTGCGACCGCCCAGCTGCTCGGCCACCGCTTCGACAAGCTGAGCCTTGTTCACGTCTTCCCCTTCGGAAACGGGCGCCGGATGATTCCATCCGTTCTTTTCGCACGTTAGGTATGTATCTGCGGACTTTCAATTACCAAACGCGCGAATCACCCTAGTGTCGCAATGGATTTGCGCGTCGGCGACCTCAGTCGAGCGGCGGGGGCCGCTCGTCGAGGTCATGTACAAAGCGACTCAACCGCCTTGCCGCCTCCGGAAGATCGCGCTTGGCGGCCTCGGTGACGATGAGGAGTTGACGGGTGAGAGCGGTCTTTGCATCGGCAGACACGTTCAGCGCATGCACGCGGGCGTGAGCTTGCTTCAACCGCTCGGCCACAAGCGCGTAGAGCGCTGCGACTTCCTGGTCGTCCGGCCCCTCAGCTGGTGCGGAGGTGACGTCCGGCCGATCGTCAATTCGGCGTTCGGATGGCCGGCCCATGGAGTCCTCAGCCGCGGGTTCGCCGCCCGCGTACGGAGGTTCATGGTGCCGGTGCATGTACTGATTGTGCCATCTACCCGCAGTTGTACTTGCGCGGGCCCCTCTTCCGCAAAGCCAAATGGGCAATCCGGGGCGGGCCGCGGCGCTAACTCGTGCTCCGGAACGACGGATGGCCCGGCCCCCCCGAGGGGGGCACGGGCCATCCGGTGGATCGTCAGAATGCTTGTTCTGAGGGGAACTCAGGCGACCGGCAGAGTACGGGGCTTGAAGGCCGGGCGGGTCTCCTCGAAGGCCGCGATGTCGGCCTCGTTCCGCAGGGTGATGCTGATGTCGTCCAGGCCGTTGAGCAGCCGCCACCGGACGTTGTCGTCCAGTTCGAAGGCCGCGACGACGCCCTCGGCACGCACTTCGCGCGCCTCCAGGTCGACGGTGATCTCGGCCGAAGGGTCACTCTCCGTGAGCGCCCAGAGCCGTTCCACGGTCTCCTGCGGCAGGACGACCGTCAGCAGGCCGTTCTTCAGGGAGTTGCCCCGGAAGATGTCGGCGAAGCGCGACGAGATGACCGCGTGGAAGCCGTAGTTCTGGAGCGCCCAGACGGCGTGCTCCCGGGAGGAGCCGGTGCCGAACTCGGGGCCGGCCACCAGGACCGTGGCGCCCTGCCGCTCGGGCCGGTTGAGGATGAACGACTCGTCCTTGCGCCAGGCCTCGAACAGGCCGCCCTCGAAACCGGATCGGGTGACCTTCTTGAGCCAGTGGGCCGGGATGATCTGGTCGGTGTCCACGTTGCTGCGACGCAGCGGCACGGCCCGGCCGGTGTGGGTGGTGAACTTCTCCATGGCTCAGGCCTCCACGGCAGCGACGTCGGCGGACAGGTCGGAGGGGGCGGCGAGACGGCCCAGGACGGCGGTCGCGGCGGCGACCTGCGGGGAGACCAGGTGGGTGCGGCCGCCCTTGCCCTGCCGGCCCTCGAAGTTGCGGTTCGAGGTGGAGGCGCAGCGCTCCCCCGGGGCCAGCTGGTCGGGGTTCATGCCCAGGCACATCGAGCAGCCCGCGTGGCGCCACTCGGCACCGGCCGCGGTGAACACCTTGTCCAGGCCCTCCTCGACGGCCTGGAGGGCGACCCGGACGGAGCCGGGGACCACCAGCATCCGGACGCCGTCGGCGACCCGGCGGCCCTCCACGACGGCCGCGGCGGCCCGCAGGTCCTCGATCCGGCCGTTGGTGCAGGAGCCGACGAAGACGGCGTCGACCTTCACCTCGCGCAGCGGGGTTCCGGCCTCCAGACCCATGTACGCCAGGGCGTTCTCGGCGGCCAGGCGCTCCTGCGGGTCGGCGAAGGACGCCGGGTCCGGCACCTCGGCGCCCAGCGGGGCGCCCTGGCCCGGGTTGGTGCCCCAGGTGACGAACGGGGTCAGCTCGCTCGCGTCGATGAAGATCTCGTGGTCGAAGACCGCGTCCTCGTCGGTGCCCAGGGTCCTCCAGTACGCGACGGCGGCGTCCCAGTCCTCGCCCTGCGGGGCGTGCGGGCGGCCCTGGAGGTACGCGAAGGTGGTCTCGTCCGGGGCGATCATGCCCGCCCGGGCACCGGCCTCGATCGACATGTTGCAGACGGTCATCCGGGCCTCCATGGACAGGCTCCGGATCGCCGAACCGCGGTACTCCAGGACGTAGCCCTGGCCGCCGCCGGTGCCGATCTTCGTGATGACGGCCAGGATCAGGTCCTTGGCGGTGACGCCCTCGGGCAGCTCGCCCTCGACGGTGACCGCCATCGTCCGGAACGGCGCCAGCGGCAGCGTCTGGGTGGCCAGCACGTGCTCGACCTGGCTGGTGCCGATGCCGAACGCCAGTGCGCCGAAAGCGCCGTGGGTCGAGGTGTGGGAGTCACCGCAGACCACGGTCATGCCGGGCTGGGTCAGGCCGAGCTGCGGGCCGACGACGTGCACGACGCCCTGCTCGACGTCGCCGAGCGAGTGGATCCGGACGCCGAATTCGGCGGCGTTCCTGCGCAGGGTCTCCAGCTGCACCCTGGAGACCGGGTCGGCGATCGGCTTGTCGATGTCCAGGGTGGGGGTGTTGTGGTCCTCGGTGGCGATCGTCAGATCGGTGCGGCGGACCGTGCGGCCGGCCAGCCGCAGCCCGTCGAAGGCCTGCGGGCTGGTGACCTCGTGGAGCAGGTGCAGGTCGATGAAGAGGAGGTCGGGTTCGCCCTCCGCGCGCCGCACGACGTGGTCGTCCCAGACCTTCTCTGCGAGTGTCCGTCCCATCGGATTCCCTCCAGCCGGCCGCGTTGCCGGCCTTCTCGTGTCGTCGAGGTCAAAGCGTGTGCGCCGCCCTGAGACTCCCGGGCCGCTCCCGTCCAGAGTGGCGCTTTTCGCCGGAGATTGAACTTGTGTCTCGCGGAGTGAGACCGCAGTCTTAGCGCATGGACAGCGCTCCGTCCCCCTCCGCCGCCGGGCGGCAGGGCCCGCGGAAAGCCGGAAGGGCCCCGCTCGGAACGGAGCGGGGCCCTTCGGGGCATTTCCGGGGAAAGCAAAAAGACCCCGGGGACCGGGGTCTTTCCAATTTCTGGCTGGGGTACCAGGACTCGAACCTAGACTAAATGAACCAGAATCACTCGTGCTGCCAATTACACCATACCCCAACACAAAGCAAGGGCCGATGGGCATGTTCCTCGAAAGAACACAGCCACCGGCTTCCTGCTCTGAAGTACCCCCGACCGGATTCGAACCGGCGCTACTGCCGTGAGAGGGCAGCGTGCTAGGCCGCTACACAACGGGGGCTTCCTGGCGATCCCTTGCGGGATCAGTACCCCCGACCGGATTCGAACCGGCGCTACTGCCGTGAGAGGGCAGCGTGCTAGGCCGCTACACAACGGGGGCTTTCCAGGTGATCCCTTGCGGGATCAGTACCCCCGACCGGATTCGAACCGGCGCTACTGCCGTGAGAGGGCAGCGTGCTAGGCCGCTACACAACGGGGGCTTGATCTTCTTTTGTGGTGCTGTACTCATGTACTGCGCTGGGGTACCAGGACTCGAACCTAGACTAAATGAACCAGAATCACTCGTGCTGCCAATTACACCATACCCCACCAGAGTTGAACCCTCGCGGGCCCTTCTCAGGCGTTGCGCCTCTCGGTCGGTCCCTTCCGAGGGGCTTTCGTTCCCTCGTCCGTTCCCTCCCGGGCGGCGCAGAAAGAACATTACCCGACGTCGGCCCCGGGTCCAAAATCGATAACCCCAGGCAGCGGCCGGGAGGCCTGCGGACGGCCTCCGGGTACGCCGCGGGCCCGGCACGAAGCCGGGCCCGCGGCCTGCTCGGCGCCCCGCTCAGGCGGCCGGCAGGGCGTCCAGGGCGGCCCGCAGCCGCCGCAGCGTCTCCGGGCGTCCCAGCAGCTCCATGGACTCGAACAGCGGCGGGGAGACCCGGCGGCCGGTGACGGCCACCCGCAGCGGCGTGAAGGCGAACTTGGGCTTGATGCCCAGCCCCTCCACCAGCGCCTCGCGCAGCGCGGCCTGGATCGGCTCCGGGGTGAAGTCCGCGAGCTCCTCCAGCGCCTTGATGCTGGCCTCCAGCACCGGGCGGGCGTCCGCGGTGAGCACCTTGGCGGCGTCGTCCGGGTCGAGGGCGAACTTCTCCGGCGCCACGAACAGGAAGCCGGCCATGTTCACGATCTCGCTCAGCACGACCATCCGCTCCTGGGTGAGCGGCGCCACCTTGGCGAGCAGGTCCAGCTGCTGGGCGGTGGGCTCGGCCGGCAGCAGCTCGGCGCCCTGGAGGAAGGGCACCAGGCGGCGGACGAAGTCCTCCGGGGCCAGCCGGCGGACGTGCTCGGCGTTGATCGCCTCGCACTTCTTCAGGTCGAAGCGGGCCGGGTTGGCGTTCACCTTGGTGACGTCGAAGGCGGCGACCATCTCGTCCATGTCGAACAGGTCGCGGTCCTCGGCCAGCGACCAGCCCAGCAGGGACAGGTAGTTGAGCAGGCCCTCGCGGATGAAGCCGCGCTCGCGGTACATGTTGAGCGAGGACTGCGGGTCGCGCTTGGAGAGCTTCTTGTTGCCCTCGCCCATCACGTACGGCAGGTGGCCGAAGCGCGGGGTGGTGCCGTTGCCGACGCCGATCTCGGCGAGCGCGGCGTACAGCGCGATCTGCCGCGGGGTGGAGGAGAGCAGGTCCTCGCCGCGCAGCACGTGGGTGATGCCCATCAGGGCGTCGTCCACCGGGTTGACCAGGGTGTACAGCGGGGCGCCGTTGGCCCGGACGATGCCGTAGTCCGGCACGTTCTCCGGCTCGAAGGTGAGCGTGCCGCGGACCAGGTCGTCGAAGCTGAGGGTCTTGTCCGGCATCCGGAAGCGCAGGATCGGCTCGCGCTTCTCCAGCTTGTAGACCGCCACCTGCTCGTCCGTCAGGTCGCGGCAGTGCCCGTCGTAGCCGGAGGGCTTGCCGGCCGCGCGGGCGGCCTCGCGGCGGGCGTCCAGCTCCTCGGTGGAGCAGTAGCAGTAGTAGGCGTGGCCGGCCTCGTACAGGCGGCGGGCGACATCGGCGTAGATGTCCATCCGCTGCGACTGGCGGTACGGCGCGTCCGGGCCGCCGACCTCCGGGCCCTCGTCCCAGTCGAGGCCGAGCCAGCGCATGGCGTCGAGCAGCTGGTTGTACGACTCCTCGGAGTCGCGGGCGGAGTCGGTGTCCTCGATCCGGAAGACCAGCGTGCCGCCGTTGTGGCGGGCGTAGGCCCAGTTGAAGAGGGCCGTGCGGACCATCCCCACGTGGGGGTTGCCGGTCGGGGAGGGACAGAAGCGAACCCGGACGGCCGGGTCAGTGTTAGCCACGCTTGATCACCTTGTTGGTGAGAGTGCCGATGCCTTCGATGGAGACGGCGACCTCGTCGCCGACGTTGAGCGGGCCCACCCCTGCGGGCGTGCCGGTGAGGATGACGTCGCCGGGCAGCAGCGTCATGGCCTCGGAGATGTGGACGATCAGCTCGGCGACCGAGCGGACCATCAGGGAGGTGCGGCCGGTCTGGCGGAGCTCGCCGTTGACCGTGCAGGTGATCGCGAGGTCGCTCGGGTCGAGGTCGGTCTCGATCCACGGGCCCAGCGGGCAGGCCGTGTCGAAGCCCTTGGCCCGGGCCCACTGGCCCTCGCGCTGCTGGACGTCCCGGGCGGTGACGTCGTTGGCGCAGGTGTAGCCGAGGATCACCTCGGGCACCCGGTCCAACGGGACCTCGCGGCACATCCGGCCGATCACCACGGCCAGTTCGGCCTCGTGGTGGACGTCCGAGGAGAACGGCGGGTACGCGATGCTCTCGGTCGGACCGATCACCGAGGTGGACGGCTTGAAGAAGGTGAGCGGGGCGTCCGGGACCTCGTTGCCCAGCTCCGCCGCGTGCGCCGCGTAGTTGCGGCCGACCGCCACGATCTTGTTCGGGAGCATCGGGCTGAGCAGCCGGACGTCCTGGAAGCGGTAGCTCTCACCGGTGGGCTGGGGCTGGCCGAACGGGTGGCCGGCCAGCGCGTGGACGACCAGCGAGTCGGGCCGGGAAGGGTCGCCCTCCACCACGCCGAAGGAGACGCTGCCGGCGGCAGGGCTCCCTTCCCGGACGGAAAACCTGGCAATGCGCACGGCTGGGACACCCCTCGCTTCGTCGGCCGCCCGGGGCGCGCCCGGGCGCTGGTGGGCGCCCCGCCCGCAGTGGGCGCGGCCCCGTCAATCGGGCTCCAGGCTATCGCGTGGGGGCCCGGCCGACCGCTTTGCCCCTGTTCAGGAGGGTCGGGGCCGAATGCCCCGCGAGGCGCGCGGGCGGGTCGCCGCCGCGGGCCGCGGGGGCGCCGCACAACGGCGAGGGCGCCGCCGCCACCGGGGTGACGACGGCGCCCTCGTCGCGGCGCTGCGGCGGTCAGTCCTGCAGGACGACGACCGGGGCGACCATCAGCCGGGTGCGGCGCGGGTTGGCGGTGGCGGCCGGCAGCTCGGTGCCGTAGGTCACGACGTCCTCGGGCTTGCGGGCGCCCGGGATCTTGCTGAAGTCCTCGACCGAGGCCAGCGTCGTCCGGCGGGGGTTCGCCGTGGGGCGGCAGGACAGCGTGGACTTGGTGGCGTTCTTCGCCTGGGACATCGAGAGCACCTCGTGGTCATGGCCGGGTCGATCGCGGCGATCGGCACCGGCCTGATGGATTCCGATTGATTCGGAGGGGTTCTGGGCAGGCTGATCGGGGCCGTGCTCCGGAGACAGCCAGGTTACGAGATCTCATTCCACAGAGGCCGTGACCAAAGCTACACATTAGACTGTGATTTTGCTCACAAAATGCCGAGCAAAGTGCAGATATCCGACATATCGCCGCACCGGGATTTTCCGGCATTTCGCCGATAAGGGGCATTCCGGAAGGTCTGTGACTCTTCCCGACCCCGGGTCCGCTTGGCATGTATCCGGCGAGTGTCCGAAAAAGGCGGTATTCCGGTCCTGTTACCGCACAGTCCGTGAGAAGACGCAAGCGGTCGGTAGCGCCGGGCGCCCGGTTCGTGCGGCCCTTGTTGGGATTCCCCGGCTGTGCTGGAATGCGACGGACCGTGGGTAGGGAGTGGTCCACCCCGGTGCCCGCTCTCCCGGACCGGCCGGGGTGCGGATGGAAACTCGACACCGTCCAGGCCGTGGCGACGCGGCGGGACGCCCGGTCCAGAGGTTGCGACGCCAGTGCAGGGACGTTTCAAAAGGGGTAGCGGCGCCGCGGGTAACCCGGAGTCGCGTGAGCCTGTGGCAGCCCCTCAACAGGCGGCGGCCCCCAGCGGCCCGGCCGAGCCGGTGACACCCGAGGCCGTCGGCCACCCGGAGGAGGAGGGCCAGGAGCGGAAGTCCGCCCGGGACAAACTCCGCACCTCCCTGACCCGGCGCCGCGCCACCGGTCTGAACCGGCTCGCGATGCGCAACTGGCGCATCCGCACCCGTCTGATCGCGCTGCTCGCCCTCCCCGTGCTGGTCTCGCTGGTCCTCGGTGGCCTGCGCATCCAGAGCTCGATGGAGAACTCGCAGCAACTCGCCCAGATGGCCAACCTCTCCGACCTGGCCAAGAAGGCGACCAACCTCGCGGACGCGCTCCAGACCGAGCGCGACATCAGCGCCGGCCCGATCACCCACGACCCGGCCGCGCCGCTGGACGACGACATCGTCGCGGCCCGCAAGTCCACCGACGACCTGAGCCGCACCTTCACCGCCTCCTCCGACAAGTTCGAGAACCTCGAACTGTCCGGCGGAAAGGCGCTGTTGCTCCAGATCCGCAAGGACCTGAACTCGATCGCGGACACCCGCAGCCTGCCGTACCAGAACAACCAGAACATCCAGTCGACGATCACCGCCTACGACGTGATCATCCGCGACCTGCTGTCCATCACCCAGGACATCGCGCTCGCGTCGAACAACAAGGACCTGGTCGTCTCCACCCGCGCGCTCCAGCAGTTCTCGCTGGCGAAGAACGCGACCTCGCAGCAGCGGGCCCTGATCAGCGCCGCGCTCGCCAACCCGAAGACCCCCGACCTCAGCCCCAGCGACGAGTCCTTCGGTATCCGTCTGCGCAGCTCGTACGACAACGCGATCGCGAGCTTCAACAACATCTACACCGCGCACGACCTGGACAACCTGCGCAGCCAGCTGAGCTACAACTCGGTGGTCGCCGACGCCGACCGCTACGCCTCCACGATCCTCACCCAGAGCGGCATCCGCCAGACCGAGGCGGTCAGCTACAAGGACTGGTTCGAGAAGGCCAGCTCCAAGATCACCGCCGAGCGCCGGATCGAGTCCAAGCTCATCGAGAACCTGGACGGCAAGGCCCAGGACCTCCAGTCCCAGGCCGACGCCGACGCCCTGATCATCGGTGTCGCGGTCGCCCTGGTGCTGCTCGTCGCCCTCGGTGGCGCCGGTCTGATCGCCCGCTCGATGGTGCGCTCGCTGACCCGCCTCCAGGCGGCGGCCGAGGACGTCGCCGAGCGCCGTCTGCCCGAGCTGGTCAAGACCCTCTCCGAGGCCGACCCGCACGACGTCGACACCACGGTCGAACCGGTCGCCGTCGACTCCACCGACGAGATCGGCCACGTGGCCCACGCGTTCGACATGGTGCACAGCGAGGCCGTCCGCCTCGCCGCCGAGCAGGCCCTCCTGCGAGGCAACATCAACGCGATGTTCACCAACCTCTCGCGCCGCAGCCAGGGCCTCATCCAGCGCCAGCTGTCGCTCATCTCCGAGCTGGAGAGCCGCGAGGCCGACCCGGACCAGCTGGCCAACCTCTTCAAGCTGGACCACCTCGCGACCCGCATGCGCCGCAACGGCGAGAACCTCCTCGTCCTCGCCGGCGAGGACCCGGGCCGCCGCTGGACCCGTCCCGTCCCGCTGGTCGACGTGCTCCGCGCCGCCGCCTCCGAGGTGGAGCAGTACGAGCGCATCGAACTCGCCGCCGTGCCGTCGGCCGAGGTCGCCGGCCGCGTCGTCAACGACCTCGTCCACCTGCTCGCCGAGCTGCTGGAGAACGCCACCTCGTTCTCCAGCCCGCAGACCCGCGTCCGGGTCACCGGCCACGCGCTGCCGGACGGCCGCGTGCTGGTCGAGATCCACGACACCGGCATCGGCCTGAGCCCCGACGACCTCGCCGAGATCAACGAGCGCCTCGCCAACCCGCCGACGGTGGACGTCTCGGTCTCCCGCCGCATGGGCCTCTTCGTGGTCGGCCGCCTGTCCCTGCGACACGGCATCCGCATCCAGCTGCGCCCCAGCGACTCCGGCGGCACCACCGCGCTGGTCATGCTCCCCGTGGACGTCACCAATTCGGGTGACCGCCGCGGCACCGGCCGGGCCGGCTCCGGCCAGGGCAAGCAGCAGCGCGGGGTCACCCCGACGCCGCGCCAGCAGCGCCAGGTGCCGCCCGCCCGCCAGGGCGGTCCCGCCGCGCTCGGCCAGGGCCCGGCCGCGGGTGCCCCGCAGGGCGGTCGCCCGCAGCTCGGCCAGGGCGGTCCGGCCGCTCCGGCCGCTCCCGCTCCGCAGGCCGGCCCGGGTGCGCCCGCCGGCGGTCTGCCGACCCGCCAGGTCGGCAAGTCGCTGCGGGAGAACCCGGCCCCGCAGGGCGGCGCTCAGCAGGGCCAGGGCCAGGGCCAGAGCCAGAGCCGACGGCCCACCCAGCCGCAGCAGAAGCAGCAGGCCCCGCAGCAGCCGCAGGCGCCGCAGCAGCAGACTCCGCAGCAGGCCCAGCAGGGCGGTCTGCCGCAGCGCGCCCCGGGCCGCCAGGGCCCGCCGCAGAGCGGCCCGAACGGCCTGCCGCGCCGCGGCGGCCGTCCGCAGCAGCCCGGTCAGCCCCAGCCGGGTCAGCCCCAGCCCGGTCAGCAGCAGGCCGGTCAGCAGCAGCCTGGCCGGCCCGGCCAGGAACGGCAGCGTCCCGGCGGCGAGTTCGACGGCGGTCCGGGCGCCCGGACCGGCGAGCAGCCGCAGCACGGCCGCCCCGGCGGTCCCGGCACGCCGCAGCAGGGTGCCCGTCCGGGCAACCGTCCGCAGGACGGCCTGCCGCAGCGACGTCCGGCCCCGCAGGGCCCCGGTGCCCCCGGTGCCCCCGGCCGGCCCGCCGGCCAGGTCCCGCGCGGTCCGCAGCGCCCCGGCCCGGACGCGCCGCAGCGCGACCGTCAGCCGCAGCTGCCGCCGCAGGCCCAGCAGCAGCCCCAGCCGCTGCCGTCGGCCGAGCCGGCGCCGGTGGAGAGCACCCAGCAGTTCGCCCGCCCGCGCTTCGAGGCCAGCCAGATCGACCCGCGCGACCCGCTGGGCCTCGGCCTGGTCGAGCCGGTGCTGCCGAACGTGCCGAACCCGCCGCGTCCGGAGCCGGTGCGCCAGGAGCAGGCGCCGCAGCAGCCGCAGCCGCTGCCGTACCAGGAGCCGATGGCGCTGCCGACCGGTCCGTCCGAGGCCGGTCAGCGGCCCGGCGGCGAGCAGCCGTGGGCCCCGCAGGCCGACGGCCAGCAGGCGCGGCAGCGGTCGTACCAGCCGCGCCGCCCCGGCACCTCCTCGCCGGAGTTCCAGCCGCAGGCCCAGGAGCAGCAGGCTCCGCGACAGGCACCCCGGCAGCAGGCGCCCCAGCCGGCTCCGCAGCAGCAGGCCCAGCAGCAGAACCAGCAGCAGCCTCCGCAGCCGCAGCCGCAGGGCCAGCAGCCCGGCGACGCGCCGTGGCGTCCGTCCGCGAACGACGAGCGCTGGCGCCGGGCCGAGCAGATCCGCGAGCCCTCGACCAGCGGTGTCACCATGTCGGGCCTGCCCCGGCGGACCCCGCAGGCCAACCTGGTCTCCGGCACCGCCGAGGCCTCGCCGCTGACCGGTCCGCAGGTCTCCCGGGCCCCCGAGGAGGTCCGCGGCCGGCTAACCAACCTGCGCCGCGGCATCCAGCAGGGCCGCCGCGTCGGGGCCGAGCAGGCCGCCAACCAGTCGGGCTTCCAGCATGGTGCCCAGCAGCCCGGATTCGATAGTTTCGGTGGCCGGAGCGACGGCAACGGCGCAGATCACCAGGAGCGTTGAGTTGAACCAGATGAGCCAGGCCGCACAGAACCTGAACTGGCTGATCACCAATTTCGTGGACAACACCCCCGGGGTGTCCCACACCGTGGTGGTCTCCGCGGACGGCCTCCTGCTGTGCATGTCCGAGGGCTTCCCCAGGGACCGGGCCGACCAGTTGGCGGCGGTCGCCTCCGGTCTCACCTCGCTGACCAACGGTGCGAGCCGGATCTTCGAGGGCGGCGAGGTCAACCAGACCGTGGTCGAGATGGAGCGGGGGTTCCTGTTCCTGATGGCCGTCAGCGACGGCTCGGCGCTGGCCGTCCTGGCCGCCCCGGACTCCGACATCGGCCTCGTCGGCTACGAGATGGCCCTGCTCGTCGACCGGGCCGGCGCCGTCCTCACCCCCGCACTCCGCGCGGAACTCCAGGGCAGTCTCCTGCACTGACCCGGGGCTCCCGCGCGGATCCGTCCACCCCGTCCCACCTGCCCTCGCCGGGTCCGACCCGACCGGACCCGGCGAACCACCCTCAGCTACCCTCAGGCAGCTGATCTCGCCTCAGCTGGCACCGCCCCAGCTGGAACCGGCTGCTCAAGGCTGCAGCACTAGGAGGACCCATGACCCCGCCTTCGACACCCGCCGGCTCGTACGGCAACGGGTACGGCAGCGGCTACGGCGGGCAGCAGTCCGACGGCTACGAGCAGCAGCCGCTGGTCCGCCCGTACGCGATGACCGGCGGCCGGACCCGCCCGCGGTACCAGCTCGCCATCGAGGCCCTGATCTCCACGACCGGCTCGGCCGACCGGGCCAGCGGACTGCTGCCCGAGCACGCCCGGATCGTCAGCCTCTGCCGCGAGGTCAAGTCCATCGCGGAGATCTCCGCACTGGCCGGCGTGCCGCTCGGTGTCGCCCGCATCCTCGTCGCCGACCTTGCCGAGGCCGGTCTCGTCGCCATCCACCAGCCCGCCGCCGCGGGCGAGTCGGGCGGAACGCCCGATGTCACGCTGCTCGAAAGGGTCCTCAGTGGACTTCGCAAGCTCTAACGCGGCCGCCCCCACCCGCGCCACCACCTCCGCGAAGATCGTCGTCGCGG
>NZ_JBVJBI010000031.1:0-105402 GCF_055589745.1 Kitasatospora sp. NPDC041917 | reverse complement strand
GGGGGGGGGGGGGGGGGGGGGGGGGGGGGGGGGTGGTGTCCCCCCCCCCCCCCCCCCCCCCCCCCCCCACCCCCCCCCCCCCCGCGACGGTGTGTCAGACCACGGCGAGCCGCTCCACCAGCAGTTCCACCCTGCGTTCGGTGTCCTCCGGCGGCAGCCGTCCGGCCCGGGTGAGGGTGGCCAGCCCGTGCAGGGCCGCCCAGAAGGTCTCGGTGAACAGCGCCGGGTGGACGCCGTCCCCGGCGACCTCGGCGAGGCTTTCCAGCAGGGCGGCGAAGGCGTCCTTCAGCGGCTCCGGGGTGTCCTCGCGGGCGAACGCCAGGCCGCCGTCGAGCCGGAACATGGCGTCGTAGACCGCCGGGTTGTGTTCGGCGTAGTCGAGGTAGGTGCGGGCGAGGGCGGTGACCCGGGCGCGGGGGCCGTTCGCGGCGGCGGTCGCGGCCCGCAGTGCCGCGGCCATCTCGGCGGCGCCGTCGAGGGCGACGGCGCCGATGATCTCGCGCTTGCCGCGGAAGTGGCTGTAGAGGACGGGCTGGCTGTATTCGATGCGCTCGGCGAGCCGGCGGGTGGTGACCGCGTCCCAGCCCTGCTGCTCGGCGAGTTCGCGGGCCGTGGCCACGATGAGGCGCTCGCGGTCCGCCCGTTCGCGCTGCTTGCGTTCCTGTACCGACATGAGTCGATTCTAGCACTGCTAGACAATCGAGCGGCGGCAGTACTAGCGTTGCCACATCAGCTAGCAGTGCTAGATTCTCGGAGGGGTCACCATGCTCGACGCACTTGAGGTCTTCACCACCGTGGTCGTCGGCCTGATGGTGGGGGTGGAGTTCTCCGTCGCCTTCGTCATCAGCCGGATCCTCGACGCACTCCCCGAGGACAGCGGCCAGCTCGGCCGCGCCCACGGAGGACGGATGCTCGGCGCCCTGATGCCGTTCTGGTACTTCGGCTCGCTCGCCCTCAGCGCGGTGTGGGCCGTCGCCGGATGGCACCGCCCCGGCGCCGGACTGGTCGTCGTCGCCGGGGCGCTGCTGATCGTCAGCGTGATCATGTCGATCCTGCTGCTCGTCCCGATCAACAACCGGGGCAGGACGTGGACCCCCGAGAACCGGCCTGCCGACTGGAAGCAGCAGATGAACCGCTGGGACCGCTTCCACTACGTCCGCGTCGCCGTCATCGTCGCCGCCT
Organism: Kitasatospora sp. NPDC041917; assembly: GCF_055589745.1. Lineage (NCBI taxonomy): Bacteria > Bacillati > Actinomycetota > Actinomycetes > Kitasatosporales > Streptomycetaceae > Kitasatospora > Kitasatospora sp. NPDC041917. Next base: position 104,220 of record NZ_JBVJBI010000031.1, on the reverse strand, counting down.
TCACCCTGCTCGTCACCGCCCTCGTCTGAGCCCGCGACTGTCAGGGGCGTGGCCTACGGTGGCGCCATGGACGAGTACGCGGTGCCGGTCCTGCCGAGCCGGGACCTGGACGAGACCGAGGAGTTCTACGCCCGCCTGGGCTTCGAGCCGCGCGGGCGCTGGGACGGCGAAGGCGGTGAGAGCGGCGAGGGCGGTGAGAGCGGCGAGGGCGGCTACCTGATCCTCGTCCGGGGCACGGTGGAACTGCACTTCCGCCACGACCCCGGGGTGGACCCGCTGTCCACCGCCGGCGGCTGCTACCTGCAGGTCCGGGACGCGGACGCGCTGCACCGCGACTGGGCCCGGCTCGGCGTGCCCACCGACCCGGCCACCGGCAGCCGCTTGACCGAGCCCGTCGACACCGCCTACCGGATGCGGGAGTTCGCCCTGGTCGACCGCAGCGGCAACCTGCTGCGGATCGGCAGCCCGCGCGGTCCCCGGTAGGGCCCGGCCTCCCCGCGCGGAGTTGGCACGGGCGCGGAGCCGGGCGCCTCCGCCGGGGTCCGGTCCCCGCCCGGCCCGCGGTTCGTCACGGCCGGGGGCTCCCGCGGCGAGGTCCGTACGGCGGCCCGTCCGCGCGCGCCCGGTCACGGGTGCGCGGTCACGGGTGCGCGGGCGCGCTCCCCGGGACCGGGGCCGGTGTGCGGGAGCGGGCCCGCAGGCGGCTGACGAGGAATCAGAGGCAGGTCGGCAGGGCCATGGCGGAGAACGTCGCGATGAGCAGCTGGGTGTCGGGCAGGTCGTCGTCGGGGTAGTGAGTGCCCAGCACGCGGGCCGTCGCCGGGTGGTCCGCGGCCACCTCCAGGGGAACGGTCACGCCGACGGCCGGGTGGGGGACGGCGGCCCTGACCCTGAGCGAGGCCGTGCTGTACTCGCGCCCACCGACCCGGTACGTGACGGTGTACTCCACCCCGCTCTTCTCCCGCTGCCGTTCGGCGCTGATCGTGGCGTCCACGCGCAGGGGCGAGGCGTCGATGCGGTCCGCCGCCCGGTGCTGGGCGAGCATGCCGGACAGGCTCAGGACGAGCACCAGCAGCGCGAGCACCGCGCCGGCCAGCGGCAGCGGCCAGCCCCGGCGGATCAGGTCCCTCATGGGCCGACGATAGCCGCCACGGCCCGGGCGGGTCCACGGAGTCGGGCGGGGTCGCGGAGTCGGGCGGGGTCGCGGAGCCGATCGGGCGGGTCCGTGTCATGCGGCCGCCGGGGCGGGCCGGGTGCGCCGGCGGGAGAGCAGGACGCGGCGCTCCTCCTCGGTCAGCCCGCCCCACACCCCGTAGGGCTCGCGCACGGCCAGGGCGTACCGGTGGCACTCCAGGGCGACCGGGCAGCGCGCGCACACCGACTTCGCCGCCTGCTCGCGCTGCCTCGCCGCGCTCGTTGCCCGGGTGGAAGAAGACACTGCTGTCGACGGTGCGGCAGGCTCCCTCCAACTGCCAGGACCAGTGGTGTTCGAGGGCTCCGGGGAGGCGCTGGATGTCGGTCACGGAAAGACTCCTTCCGGACGGGTCGGTCGGTTGCCGTTCGCTCGTCTGTCCCGATCCGCGGGGTGCATGCCCGGGACGCCGCCGGGATTTCGGCCGGGATCCCGGCGGGGCCGTTCGGAACCCGGTCCGGCTCCCGTCCGGGTTTCCGTCCGAGGTCCCGGACGGGCCGCGGCGCCGGTAGGAGGACGGCGGACGCCCGGCCGCCGGTGCGGTCGTCACGGTGGCCGGGCTCTGAGCCATCGGCAGCGGGCTCGGACGGCGGGCCCGGACGGCCGTCCAGAGGGGAGGGGACGCGGTCCGGGCCGCCCGCTGCCGACCCGCTCCTCGCCTCACCCCGATCCGGCCGGCCAAACCTCCCGGCCGAACCTCCCGGCCGCCAAGAGCCTGTGGTGGCCGCCGCGTCCGGGCCTCCGCGCCACTCCGTGCGACGGTGCGTCAGCGCGTGGCCACGGTGGTCGTGACGCGGACGAGTGAGGGCCGCCGCGGGGTGGAACCGAAGCCGAACCGCACCGGTGCGACCGGCGCGAGCGGGCCGAGCCCCCGGCCGTCGAGCACGGCGCTCACCGCGGTGACCGCGTGGAGGTCGCGGACGCCGTACCACTCGCGCCGACCCCGTCCCGCGGTGCCCCGGGTCCGCACGCCGAGCAGCAGCCGGGCGAGCGGGTCCGTCACCACGGTCCAGGCGGGGCGGGCCGCGACCGGGCCGGGCACCGTCCTGAGCGCGAGCCCCAGGATGCCGCGCCGCCCGGTGGTGAAGCGCAGGTCGAGCGGGCCCGCCGTGACCCGCCAGCGCGTCGCGCCCCGCCGCACCGCGACCGGTACGACCCGCACCCGGTCGAAGGCGTACGTGTCGGCGATGAACTCCGCCGTCCGCCCGGTGGGCGCCAGCAGGAGCCGGGTCCCGTCGGCGTGCTCGACCATCACGTCGGAGAACGGCCCGAACGGCGAGGCCGCCCAGTGCCCCACGACCACGCGCGTGCCGGAGGCCGTGCCGATGCCGGCGATCCAGCCGTCGAACCGCAGCCGGCGCGGGCCCGCAGGCCCCGGGGCGGTCACCGGGCCGTCACCGGGCGACGGGCCCGGGCCCCGCGCAGCGGATCCATCGCTCCTCCTCGCACGCCCGGCGGGGACACCCGCCGCGTCCATCCTCGACGGTCCCCCGGCAGGTGTCCAAGCGGGGCCGGTGGGCGGCCCCGCGCCGGGCCTAGGACTCCAGCCCGTTACGCCGCCCAGGCCCGCCGCCTACGGTCCTTACCCGTGGACACGACAGGGATTCTGGACGAAGCGCTCCAACGACTGCACACCTGCGGGCCCGAGCGGCTCGGACGGCTCACCAACCACGCGCCGATGGCCGTCGAGGCCCTCACCGCCCGCGGACAGGCGCCGTCGGTGCACCGCTGGCTCGACCTCTACGCGCGCAAGCTGGAGGACTTCCCGCCCCGCGTCGAGCCGGTGACGGACGCCAACTGGCGTACGGCGCTGGGCGATCCGAGGCGTGCGGCCGACTGGATCGGCCACTTCGAGCGGCAGGTCGCCGAGCACCCCTGGCGCGAGGTCCTGGCCCGCTGGTGGCCCCGGCTGCTGCCCGGACTGTACGGCGGCTCGACGCACCCGGTGATCCGGGTGGGGCACGCGGTGCGCACGCTGCTGGCCGGCGAGGCCACCGGCCCGCGCCTGGCGGAACTCGCCCACGGCCTCGGCTACTGGGCCGCCCGCCACCGGACCGTCGCGACGCCCGCAAGCCTGCCCGCCGCTCTCGACGCGGCCGCCGCCCTCGACGCGGTGCCGGCCGTCGCCGTCCAGGACGGCGGCTTCCCGGCGAGGCTCGACCGCGTCACCGCCCTGCCGGTGTGGGCCGGGGCCGAGGCGCCCCGACCGGAGGAGGTGCCCCGCCGCCTCGCCGAACTGGTGCGGGCGGCGACCCACCGCTACGCCACCCACGGCCACGGCGAGGAGACGATGCTCGTCCACGCGGCCACGGCCCCCAACGCCGTGCTGCGCACACTGCCCGCGCTCCCGCGGGCGCTGTGGCCGGCGAGCCTGCGGGCGGCCTGGACGGCCTCGGCGGCGGTCACGGCGATGTACGCGCCCGCCGCGCCGGTCGCGTACGTCCCGCCCGGCGCGTTCACCCCCGAGGAGGTCTTCGAGCGGGCGCTGGCGCACGGCGACGAGCACGTCATCAAGCTGACGGACACCGCCCTGGACGTCGGCGACGCACCGGCCCTGGCGGCGGCCCTGCGCGCCATGGAGCTGAGCACCCCGCTGGGATGAGGCGTACGGCGCGGGGCCGCCGGAATCGCCCGCCGGGCCCGTCGTCGGAATCGACGGCGTGAACGTGTACATGAGGGGCGGCAACTCCCCGACGGCGCCTGCCGCATTCCTGCCGAACGCCGACCCCGACGCCCGCGCGACCGTCGCGCACAGACCGGCACCTCACCGCCTCCACCGCGAAGGAGTCCTGACCATGCGGAAGTTCATCCTCGATCTGGTCGAGCGCACCGTCGCCACGTACGCCGCGGCGTTCCTCGGCCTGCTGCTGGCCGACAAGTTCGACCTCACGTCGATCAGCTCACTCAAGGCGGCGGCGGTCGCGGCGCTGCCGGCCGCACTGACCGTGCTCAAGGGCGCGGTGGCGACCCGCGTCGGCGACCCGACCTCGGCCGCCCTGCTGGGCCGCCCCCGCGAGTAGCGGGGCCGGCAGGCGGTTTTTTCGGCGTGCGGGCCGCAACCCGGTGTTGCGGCCCGCACCCGGGGTCGGCTTGTCCGGCAACAGGTCGATCCGCGCAGGGACTCGACCACCCGATCGCACCGCGGGCGCGCGCTTCGTGCCGAGTGAGCTCTGGCGTGCCGGCCGCCGCCGCGCGGTCGGCCGGCACGGGGAGGGGAACCGGGGGAGCAGGGCCTAACCCGGGAACTCGTCTCCCTGGATGGCGGTGATGAAGGAGTCCCAGGCGGCGGCCGGGAAGACGAGGGCCGGGCCGTGGGGGTCCTTGGAGTCACGTACGGGGACGAGGCCGGGGAATCCGGGGGCCACTTCGACGCAGTTGCCGCCGTTCGTACCGCTGTAGCTGCTCTTGCGCCAGCTGGCCGCGTCGAGCTTGTTCCGCATCATCTTTGAAACCTTCCAGCGCCTCGGCGATCAGCACCAGCGATTCGCTCGCTGTGAGCGCATCGCCACGGAGGCGATCATAGCGGCGGCGGTGCCCGGAGACGACGGTCGGTTCGTCGCAGGGGCTGCCCCTGTCAAGGCTCTCCGAGTACACCGAGTGCCGACCATCCGGCATCTCCAGAAGGACCATCGAGGTATTGATGATCGTCGCCCGAGCAGTGAACGGCACCACCTGAATCACGATGTTCTCGCGTCGGGCGATGTCGAGCCGGTGCTGCATCTGCCGCACCATCACCTTCGGTCCGCCGACCACCGATCGAATGGCGCTCTCGTCCAGGAGGACCACCATCTGAGGCCCGTCCTCGACAAGGAACCGCTTCTGCCGTGCGAGCCTTGCCACGACTCGCTCTTCGATCACTTCGGGGCGTTCATCAGTCCCGCTTGCCTCGAACATCGCTCGGGCATAGTCCCGACACTGAAGCAGCCCAAACATGTAGTCGGTCTGGAACACGTGGGCCCCGACCGCCTCGGCTTCCGAGTCGGCATGGGTCTGGAACCAGTCCGGATGCTCGATCTGCGCGCTCCAGTCGACCCGGTCGTACAGCCGCTTCAGCAGCCCGCCGGTGTTCAGCAGCCGGTCGAGCTCCTCGACTTCCTCGATCGTGGGTTTCCGCCGCCCGCTCTCGGTCCGCGAGATCACCGTCCGGTCGAGGTGCAGGAGCTTTCCCAGGTCCTCCTGGGTGTAGCCCGCCAACTCCCTCGCGTAGCGGATCTCTTCGCCGAACATGATCGCGGAGCTCGCCGTCGGTCCCCGCTTGATCTTCCGCTGTGCCACCACTGCCCCCAGCTCTCGCGCCACGTGCCCAACACGTGTATTCGGACGCCACCGTAACCCCCGCATTCCGGCCGGCAGTACCGGAAAGCGATCTTTTGCTTGCGCAGCGTCACGCCGCACGCCCCCATCACGCGCCCTGTGCCCCGCGCGGGAAGTCGACCCCGCCGACTTCTCGCGCGCGCCGGGTCCGGCCGGTGCCGGTCGGCCGACAGCGCGGACGGTGGGCTGCCGGTGGGATGTGAGTGGCCTCCGGGATCTTGGGAACCACCACCAGCCCACTCCGAGTTCCAGGAGCCCGCCATGCCCTCCCTGCCCCACAACCCGCCGTGGGACGTCCACCGGCTGCCCCGCGCCGAGGGGAAGAACGTCCTGGTCACCGGCGGCAACGCGGGCATCGGGTACTTCGTCGCCGAGCAACTCGCCGCCACCGGCGCCACGGTGGTCCTCGGCAGCCGCGACCGGGCGAAGGCCGAAGCCGCCATCGCCTCCATCGCCTCGCGCGTCCCCGGCGCCAGGGTGCGGCACCTGCCGCTGGACCTCGCCGACCTCGCCTCGCTCGGCCCGTCCGTGGACGCCCTGGCCCTGGACCGCCTCCACGCGGTCGTCCACAACGCCGGCGTGGCGCTCGACCATCCTCCGCGCCGCGAAACCGTCGGCGGGCACGAGCTGATGTTCGCCACCAACCACCTCGGGCACTTCGCGCTGACCCACCACCTGGCACCCCTGCTCGCGGCCGCACCCGGGAGCCGGATCGTCACCACCGGAAGCTTCGCCGCCAAGTCCGAACGCCTGGACCTCGACGACCTCCAGAGCACGCGCGACTACCGGCCCAAGCGCACCTACGCGCGCTCCAAGCTGGCCCAGATGCTCTTCGCCCTCGAACTCGACCGCCGTCTGCGCGCCGCCGGCAGCACCACGCTGAGCGTGCTCGTCCACCCCGGCGGCGCGCTCGACTCCCTCACCCCCTCGCGCCCGCCGGTCCACGTCCGCACCACCGGCGAGCGGCTGCGCCACCTGCCGCTCGGGCTGGTCGTCCAGGGCAAGGACGCCGCCGCGTGGCCCGCCGTCCGGGCCGTGCTCGACCCGGCCGTGCGCGGCGGGCAGATGTGGAGCCCCCGCGCGTTCGGGCTGCGCGGTGAGCCCAGGGCCGAGCCGCTCTGGGGCCACCTGGCCGACACCGCGACCGCCGCGCGGCTGTGGGCGGCCAGCCGCGAGCTGACCGGCCACGACCCGGCGCCCCACCAGGCGAGTTGACCTCTCAGTAGGTGAGGGTCACACAGCCCGGACTGCCGGAAGCCCCGGTGAGGCCCCTGGCCGAGTGGTTGTCGGCGAGCGGGCCGCCCGTGTCGCCCGTGCCGCCGGCACCCGTGCCGCGCGGACAGGTGGCCGGCACCGGGATTCCCGCGGCTCCGCCCGCTCCGCCCTGCCCGCCCGCGGTGGCCGACCCCCGGCTGCCCTTGTGGCCGTCGCTGCCCGCGTTCGAGCCGGCCGATGTCCCGTGGCAGACGGAGCGGTCGGGGCCCGGTCCGATCCCGCTGCCGCCATGGGTCCCCCGGCCTCCTTCGGCGACGGCCATCGCCGTGCCGCTCGCCGGGGTGAGGGACGATTTGCCCCCGTCCTCTCCCGGGAGTCCGGCGCCTTCCCGGCCGGGTGTCGTGTCGTGGTGGACACCGCCGGCTCCGCCACCGCCCCCGTCGGCGACGCCGACCGTCAGGACCTGGCCGGGCGTGACGGCGATCGTGCACGTGACCCGCGCGCCGCCCCCTCCACCGGAGCCGCCCCGGCCGCCGTGGGCGGCGATCAGGTCGAAGTAGGGGAAACCGGCGTAGCCCCCCGAGCCTCCGGCGCCGCCCGCGACCAACGAGGCGGTGATGCTGGTGACTCCGGCGGGGACGGTGAACGTGCTGTTCGCCGTGAACGTCCGGGTGACGGCTGTCCGGGCGGAGGCGGGAGCCGAAATTCCGACGGGAACGGCGAGCATTCCGGCCAGGCCCAGAACGCAGGTCGCGGTCCTCAGGGGCCGGGAACGAGGAGCGGATCGACGCACGACACCCTCCGGTGAAATTGTGTGATTCCTGAATTCCTCTTGGGCCCAGCATGTTGGGTCCCTGATTGGGGTGCAACTGCAACCGTGTTCATGTATGTGCGAACTATGATCCGACGCGCCTGGCACTATCTGCAGGCGGGCGCCGTGGCCTGGTCTTTCGGGTTGCGGGCGAGGGGTGGTGGGAGTGATCCTGAAAGCGGCGGTGCGCTCTTGATTCCGAAGTGCGGAAACAGTTGGTCGAGTACGTATTGTGACGGTCGACGTCCCTGAGGGATCGGAAGGCTGGTCTTGAACAATGAGAGCAAAATTGTCGACGATTGCCGTCGTCGGACTCGCGGCCTTGGGGTCCGTTGCCATCGTCAAGATGAGCAGCAGCGAATACTGTAAGTGGCTGTGCAAGAATCATCCCGAGCAGGGGGGAAATTATTGCAATTGCGACAAACCCCCGATGTGACCGGACGCGGCCGGGACGTCGCGATCGACGAAGTCCCGGCGCAGCCCCATGCGCCGGAGGAGGATCCTCGGTGATCCCCTTTCGAAGAACCTCCGAACCCGCGAAGCCGTCGCCGCGGCCGACATCGCTCGGCCTGGGCGACATGGTCGCGGCCTGCATCGATCGCCTCGGCTTCGCGCCTCGCCGCGGGTGTGGGTGCGAGCGCCGCAGGCTTCTGCTCAATCGGTTGGTCCATCGGCCTGCGGGCTTGCCGTGGCGCAAGGGCGGGCGATGACCCGGCGCCGCGCCGGACTCCCGCCGCACACAAGGGTCATGACGTGGTCGGCCCGCACGTCAGGAGTGGGAAGTCGGCCCGGCCGACTTCCCACTCCGAACCCCCCGCCGATCGAATGCATTCGAGGGACATGGCGGGCCGGCTCCGCGAACGCCGGCCCGGTCGAGTCCGCCCCGCCCGCCGCCGTCCTGCCCGCACCAGGGCCCGATCACGGTCCGTCCGCCCCGGCCCGCGAAGCGGTGAAGATCGAGATGCAGCGCCGTTCGCCCCTTGCCAGGCTGTGAGTCAGTGCACAAACCTCTCGCCGCTGCCTCGCGGAACGTGTGCGCGGACAGGCGTCCCTCTCCGCGTGGCCCGCGCGGCGACCACCGCCGACAGGGCTGCGTTCCGGCGTAACCGCTCCGGCCGCGTGCACCGTCCCCAACCGCCCGAGCGATCGCGCACGGCCCGCCGCGCGAGTCACCGCGGGGTCACGCCAACCGAGTGACGGCCGATGCGCCTCGCCGGGTTCCGCAAGCCGACACCCTCCCTCAGAAAGGTGTTTCACGTGGGCACGTCCACCAAGATCGTCGTCACCAACTTCTCCGCCCTGAAGAAGAAGGGCTACCAGGACTCCGACGTGGCCTCGGTCAAGGCCGCACTCGCGAAACTGGTCCAGGCCGACAAGGACCGCGACATCACCACCACCGTGGTGGACCTGAGCGACAAGAACGACATGGACCGGTACAAGGCGCCGGTCGTCACCAGCGAGAAGGACGAGAAGCAGAACAAGGACGCCATCGACGCGGTGTTCCACTCCGCCAAGCCGGACTACCTGATGCTTCTGGGCAGCCTCGACGTCATCCCGCACCAGGTCCTCAAGGACCCCACCGCGGGCGGCCAGCTCGCGATCCCCAGCGACCTGCCCTACGCGTGCGAGACCACCTACGACGCAGGCAAGCAGGACCCGGTCAACTTCACGGGTCCCAGCCGCGTCGTCGGCCGTCTCCCGGACGTCACGGGCGGCCACGATCCGGAGTACCTGGTGCGTCTCGTCGAGTACGCCGCCGCCACCACCTCCGCTCCGCGCGACACGTACAAGGCGTACTTCGCCCTCTCCGCCGCGGTCTGGGAGAAGTCGACCCGGGAGAACCTGACGACCGTCTTCGGCGACGCCTCGAAGCTCCACCTCGTTCCGCCGGACGGCCCGCCGTGGAAGGCGAGCGCCCTGGCGCCCAAGAGTCACTTCGCCAACGTTCACGGCGGCTCCCGGGACCCCCACTGGTACGGGCAGGGCGAGTCGGGCTATCCGGTGGCCCTGTCGGCCGAGGACGTCGACCACTTCCTCACCACCGGGACGGTCGTGGCCTCGGAGGCCTGCTACGGTGCGCAGCTCTACCCGCCGGACACCACCACGCGGATGGGCATCTGCAGCACCTACCTCCACAACGGCGCCGCCCTCTTCTTCGGCAGCACGGTCTCCGCTTACGGGCCGGCGGACTCCTGCAACTGGGCCGACCTGCTCACCCAGTACCTGTACCGCGAGACCCTCGACGGCAAGTCCAGCGGCTACGCCACGCTCAAGGCGAGGCTGGACTACGTGAAGCACAAGACCCAGCTCGAACCGTACGACCTGAAGACGCTCGCCGAGTTCGTCCTCCTCGGCGATCCTTCGGTCACACCCGTGGAGCCCCCGGCGCAGAAGGCCGAGATCGACCCGGCCGCCGCCGTGGCCGAGCGCCGCCGGGAGGTCCAACTCGCCGCCCGCGTGCTGGAGCAGAGCATCTCCGTGCCCCAGCCGATCTCCGCCGGCGAACGCGGCACCGAACTCGACACGGTCCTGCGCGAGATCGCCCAACGGCACGAACTGCCGTCGTCGTTCACCATCCAGTCCTTCGCCTCGGTCTGGAAAGGCGACAACGCCACGACGAAGGACCTCCAGGCGCCGCCGCGCATCCACGTGCTGCACGCCGAACGCGACCCGAACGCCCCCGTCAGCACCGATGTCTTCATCGTGGTCCGCGAACAGGACGGAAAGATCGTGTCCGTGGAAGAAGGAGAGGCCAAGTAGCGGTGACCCGGCTACGCGGTCAACTCTCCGTCGAGCACGTCGACGTGGGCTCCAAGAGCGAACGGGACGCCCTGGTCCTCCACAGCGGCGGACACGACTACGTCGTGCGCGTACCCGGAGAGAACCCCTTCGAGCCGGGCAGCATGAACCACCTGGCCGGCCGGACCGTGGACGCCGAGGGCGAGATCGACCAGCAGTACTTCTTCGTCACCCGGTGGTCCGTCGTCGACGGGACCTGAACGGGCGCGCGGGTGGGTCGCGCGCGGGTGGGGAGGAGCCGCCCGGCCCCTCCCCACCCGCGCCGCGACGTGCGAAAGCCCCGTCGACGCGGGCCCGGAACGCAGAGGGTCGGAACGCAGAGAGACCGCTCGGGCCACCAGGGCCGGGCGGTCTCTGCTGTTCGGGCGGACCCATGCGCCAACACGGCCCGCTGCCGATGTTCCCGAGTTGTTGGAGTGCACAGCGCCCCGGGTTCCGGACCCGCGGGTCCGGGTGACGCCGCTGCAAATCGTCACATCCAGCCAGGACGGCTCACAAGGGCATGCTGCACAAAGACGCATCAAAATCCGGTTTCACTTCGTTGAACTGCGCCTTTCTGATAGGGCGTTCACGAGATTGCGGCCAGGGGCCGGGACCGTGGCGCATCAATCTTCGCGATGTTCACCGAACCGATTGGGATTCACCCGTACGCCTGACAGAGTGTGTGCCCACCGGGCACACAGTGCGACGCCAACCGCACAAGTGCCCGCCCGTTGGAGTGGACAGTGATATGGAGGACTCCTCGATGACGAGGAAGCGGAACAAGCGCGCCCACACCCCTACCCACTGCGCGGCGGCGGAACCGCTACCGCCGCGCCCGCGCCCGTACCGGCCGCTCGCGGTCGGCGGGAAGGCCGGTGGAACGTTCGGCGAAGCGGTCGTGGTGGTCGTCGTGCTCGTCCTGACGGTCGCGCTGGCCGCCGCCCTGGTGGCGACGGGCATGTCGGCCGGGGCCGCGCTCGAACTGGCCACGGGCGGATGCCTGTTGGCCACAAGGATCCGACGGGAGCGGGCCTAGGAAGAGCGCCGGCCCGAGATGGGACGCCGAGAGAATCCGATCGAGGCGACCGAGCCGGCACTGGGCCGGCTGGCCGTCTGGTTGCGACAGCAGCGCGAGCAGGCCGGGTTGACGTACCGTCAGCTCGCCGCTCGGACCAACTACCACCCCACCACCCTGCAACGGGCCGCCGGCGGGCGCTCCGTACCGAGCTGGAAGGTCGTCGAGGCCGTCGTCCGTGAATGCGGCGGCGACCTCAAGACGGCCCGGCGCAAGTGGGTCCAGGCCAACTACTGGGCGCACGTGCCGCGCCCCTCGGGCAGCCGGCGGCTGCGGGCACCCCGGCGGGTCGACCCCGAACAGGTCGACTCCTTCGCGGACCTGCGCCGGGCGATGCACGAGATGCGCCGCAAGGCCGACTGGCCCTCCCTGCGGGAACTGGACCGCCGGGCCCGCGACCGGGGCGGACGCCTGCCCTCCAGCACGCTGGCCCTGGTCCTCAAGGGCGAGGCCCCGCTGCGCAAACCCGTCTTCCTCGCCTACATGGAGGTCTGCGGGGTCAGGGAGGCCCGCCGCGCCCTGTGGGCGGCGGCCTGGGACCGGACCAACAACGCCCGCACCCCGATCCCGGTCAACTCGCGCACGCACCACGCCGAGTTCGTCCGGGCCATGCAGTCCTCCAGCGCCGGCACCCCGACGGACATCCTGTTCCGCCTGTGGGCGACCCTGCGCACCAGCCTCGCCGCTGAACGGGACGAAAGCCCCGCTCGCCCCGCGGCGGCGGGCCGCGAAGGCACCGACGACAACCCGTCGGTGCTCGTGTGACCCGCTCCGCGGCCGGGACGCGCCACCCGCGCCCCGGCCGCGGACCGGACCGGGCACCCGCCGCGGACCGGACCGGCGCCCGCCGCGGACCGGCACCCACCCGCGCCCCAGCACTCACCCGCGCCACCTCGGGAACCACCATGCCGACACCACGACGCCGTTCGGCAGCCCCCGGGCCCGCCCTGGGCCTGTGGGCGCTGCACGACCTCCACCTGCGCCACTACCTCGACTACGCCGAACTGCTCCTGCCGCCCGCCGCCGCGCCCCTGGCCGTCCGCTCCGCCTTCGAGGAACTCGGCGGCCACTGGCTCGACGCCCTGTCCACCGCCAGCCCCGCCGCCTGCGCCTGGCAGGCGGTGCGCCGCCGGGTCTGCACCCTGGCCGGCCCCCGGCCGCTGGGCCCGGTCGCCCACCTCACCGCCACCCAGCAGGACGTCCTGCTGCTGCACCTGGTCCTCGACCTGTCCGCCGCCGAGATCGCCGCCCTCACCGGTACCGAACCCGCCGCCGTCCACGTCCAGCTCCGCTCCCTGTCCGCCGCCCGCCGCTGACCGGGCCGGTGCCGGCCGCCGCTCGCCGAGAGCCCGTCAGGGGGCGGTCGGGGTGGGGGCGGCCCGGTGCGGGCTACGGGGCCGGCGGGTAGCCGCGGGCGTGGACGAGGTCGCGGGTGAGGCGGGTGAAGGCGCGGGCGGCGGCGCTGCGGTAGGCGCCCTCGCGGTGCAGGAGGGTGACGGTGCGGGTGGGCAGGGGAGGGTCGAGGGGGACGGGGGCGAGGTGGGGGTGGTCGTGGGCGAGGGCGTCGGGCAGGACGGTGGCCAGGTCGGTGCGCCGGACGATCTCGGTGAGGGCCTGGACGGAGTTGGCCTCGACCGTGATCCGCGGGGCGGCCCGGTGGCGGGCGAAGTAGCCGTCGATGTGCGCCCGGGTGGCGAAGTCGCTGCTGAGCAGGGCGAGTTGTTCCTCCTTGAGGGCGTGGACCGGTAGCGGGTCGGGCAGCGTCGGGGCGCGCGAGGTGCCGGTGACGAGGCTGAGGGTCTCGGTGAACAGCGCGGTGGCGGTGATGCCGGGCGGGTGGGTGCCGGCGAAGGCGATGCCGAGGTCCAGGTCGTCGGCGAGCAGCGCGGCCTCGATGCGGTCCTGGGTGGTCTCCGTCAGGGTGAGGCCGACGCCGGGGTGGCGGGCGTGGAGCTCGGCGGTGAGCGGGCCGACCAGGTAGGCGGTGAAGGTGGGGGTGACGCCCAGGCGCAGGTGGCCGCGGGAGAGGTCCTGGACGTCGTGGACGGCGCGTTCGGCGGCGGCCAGGTCGCGCAGCGCGCGCCGGGCGTGGTCGGTGTAGACGGCGCCGGCGTCGGTGAGCCGCACGGTGCGGCCGGTGCGGTCCAGCAACTGCACGCCCAGGGTCTTCTCCAGCTGCCGGATCTGCTGGGAGAGCGTGGGCTGGGAGATGTGCAGCTCCTCGGCGGCGCGGGTGAAGTTGCCGTGTTCGGCGACGGCGAGCAGATAGCGCAGGTGACGCAGTTCGAGGGCGGCCATGGAAAGAACTATAGATGCGACCAATGGTTTACATGCCCAGTGGCTCTTGGACGCTATAGGCACAGGTCATGCATGGTGGATCTCACCGGCCCACCGGGGCCGGCCACCACCCGAAGGGAGTGACCAGTGCAGGACCTCACCGACGGCGTCGCCCGTTTCCAGCGGGACGTCTTCCCGGCCAAGGCGGAGCTCTTCGCCCACCTGGCCACGCACCACACCCCGCACACCCTGTTCATCGGCTGCTCCGACGCCCGCGTCGTCCCCGAGCTGATCACCGGCACCGAGCCGGGCGACCTGTTCGTCATCCGCACCGCCGGCAACCTGGTGCCCGCCCACACACCCGAGGCCGACGGCGTCGCGGCCAGCATCGAGTACGCCGTCGCCGCACTCGGCGTGCGGGACATCGTCGTCTGCGGCCACTCCGCCTGCGGCGCGATGACCGCCCTCGCCGAGGGCCACGACCTCAGCGGCGCCCCCGCGGTCGCCACCTGGCTGCGCCACGCCGACGCCTCCGTGGCCCGCACCTGCGCCGACGGCGACGTCCCCGCCCTGGTCCGCCAGAACGTGCTCGCCCAGCTGGCGAACCTGGCCACCCACCCCGCGGTCGCCCGCGCCCTCGCCGGGGGCGGGGTCGCCCTGCACGGCTGGGTCTACGACATCCCCACCGGCCGCGTCGAGGTCCTCGGCGCCGGCGCCCCCGCGCTCGTCGCCTGATCGCCCCACCCCCCGTACCCCCTCGCGTTGCCCCCGTCCCCGGGTGACGTGGACCCCGCAGAGAGAAGGACAACCGCCATGGTGCACGCCCAGTTCAACCAGAGCGCCCGCGAGGCGCTGGCCGACGCCGCCGTCGACGCCAAGATCCGCAAGAACCTCTCCTGGAAGCGGATCGCCGAGGCCTCCGGCCTGTCGGTGGCCTTCACCACCGCCGCCGTCCTCGGCCAGCACCCGCTGCCGGAGGAGTCCGCGAAGGCCGTGGCCGAACTGCTCGGCCTGGACGAGGACGCGGCACTGCTGCTGCAGACCGTCCCGCTCCGCGGCTCGATGCCCAACCGCATCCCCACCGACCCGACGATGTACCGCTTCTACGAGATGCTCCAGGTCTACGGCACGACCCTCAAGGCCCTGGTGCACGAGGAGTTCGGCGACGGCATCATCTCCGCGATCAACTTCAGGCTCGACGTGCGGAAGGTCGCCGACCCCGAGGGCGGCGAGCGCGCGATCATCACCCTGGACGGCAAGTACCTGCCGACCAAGCCCTTCTGACCGGCCCTTGCGGCCAAGCCCTGCCGATCGGGAGGCGGGCCGGGACCCCCGGCCCGGCCCGCCCCTTCCCCACCGCCCGTCCCTTCCCCCGCTCCCGCCCCGGAGGCCCTGATGGACTTCGTCCAGCGCACCATCGACATCGCCCGCCAGAACGTCACCGAGGGCGGCCGCCCGTTCGCGACCGTCATCGTCAAGGACGGCGAGATCCTCGCGGAGAGCCCCAACAGGGTCGCCCAGACCGGCGACCCCACCGCCCACGCGGAGATCCTCGCCATCCGCGAGGCCTGCACCAGGCTCGGCACCGAGCACCTGACCGGCACCACCGTCTACGTGCTCGCCCACCCCTGCCCGATGTGCCTGGGCTCGCTCTACTACTGCTCGCCGGACGAGGTCGTCTTCCTCACCACCCGCGACGCCTACGAGCCCCACTACGTCGACGACCGCAAGTACTTCGAACTGGGCACCTTCTACGACGAGTTCGCCAAGCCGTGGCAGGAGCGCAGGCTGCCGATGCGCCACGAGCCGCGCGAGGACGCCGTCGAGGTGTACCGCCTCTGGCAGGAGCGCAACGGCGGCGAGCGCCGCGTGGCGGGCGCCCCGCGCCCCCACGGCTCCGCGCGGGACTAGCATCGAGCCGTGATCGTATGGCTCAACGGTACCCACGGCGCGGGCAAGACGACGACCGGCGCACTCGTGCAGCCACTGATTCCGGATGCGCGGGTGTTCGACGCCGAGAAGGTCGGCGAGACCCTCATGGACATCACGCCGGGGCTTCCCCGAACGGACAACTTCCAGCACTGGCCGCCGTGGCGGCAACTCGTGGTCGAGACCGCCCACCGGGTACTCGACTACACCGGCGGCACCCTGGTGATGCCCATGACCGTCCTGGTCGAGCGGTACTGGCGGGAGATCAGTGCGGGCCTCGCCCGACACGCCATCCCGGTACGGCACTTCGTCCTCCACGCCGACCAGGAGACCCTCCGCGGGCGGATCGAGGGGGACACCGTCCTCGGCCCCTCCTCCTTCCGCCTCAGGCACCTCGAACCCTACGCCGAGGCGGCCCGCACCTGGCTGCACGCCGAGGCCGAGGTCCTCGACACCACCCACCTCACCCCCGCCCAGGCCGCCCGACGGATCGCGGCGGCCGTCACCGGCCGGGGCCCCGCCCGCCCCGCCGTTGAGCCGGGGGCCGGGTCGGGGCCGTAGACGTGGAAGGGGCGCCCTCTGCCGGAGCGGGCGCCGCGGCGTCAGGAGGCAGGCGTGCTCAGGTTCCACGGAGCATGGCGGATCACCGTCGTCGGCAGGAGCGCCGACTTCGACCAGCGGGCCGTCGTGCGCGGCGCGTACGGGCTGCGGGTGCTGCCCGGGCGGGTCGGCGCCACCATCGAGGTGGACGAGGAGAGCTGGACGCTGTCCCTGGAACACCACCTGTGGGGCCGCAGCTGGCAGCCCAACCTGCGCACCACCCCCGGACCGGTCACCGAACACGGCGGCCTGCGCAGCCAGTTGCTCACCAGCAACGACTGCCACTGGCCGGGCAAACCGCTCGACTACGTCAACTTCGTGCTGCGCCTGGACCAGGCCGTCACTCCGGCCGTCACCCGGACCGCCGCGCCGGTGCGCGCCGCCCGTCCGCTGGAGGCACCGATCGCCGCGCCCGTCCAGGCCGTCCGCACCTCCTCCTCGGGCTGGCCCGAGTCCGGGCCCGCGACCGGGCCCGAGCGCGGCACCGCCCCTGAGCGCGGCACCGCCCCCGCGGCGCCGTCGGTGTCGCCGAGGGAGAGCGGGCGGCCCGCCTGGTAGCCCGACGGCGCGAGCGGGGGATACCCCCAGGCCACGGCGGCCCGCTGGCCGGGTGTTCCGGCGGGCCGGCGCCGGGTTGGCTGGAGCGGTCAGCACCAGCCGAACCGAAAGGCCGTCACCCGTGCCCTTCCGTACGACCGTCCGTACGACCGTCCGCACCACCGTCCGCACCACCGTCCGCACCACCGCCCGCACCGCCGCCCGCACCGCCGCCCGGGCCGCCGCCCGGGCCGCCGCCGTCACCGCCCTGGCCGCCGCGCTCGGCGCCACCGCCATGAGCACGAGCGCCTCGGCCATCGTCAACGGTCGCGACTCCACCGAGCGCTACCCCTTCATGGCCACCCTCCCGCTGAGCGCCGAGCAACTGGCCGACGGAGCCTGCGGCGCCACCCTGATCGACCGCCAGTGGGTGCTGACCGCCGCCCACTGCGTGGTCGGCACCGAGGACACCGGCGTCACCCTCAAGGGCACCGTGCGCATCGGCAGCGCCCACCGCGACAGCGGCGGCACCGTGCGCAAGGTCGACCGCGTCGTCGTCCACCCCGGCTTCGAGTTCGGCGACGGCGCCACCCGCCCCAACCGGAACGACCTGGCCCTGGTCCGCCTGGACCGCCCCGCCCCCCAGCAGCCCGTCCGCGTCGCCGAACACCCCGGCAGCCCCGGCACCCCCACCCGGCTGCTCGGCTTCGGCACCGTCGTCGACACCACCGACTACCAGCGGATGGTCTTCCCCGACCGCCTCCAGGAACTGCCCACCCGCATCGGCGCCACCACCGACTGCGCCCCCGGCTGGGCCGACCCCACCCGCCTGTGCACGCTCAGCCGGGTCCCCGGGGCCATGGCCTGCTTCGGAGACTCCGGCGGCCCCCAGATCCAGCGCGGCCGCGGCGGCCGCTGGGAACTCGTCGGCACCACCTCCGGCCCCGGCGCCCCCGGCGTGCCCTGCGCGGGCGGCCCCGGCCTGTACACCGACGTGCCCGCCTACGCCCCCTGGATCAGCGGCACCCTCGCTGCCGGCTGACGCCCCGACCCCACCGCGCGGCTAAAGTCCCAGGTGAGAACCGTCGCGCCCGAGGAGAGCCCGCCATGCCGACCGACCCCGCCGCCACCGCGATCCCCGCCCCCGCCGCCGCGCGCCCGCACCCCGCGCGCCTCGGCCTGGGCACGGCGGCCGTCGGCCGGCCCGGCTACATCAACCTCGGGCGCGACGCCGACCTGCCCGCCGAACGCACCGTCGACGCCCTGCGCGAACGCACCCACACCCTGCTCGACGCCGCGTACGCCGCCGGCGTGCGCTACCTCGACACCGCCCGCTCCTACGGCCGCGCCGAGGAGTTCCTCGGCCAGTGGCTCGCCGAACACCCCGAGGCCGCGGCCGAGGTGACGGTCGGCAGCAAATGGGGCTACACCTACACCGCCGACTGGCAGACCGACGGAGTCGCCGCGCACGAGGTCAAGGAACACTCCACCGCCGTCTACGACCGCCAGATCCACGAGACCCGCACCCTGCTCGGCGACCACCTCGACGTCTACCTCGTCCACTCCGTCACCCCGGACAGCCCCGCCCTCACCGACCCCGCCCTGCACCGGCGCCTCGCCGACCTCGCCGCCGAAGGCGTCCGGGTGGGCCTGTCCACCAGCGGCCCCGCCCAGGCCGACACCATCCGCCGCGCCCTCGCCGTCACCACGGACGGCCGACCGCTGTTCACCGCCGTCCAGGCCACCTGGAACCTGCTGGAGACCTCCGCCGCCCCCGCCCTCGCCGAAGCCCACGCCGCCGGATGGCTCGTCGTCGTCAAGGAGGGCATGGCCAACGGCCGCCTCGCCGGCCGCAACGCCACCGGCCCCGACACCGCCCCGCTGCGCACCCTCGCCGACCGCACCGCCGCCACCCCCGACGCCCTCGCCCTCGCCGCGGCCACCGCCCAGCCCTGGGCCGACATCGTCCTCTCCGGCGCCGCCACCCCCGACCAGCTCGCCTCCAACCTCGCCGCCACCGGCCTCCGCCCGACCCCCGAGGACCTCGCCGCCCTCGGCGCCATGGCCGAGCCGGCCGGGGCGTACTGGCGTACGCGGGCGGGGCTGCCCTGGTCCTGAGGTGTTGTGGGCGGGGGTGCCGGCTGGGGGGCGCTGCGCAGGAAGTCGGCGGGGCCGACTTCTCGCGCCCCCGCCCGTTGTCGGTGCCCGCCCCTACGGTGAGCCGCATGACCGAGCACCTGGACCTCGTCGCCGCCCTCGCCGCCCTGCCCGTCGACCTGTCCGTCGACCTGCCGCCCGGCCGTACGGTCACCGCGGACGACGGGCCCGAGCCGCTGCTGTGGATCAGCGACGCCCCCGCCCCCGCAGGGCTCTGGCGCCAGCTGCACCGCGCCCACCCGCAGACCGGGCTGTGGCCGCTGCTGCTCACCCCGCTGGACCCCGCCGGCCCCGACTACCGGCCCTGGCTGTCCGGCGAGCTGTACCCGGTCGACGCCGCCGTACCCGGCCTCTACGACCCGGCCGCCCTGCTGGCCACCTGGTGGAAACAGGTCGACGAGGACGAGGACGGGGAGGTGAGCGAGGACGCCGAGATCCTGGACGAAGCCCTCGCCCCCTACGGCCGCACCTGGCCCGGCCCCGCCCCCGCCGCCACCGTCCCCGACGGCGCCGCCGGCACCGAGGCCCGGGAGCTGGCCGAGGTGCTGCGGTCCGTCAAGGACGCCCGCCTCGGCCTGGTGCGGGCCGACAGCGGCGCCCAGGCCCTCGCGGTGTGCGGCTGGAGCGGCCCCACGAACCACGACGACATCGCCAGGATCGCCACCGTGCTCGCCGACTGGGAACGCCGCTTCGGCGCCCAGGTCGTCGAAGTCGGCTTCGACACCCTGGAGTTGAGCGTCCCCGTGCCGCCCGCCACGCTCGCCGACGCGCTCCCGCTGGCCGCCGAGCACACCGCCTTCTGCCCCGACCTGGTCTTCCAGGGCTCCGGCAGCCTCACCGCGTACGCCGAGGGACTGGTCGGCGCCCACCAGTGGTCCTTCTGGTGGGACTGACCTGACCTGACCTGACCTGATCCGGGGGCCGGGGGTTGGGGGCCGGGGGCGCGGAGCCGCCTGCTCACGCGGAGCCGCCCGGGCGCGACGGACCCGGGCGCGACGACCCGCCCGGCGCCCGCCGGCCACCCGTGTGGCATGCTGCGCCGGGCCGCGAACCGGGCCCGAGCACCGCCCACCGCACGGACACCCGTCCCGGCCCCCCGAGGAGCACCCCCTGAACACCGCCTGCGCCGAAGCCCTGTCCGCAGGCCTGCTGATACTCGTCCTGGTCTGCGCCGTCGCCCGCCCCTGGGGCTGGCCGGAGGCCGCCGCCGCGGTGCCGGCCGCCGCCCTGCTGGTGGCGACCGGCGCCGTCCCACTGGAGCACGCCACGGCCGAGGCCGCCCGCCTCGGACCGGTGATCGGCTTCCTGGCCGCCATCCTGGTCCTGGCCAAACTCTGCGACGACGAGGGGCTGTTCCGCGCCTGCGGGGCCTGGATGGCACGCAGCGCCGCCGGCCGCCCGCGCCGACTGCTGGTCCAGGTGTTCACCGTCGCCTCGCTGGTCACCGCGGTGCTCAGCCTGGACGCCACCGTCGTGCTCCTCACCCCCGTCGTCCTCGCCACCGCCGCCCGCCTGGGCACCCGGCCCGGGCCGCACCTGTACGCCTGCGCCCACCTGTCGAACACGGCCTCGCTGCTGCTGCCGGTCTCCAACCTGACCAACCTGCTCGCCCTCACCGCCAGCGGCCTGAGCTTCGGCCGCTTCGCCGCCCTGATGACACTGCCGTGGCTGGCGGCGGTCGGCGTCGAGTACCTGGTGCTGCGCCGCTTCTTCGCCGCCGACCTGGACGCCGCCCCCACCGCGGCGCCCGAGACCGGACCGGCCCCCGCCATGCCGCTGTTCGCCCTGGCCACCGTCGGCTGCACGCTCGCCGGGTTCGCCCTCGCCTCCGCACTCGACGTCGACCCGGCCTGGGCGGCGGCCGCCGGCGCCACCGCCCTGGCCGCGCGCGCCCTGGCCCGCGGCCACGCCACCCCCGCGACGGTGGTGCGCTCGGCCGCCCTGCCGTTCCTGGCGTTCGTCCTCGCCCTGGGCATCGTGGTGCGCGCGGTCGTCGACAACGGCCTGGCCGCCGGCCTGGCCCACCTCGTCCCCGACGGCACCGCCCTGCCCGCCCTGCTCGCCACCGCCGCCCTGGCCGCCGTCCTCGCCAACGTCATCAACAACCTGCCCGCCACCCTCGCCCTGGTGCCGCTGGCCGCCCCGGCCGGGCCCGGCGCCGTCCTCGCGGTCCTGCTCGGGGTGAACATCGGCCCCAACCTCAGCTACGCCGGCTCGCTGGCCACCCTGCTGTGGCGCGGCATCGTCCGCGACCGCGGAGTACCGGTGGAGCTGCGCGAGTTCACCCGCCTGGGCCTGCTCGCCGTCCCCGCCACCCTCACCGCCGCCGTCCTGGCCCTGTGGGCCTCGCTGCGCCTGATCGGGTCCTGAGCGGGGCCGGCGCCCGTCGCCGCATCGCGGGATGCGGCGACAGGCGCCGACGCACTCACCGATCGGTCTCAGCGGGCGCGGAATTCCGTCGTCCGACCGCTACCGCTACCGGGCCACCGGCCGCTCAGCTGCACCATCCCGGGCCCTTTCCCCACCAGTCACCGGAGTTGTAGTCCGGCCGCCGTAGTAAATACACTGTCCGGCTGCGGACAGGTAGGCCGTGGCGTAGTAGCTGTAGTTCCCCAGGTCCTGCTGCCTTCCGCTGCCGTCGCCGAAGGTCAGGTAGGCGCCGGTCAGCGTCGGGGTTCCGGTCTTGGTGTTCTTGATGGTGGCGACGCAGTTCTTGCCGGTCGTCCTGCTGTAGGTCAGGTAGACCGTCGAGGTGCCGCCCGGCAGGTTGAAGGAATCGATCGTGGCGTAGCTGGACCCGCAGGCCGTCTGCGGGGTGTAGGCGGTGGTGGACGCGTCGGCGGTGGCGGGCACCGCGAGCAGAATCGAGCCGGCCATCACGGCGAGGGCCGCTGTGCGAGCGGAATTCCTGCGGAACATCCTGGCTCCTTCGTGCGACTCGTACTCCTGGCAGTTCACGTGCCGGACAAGGACACAGGAATGCTCGGCAATGACGGGTCGCCGACCGCGCGATTGTCCGGATCGGCGCCAGGACGGTCCGGTTCCGTGCCGGGGTACATTGCCGGGGCCGAAAGCGGAACCGTTCGACCCGGCCGGTTCCCGGGAGTTCGGGAACGGAACACATCCGCCTTTCCGCCCGACGCGGGGGGCGTACCCGGCCGGTCAGTACTCGGAGCTGGGTGCCGCCGTGACCGGGCCGAGGTCCGGTCGGTCGCGCAACTCCAGTGCCGTGCCGTGGCGTTCGAGTTCCAGGACGACCAGTTCGTTGGCGCCGGGCCGCCACAGCGGGGCGGGGGCGTAGAGGGTGCGCTGGGGGCCGGCGGCGCAGTGGCGGCCGAGCAGGAAGCCGTTGAGCCACAGCAGTCCGCGGCCCCAGTCGGGCAGGGCGAGGAACGCGTCGGCGGGGGAGGGGAGTTCGGCGGTGAAGCGGTGGAAGGCCGGTTCGCCGTCGCCCAGCTCGCCGTCGCGGGCCTCGACGTCGTCCGTGAAGCGCAGTGCGGACAGGTCGGTCAGCGGCAGCGGCCGGATCTGCCAGTCGAAGAGCCGCTGGTGGCCGTGCGAGACGCCGCGGGTGATGCCCTTGCGGTCGTCCATCTGGGGGCCGTAGTTCACCCGTCCCAGCGCCTCGACCAGGATGTCCAGCACCACCCCGTCGGGCCCGGTGGCCAGCGGCAGGGTCGCGCCGGGGGAGTTGCGCTCCAGCACCCCGAGCGGGCGCCCGTCCGCGAACACCTGCGCCCGGTCGGCCAACCCGTCGATGCGCAGCGGCAGTTCGGGGCGGGGACCGGGCACGCGGGTGCGGTAGTGGATCAGGCCGCGGTCCTGTCCGAGCCGCTCCATCGGCAGCGGCGCCGCGTGCCGACGCGGCTGCGACAGCGCGTCCAGGGCCTGCGCCAGGAGCGCCCGCCCGTCGGCCCGTTCCAGGCGCTGCGGCGCCACCCGGGGCGGGGGGTCGGGCAGTTCGGCGTCCGGCAGGGGCAGGTGGCGGCCGATGACCTCGCGCAGGGCGTGGAACTTCTCGGTCAGCTCGCCGGCCTCGCCGATCGGCGCGTCGTAGTCGTAGCTGGTGACGGTCGGCTCGTAGCCGGCGTCCAGCGGGTGGGTGCCGGAGTGGTTGGCGCCGGACCACAGGCCGAAACTGGTGCCGCCGTGCGCCATGTAGAGGCTGACGGAGGCGCCGGTGGCCAGCAGTTCGTCCAGCGAGGAGGCGGTCTCCTTCGGGTCGCGGACGTGGTGCGGCAGGCCCCACTGGTCGAACCAGCCGATCCAGAACTCCATGGCGGTCAGCGGGCCTTCGTCCTGGTGGCGGCGGAGCACCGCGAGGCGCTCGGGGGCGCGCGAACCGAAGGTGGCGGTGGCGAGAAGGCCCGGGATCGTGCCGCCCTGCTGCATGGTGTCGTGGGCGCCGTCGGTGGTGAACAGCAGGCAGTCCACCCCGCGCCGTACCAGGCCGTCGCGCAGGTGGGCGAGGTAGGCGGCGTCGTCGCCGTAGCTGCCGTACTCGTTCTCGACCTGCATCGCCACCACCGGCCCGCCCCGGCTCACCAGCAGCGGCAGCAGCTCGGGCACCAGCGCGTCGAACCAGCCGTCCACCTCGGCCAGGTACGCCGGGTCCGCGCAGCGCAGCCGCAGCCCGTCCACCGCCAGCAGCCGGGCCGGCAGCCCGCCGAACTCCCACTCCGCACAGATGTACGGGCCCGGGCGCAGGATCACGTCCAGCCCCAGGCCGGCGGCGAGGCGCACGAAGCGCGCCACGTCCCGCCAGCCGGTGAAGTCCACCGTGCCGTCGGGCAGTTCGTGGAAGTTCCACGGGACGTAGGTGTCCACCGTGTTCACACCCAGCGCCCGCACCCGCCGCAGCCGGTCCTCCCACAGCTCGGGGTGCACCCGGAAGTAGTGCACCGCCCCGGCCACCACCCGGTGCGGCACCCCGTCCCGCACGAACCCGTCCGCGTCGTACCCGAGCATGCGCGCACCCGCCTTCCCGCAGGAGACCCCGGGGCCTCGCGGACCCCGGCACCGCCGAGCCTAGCGAGGAACGGGCCGCGCGGGCCGCCGCTGCTCAGGTGTCGTAGCAGCCGTCCCACGGGGCGAAGAAGCCCAGGCCGTCCGGGTAGAGCTCCAGGTGCACGCGGTCCTCCTCGTCCTCCTCGTCCTCGTCCACCTCCAGGACCAGGCCGAACAGGGCGCCCTCGAAGCGGACCTCGAAGGGGGCGATGGCGATGTCCTGGTAGTGCCGCCCCGGCAGGGCGTCCAGCCACTGCTCCAGCAGCAGCGCGGCCGCGTCGACCGCCTGCCGCTCGCCGTCCGCCGTCGTGCCGGTGGACTCGATGCGCGAGCCCAGGTGGCGGCCGGCCTCGTCGAACCGGTGCAGCACGGCGTGCCAGCGCTTCACGGCCTGCCAGTCGTCGCCGCTCCAGTCCTCGGGGAAGGCCGCGACGACGGTCGCGTAGAACTGGCCGCCCTCGCACCGCCCGATGGTGTCCGTGCGGTAGCCGGGCTCGTGGCGGATCGGTATGACCTCGGGAACGTTCATGCCCCGCACCCTAGGCCCCACCTGCGACAACGTCGCCCGGCGGGGGCGCGGGCGCCGGTGTTGCGCCCGCCGGCGCGGGTGCGGTCATCAGATGGGTCGCCACGCGCAGGGCCCGACCGACGGCTCTCCTCCTTCCGGCAGGACGCGCGAACATCACGGAGGTGGGGCCATGGACGTGCCGCAGACGATCGCCCGGCTGATGCTCCGGCTCCCGGGGCTGACCGCCGCCGCCGGTGGTCGCGACATCGACTGGGCGGCGATCCGGGAGGGGACCGGTACCGGACTGCCCTCCGACCACCGCGAGCTGTCGGCCCGCTGCCCCGGCTTCTCGGTCGACGAGTTCCTCCTCGTGTCGACCCCGGTGCCCGGGTCGGAGGCGGCGTTCGTCGCAGGCGTCCGCTCCGACCGGGAGATCCTGGAGGACGACCTCCGGGAGGGGGACATCCCGGCGGAGTACACCACCGGCGAAGGGGACGGGGGCACGGCCCGCACTGCTGGCGTGGGCGGGCACCCCGGACGGCGACGAGATCCTCTGGCACACCGCCGCTGCCGACCCCGACGCGTGGCCGGTCGTGGTCCGGGGCCGCAGCGGCGGCTGGTGGTCGTACCCGGAGGGGGGCCGTGTCCTTCCTGGAGGGCCTGTACGCCGGACGGATCGCCGTCCCCGGCCTGCCGGCCCCGCTGCCGTCGGGCGACAGGAGGATTTCCTTCCACGCTTTCCAGCTATAACGAGAGCACCATGCCTTCCTCGGCCGCGATCACCTCGCCCGAGAACCGGCTCCGGGCCTCGGCGGTCGAACGCGTGCGGTCGCTGCCGGGCCAGAAGTGCGTGAGAAGCAGGCGCTCGGCCCCGGAACGGGCCGCCCACGTCCCGGCCTCCGCGGCGTTCATCAGGTGGGGGTCGCCGCCGTCGGCGGACGGGCCCTGCAGCGTGGCTCCGGCGATGAACAGATCCGCTCCCGCGGCCAGCCGGGCAAGGGCGGGGTCCGCTCCCGCGTCGCCGCTGTAGGCAAGGGTCAGACCCGGCGCGGTCAACCGCACCCCTGCGTGCGGGACGTGATGCGGCAGCAGCGCGGCATCGAGCCGGAACGGTCCCTTCCGCGCAGGCCGGTTGCCCGTGCGGTGCTACGGCTGCGCGCGCTCGCGCCACCAGGCGACCGTCGCCCGCAGCTGCTCCTCCAGTGGCGTGGCCCGCACCGCGAACGCGGCCTCGTACGCGGAGCTGTCCACCACGAACGGCCGGTCGAACTGGTAGCGCACCTCCCGCAGTTCGCGCAGCAGCGGGGAGACCAGCCCCGCCACGGCCAGCGCGGCCGCGGGCAGGCGGCGTACCGCGACCGGCCCGCCGCCGGCCTCGGCGGCCAGTCGGTCGACCATCGCGCGCACCGACAGGGGAGGGGCCGTGGGCACGTGCCAGGCCCGGCCCCAGGCCCGCTCCTCGCCGGCGATCTCCGCCATCGCCCGGGCCACGTCCGGCAGGTAGGTCCAGCTGTGCGCGGTGTCCGGGTCGCCGAGGGTGGCGACCGGGCGGCCCTTCAGCAGACCGGGCATCACCCGCGCCGCCAGGTGGCCGCCGTCGGTGACCCCGGGGCCGAAGAAGTCCGAGGCCCGCACCTCCACCGCCCGGATCCGCCCGGCCTCGTGCAGCGCCCGCGCCTGCTCCCAGGCCGCCGCCCGCACCCGACCCTTGGGGCCGGTCGCGGCGAGCGGCAGGTCCTCGGTCATCGGGCCGGCCACCGGCCCGTACCCGTACAGGTTGCCGAGCATGACCAGCACCGCGCCGCTCTCCTCGGCCGCCGCGCACAGCGAGGCGGTCAGCGCCGGCCACCGCCGCGCCCACTGCGGCAGCGGCGGCGCGGCGCAGCCGTGGACGGCGGCGGCACCGCGGGCGGCCGGTGCCAGCTGTGCGGGGTCGCTCGCGTCCAGGACGAGGTGTTCGACGCCGGGGACGGCCGGCCCGGCGGGGCGCCCGGTGCGGGTGGCGACCCGGACCTCGTGGCCCTGTTCGGCCAGCAGGCGGGCGGTGGCGGCCCCGGCGGGCCCGTGTCCGACGACCAGGTGGAAGCTCATCCGTCAGAGCCTAGCGGCGGCCTCGGACCGGCAGGGGGCGCGGTGCGGGCCGGTGCGGCCCGGCGCCGGAAGGGGGAAGGCGGAAGGGGAAGCCGGACAGATCGGGGCAGGTCAGGGCAGGTCGGGGCGGGTCGGGGGTCGGCACTTATCCGGTATGCCGATCGTAAAAGTGGATCTATGCTGTGGGTCATTCATGATCCCTTCACACAAAGCAGGTTTGCTCTCGATGAAGCTGCCCCGGGTGTCCGCCGTCGTCGCCGCCGCGGTCCTGGCCCCCGCTGTCCTCTTCCCCTCCACGGCCTCCGCCTCCGACGCCCCGAAGCCGATCGGCCTCTCCGGTCCCGACACCGGCTCGGACTCCGCCAAGGACGCCGCCCCCGGGGACGACGACGGACAGGAGCAGCGCGACCGCGCCGAGGTCAAGCGCATCCTCGCCGACCCGAAGAGCGGCTTCGGCGTGCGCGAGGCCGCCGAGAAGGCCCTCAAGGGCGGCGCCGCCGAGCTGCGCCACTTCCTGGAGGTCGAGCTCGACGAGCAGCGCAAGATCGACGACCAGGTCAGGACCTCCCAGATCTACAGCACCGGCGGCCCGGCCGTGAAGGCCGCCGCCAGGGCCGCCCTCAACAGCGGCGACGACGCCATCGCCGAGTTCCTGAAGACCGGCCAGTACATCGCCCGCGCCGAGGACGAGGACCGCGCCGAGGTCGAGGCCCTGCTCGCCGACCCGAAGACCGGCCCCGGCGTGCGCGAGGGCGCCGAGAACGCTCTCAAGGGCGGCGCCGCCGAGCTGCGCCGCTTCCTGGACGTCCAGCTGCCCAAGCTGCGCGGCGACGACAACCGGGTCAAGCTCGCCCAGCTCATGGACAAGGGCGGCAAGGCCGTGCGCGAGGCGGCCGGCAAGGCGCTGGACGCCGGCACCGACGAGGCCGTCGAGGCCTTCCTCAACAGCGGCTTCGCCAAGGCCCAGTTCGAGGACGACCGGGTCGAGGTGCTGCGCATCATCGCCGACAAGGGGACCGGTCCGGTCACCGCCGCGGCCGCCCAGAAGGCCATGGACGGCAACGCCGAGGACGTGCGGCGCTTCCTGACCGTCGAGCTGCCGAACCTGCGCTTCAGCGACAACCGGCTGAAGGTCTCCCAGATCATCGAGACCGGCGGCCCCGCGGTGAAGAAGGCCGCCATGGCCGCCTTCGAGGGCAGCTACGCGGACCTCCTGGCCTTCCTCAAGGAGGGCTGGGCCAAGGCCAGGGCCGAGGACGAGGCCGCGGCGGCCAAGCCCGGCACGGGCACGGGCACCGGCACGGGCACCGGCACCGGCACGGGCACCGACGGTTCCGGGCAGCAGCCGCAGACCGTCCAGCCCGCCGGCCTCACCGGAACCGGTACCGGCACTGGCACTGGCACCACCACCGGCGGCACGACCACCACCGGCGCCCGTACGGGCACCGGCACCACGGGCAGCACCGGCTCCGGCACGCTCGCCGCCACCGGCAGCGACGGGCTCGGCTGGGAGGCCGGCGGCGCCGCCGCGGCCCTCGCCGCGGGTGCGGCGATGGTCGTGGCCGCCCGCCGCCGCCCCACCGAGAGCTGACACCCCCTCGCGTCCCCGGCCGCCGCACACCCCCGGCGGCCGGGGACGCGCCGCGTCCCGGGCGGCCCGTCGCCGTCCGCCGCGTCGCCCGCCCCGGCCGGTGGCTCAGCAGCCGTCCCCGCCGTCCCCGCCGTCCGCCCCGCCGTTCCCCACCCGGCGGGGCCGCTGGCGCTGGTAGCTGCGCACCGCCTTTCCGGCGCCGAGGGTGAGGGCCGCGACCACCCGGGTCCAGCGCGGCCCGCCGCGGTCGGCCCACACCACGCAGCCGCACCCCGCGACGACCAGGACCAGCACTCCCACCAGAACCGCACCGACCATCACGACCACCCGCCTTTCGCCCGACGTCCTGTTACGTCTGACGTCCGGATCGTCCCACCCGGTTCGGCCGTGCGGGCGGAGGCTGTGCCAGGATGCGGTAGCCGAACGGCCCAGGTCACCGCACCGGGCCGCACGGGCCCCACCCGCCAGCCGTACCCGAGGAGTCACCCGTGGCCACTGCCCGGTTCGCCACCCTGCACACCACGGCGGGCCCGATCCGCCTGGAGCTGTTCCCGTTCCACGCGCCGAAGACGGTCCGCAACTTCGCCGAACTCGCCGAGGGCACCCGGGAGTACACCGACCCGCGCACCGGCGAGCCGGGCCAGGGCCCGTACTACGACGGCACGCTCTTCCACCGGGTGATCGCGGGCTTCATGATCCAGGGCGGCGACCCGACCGGCACCGGCGCCGGCGGCCCGGGCTACTCCTTCGCGGACGAGTTCCACCCGGAGCTGTTCTTCACCAAGCCGTACCTGCTCGCGATGGCCAACGCCGGCCCGGGCACCAACGGCTCGCAGTTCTTCATCACGGTGGGCACCCCCGCCCACCTCAACCGCAAGCACACCATCTTCGGCCAGGTCGCCGACGCCGCCTCCAAGGCCGTGGTCGACGCCATCGCCACCACCCCCACCGACAACGAGCGCCCGGTCGAGGACGTGGTGATCACCTCCGTCGAGATCGAGCACTCCTGACCCGGTGACCGCCGAGCAGCAGGCTTTCCCGCCCCGCCCGGTCCGCGGCGTACGGGCCCGCTACGTCCACCAGACGAGCTGCCCGGGCGACGTCGCGATCGTCACCGTGGACTTCGAGCCCTGGGAGGAGGGCCTGCGCGTCGAGTCCGCCCCGGACGCCACCGTCCGGGGCGATCCGGAGCCCGGGGACCTGGAGCGCTTCCACGCCGCCCTGGCCGAGGGCGTGCGCGCGGAACTGTCCGAGCAACTGCCCGGCACCCCGGTGGCGTTGGCGCTGGTGGTGCACCACACCGTGGTGCACCTGGCCGACTCGCGCGAGTACTCCTTCCGCACCGCCGGGCGCCTGGCGGTGCGCGAGGCGTCGGACCGCCTGAGCGGCAAGGCGGCTACGGTGACCTGATGTAAAGTCAGAAATCGCTGACTGATGGGGAGTTCACTGCGTACGGCCCTGCCCGACCGGTCGGGCAGGGCCGTACGCAGTGAACGGGCCGTCGGACCTCCGGGGGATCAGGAGCCCGGGGGCACGGTGCTCCACTGCTGGGAGCGCGCCCCGTCGTACGTGCGGAGGGCGACGGCGCTGCCGAGCCTCGTGCCGCCGGTGAGGGCGAGGTCGGGGTGGGTGGCGGGGGAGATCCTGACCTTGCCCTGTCCCACGTTGCGTACGGTCCACTGCTGGTTCATGTCGTTCTGGTCGCAGGGCCGGAGCGTGACGGAGCCGCGGGAGCCGTTCGGCGCGGTCAGGCAGGTGCCCGTCGCCTTGTTCTTGATGAGCTGTTTCCCGGCGATGGTGCTCAGGCTCCACTGCTGGCGGTCGTTGTTGCGCTCGGGAGTGGCCACGATGACCCGGCCGCCGCGCCCGGCCTCCAGGTTCCTGGCCGAGGTGTCGCCCCGCGGCCAGACCCGGAGCTGGTTCCAGTTCTCGGTCTGCTTGGACGGTTGCGTCGTCTGCTGCGGGGCCTGGGAGCCGGCCGTTCCGGTGGCTGCCGCCGCCAGGCCGGGCGTGCCGCCCAGCAGCACGGCGGTGATGGCCGCGGTCGCGATGCGCTTCGCAGGAGACATGGTTGTCACTCTCATGTGTTTTCCCTTGTGGGGTGTCCGAGAGGCGTGCGGGTTCCTCGGCGGATGGCGCCGGAAGCCCCGCGGGTTCACGGGGCCGTGGGGCGCGCCGGGGGTGCATGCGAGGGGGTGGATCACTCGCCGCCCCGGTCGCCGGGGCCCGGTGGGCACGGAGGTGCTTCGCACCCACCCGACCAGGCTAGCCAGAGGTCGGTCCGTCCGCAGCTCCGAGGGAACAGGCAGGTCACGGGCGTGCCGCGGGCGTCGGCGGGCCGGCCGGGGGCGGGGCCGCCCGGGAGGGCCACTACTTCACGGACCGCATGGACCACTGCTGGTTGTCCTGCGCCGCGTAGGTCCGCAGGAGGGCTGCGTTGCTGCCGGCCTGGGTGCCCCCGGTGAGGGCGAGGCGGGGGTGGGCCTTCGGTGAGATCGCCACCTGGCCGGCCGTCACGTAGTGCACGTCCCACCGCTGGTTCGGGTTGTTCTTGTCGCAGGCCTGGACGGTGACGGCGTCCAGGGTGTCGTTCGGCGCGGTCAGGCACGTGCCCGTCGCCCTGTTCTCGATGAGCGGCAGCCCGCCGATGTTGCTCAGGTTCCACTGCTGGCGTGCGCTCTCGGGGTCGACGACGGCCACGACGGCCCTGCCGGCGCTGTCGACGTCCAGGTTCCTGGGCGGGAGGTTGGGCGGGTAGATCTTGAACTGGTGCCATTCGCCGGTCGGCTGGGAGGGGAGTGCGGTCTGCGGAGTGGCGGCCGTGGCCAGGCCGGGGGTGGCGCCCAGCAGGACGGCGGCGACGGCCGCGGTCGCGATGCGCTTGGCAGGAGACATGGTTGTCACTCTCATGCGGGTTGTCCCTTGTGAGGTGGTCCGAGAGGTGCGCGGGCACTTCCGCGGATGACGCCGGAAGCCCTGGGGGTCCCTGTGGGTCGCACCGGCCGCCGGGCCTCCGGGGGCCGGTGGGCACGGCGATGCTTCGCACCCACCCGACGACCAGGCTAGCCAGAGGTCCGTCCGCCCGCAGCTTCGGGTGAATGCGCAGGTCACAGCCGTGCGGGCGGGGTGGGCCGGGGCACTGTACGGCGGGTTGCGCGGCGGCGCACGTCCGGACGGCCCTGCCGACCGGCCGGAAACGCGGGGCCGCCGCCCGGCCGGAAACGCGGGGCCGCCGCCCGGCGCGGTGCGCGGGCGGCGGCCGTGGAGCGGGCGCGGTGTCAGGAGCAGCTGCTGAACGTCGCGCTGGTGTTGGCGATGTAGAGGGTGGCGCCGGCGGTGGGGTCGGAGCTGAGCGGGACGGTGACGGTGTCCTCGGCGGTCCACGGGATGCCGTGGGCGTCGAAGGTCCAGGTGCCGGTGACCTTGCGGGCGATCTTGGCGAGCGTCACCCAGCCGTACTCCTGGGTCGGGACGGTGACGGTCACGCTGTTGTTGACGCTCCGCGACCCGTGCCATTCGTTGCTGTACTTCAGCGAGGAGCTGATCGTCCCGGTCAGGACGTTGCCGGGGGCGCCGGCGGACATCTGGGTGCCCATGTCGGCGCCGATGGTGTTGGACCAGCCGCTGTCGTCGGTGACCGCGAAGGACTGCTGGACGGCGCTGCTGGTGTTGTTGAACCAGACCGCGGAGGCGCAGGTGCGCGGCAGCGGCGCGGCCGGGGCCTCGCTCTTCGTGGCCCAGGAGCAGCTGGAGGGGTCCTTCTGGCACTGCTTGGCGCCGTGGTCGACGGCCAGGTTGCGGGCGGCCTGGGCGAAGCCCGTGGACCACTGCTGGTTGACGGTGCCGTTGCAGCTGTACTGGTCGGTCCAGGCGTCGTCGTAGTTGCCGCCGAGCAGCAGGTCCAGGCAGGTGTTGTCACCGGCGTGGCGGATCATGAACGAGTCCGCCCCGCCGGCCGCCGCGGGCTGGAAGTACCAGCGCTGGCTGGCCTGCCCGGCGCAGCTCTGCTGGCGCAGCGCCGGGGTGAAGAAGGCCAGGTCGATGCACTTGCCGGTGTCGTTGTTGACGATGGTGAAGGAGGAGTCGGACGGGTCGACGTTCAGCCGCCAGGACTGGTGGTAGCCGGGGGCGGAGTTGGTGACGATGTAGGCGCCGTCGCCCATGTTGCCGTTCTGGACGTCGAGTTGGCGCCCGTTGCTGAGCGACTTGATGGTCAGGCACTGCTGCGGCGAGGCGCAGGCGGCGAGCGGGGCCGGCGCGGCCTCCGGGGTGGCCGCGGCGGCGCGGGCGGGCGCGGCGGTCAGGCCCAGGGCGGCGCAACAGGTCACCAGGAGGGCCGCGAACAGGCGCAGCCAGGGCGCCGTACGGCCGGGGGTCGTGGTGGGCAAGGGTTTTCCTTTCGTCGGGGAGAGGGGGAGGGGAGCAGGAGGGAGGGGAGGGGCTCAGGGCGCGGCGGCGAAGGCCGTCTCCAGGCGCGGGACGTAGTCCGCGAGGTCCTGCGCCCAGCAGCCCGGGGTGTGGCCGCCGTGGCAGTCGGCGCCCCAGCCGGTGCCGTCGCCGTAGCCGACGTAGCGGTACGGCAGGCCGAGCGCGTCCAGGCGCTGCTTGAGGCGCTTGGCGGTGCCCTCGGCCCAGAACTCCATGTCGGCGGGGTTGTTGTTGCCGTTGCCGGTGTAGACGGTGATGCCGGTGTGCTCCAGCAGGGCCGCGCGCGAGACGGGGTCGGCGGCGTTCCAGCGCCAGTCGGCGTTGAACACCGGGTACGGGGTGCCGAAGATGGCGTCGCTGGAGACGGTGGGGCCGAAGTCCAGGCCGCAGGGGTGGCCGTCGCTGGGGCCGCAGAGCACGGTGCCGGCGTTGGTGAGGGTGGCGACCACGGCGCCGCGGATGATCATCTCGTCGGTGGAGAGGTCGTTGGCGCCGGACATGGTGAGGACCTGGCCGAACAGGTCGGGGCGGTCCTGGGCGTAGTGCAGGGCGCCGAAGCCGCCCATGGACAGCCCGCCGACGGCCCGGTGGGCGCGGTCGGTGCGGGTGCGCAGGTTGGCGTCGACGAACGGCAGGACCTGGGTGAGGTGGAAGGTCTCCCAGTTCTGGGCGCCGGCGGCGGTGTTCTGGTCGAGCCAGTCGGTGTACCAGCCGCGCAGGCCGCCGTCCGGGATGACGGTGATCATCGACTGGGCGGCGGTCAGCGCGGGGTAGGCCAGGGCCGGGTCGCTCGGGTTGTCCGAGGCGCCGTGCAGGAAGTACAGCACCGGGTAGCGCTTGTCCGGCCGCTGCGCGTAGTCGGCGGGCAGCAGGATGCGGATGGTGTGCGGCCCGGCGACCTTCGCCGTGGTGACGGTGATGACGAAGTTGGTGGCGGTGCCGGTGGCGGCGCCGACCTGGGTCAGCCCGAAGCCGTCGGTCAGCGGCGGCGGTGCGTCGGCCCCGTCCCGTACGGCGGCCTCGGCGCGTACGGCGGCCTCGGCGCGTACGGCGGCCTCGGCGCGTACGGCGGCCTCGGCGCGTACGGCGGGCGCCGCGGGTGCTGCGGGCGCCGCTGTGGCGGAGGCCGCGGGCGTCGCGGCGAGCGGGAGCAGGCAGGCGGCCAGGGCGGCGAGTGCCGCGCGGGCGCGCCGGAGCCGGGCAGGGGGCATGGGCGTCCTCGACCTTCAGCGACCTTTGGCAATCTTCGGCAATCTGACTGATCGCCGACAACTCTTGTCAGTGGGCCCGCCCCGACGCCAGGGTCCCCGGCGGCGCACCTGGGCCACTGGCGCATGTGCGCCGCAGGCGCGGGTAGGCTCCCCCAAGCCTGCCCTGGACATGACATGGTGGCGGGACACGATGACTGGGGGGCGTCGTGCACGACGTGCTGGAACCGGACTCCGAACGCGGCCGCGTCTACCACGGCCTGGTCGGCCGGCCACGGGCCCGCGTGCCCGAACTCGCCCGCGAGAGCGGCCTGGACGAGGACGCCGTCCTGGCCGTCCTGCGCGACCTCGCCGACGAGGGCGTCGCGGTGGCCTTCGACACCACCGACAGCGCCGACGACCGCGACCACGCCTGGGAGGCGCTGCCACCCGCCCGGGTCGTCGAAGCGGTGCTGCAGCACGACGCGCTGCGCCAGGCCACCGCCCGCCGGGCCGGCGCCGAACTGGAACGGCTCTACCGCTTCGCCCGCCGCGACACCGGCAGCTACGGCGCCCTGGAGGTGGTCGAGGACCCCGCCGAGGTGCTGGCCGCCAGCCGCCGCCTCCAGCTCGCGGCCCGCCACCAGCTACGGGTCATCGACGTGCCGCCGTACTCCGGCAGCCCCGCCCACTACCTCGACCAGGAGGTGCTGCAACGCCGCCGGATGGCCGCGGGCGTCAACTACCGCGTGATCTACCAGGGCTGCGCGTTCCAGGACCCGGTGGTCGGGCCCAACATGGCGCGGATGATCGAGGCGGGGGAGCAGGCCCGCACCCTGGACGAGCCGCCGCTCAAACTCGCCATCGGCGACGACGACCTGGCCATCGTCACCCTGCCCGCCGACGACCGGCCGGGGGTGGTGTCGCTGCTGATCCGGCCCTCCGGACTGCTGAACGCGCTGACGGCGGTGTTCGAGACGCTGTGGCGCCTGGCCGTGCCCGCGTCGATGGCCGAGGTCGACCTGCGGATCGACGAACGCGACCGGCGGATCCTCACGCTGATGGCGGGAGGTGCGACGGACGATGCCATCGCCCGCCGGCTGGGGCTGGGGCGGCGCACCGTGGTGCGCCGGGTCTCCACCCTGCTGGCGCACCTGGGCGCCACCACCCGGTTCCAGGCGGGGGTGCAGGCGGCCCGGCGGGGGTGGCTCTGAGCGGGGGGCGAAGTGCTGCTCGGCGGGGTTCGGCGCGAGAAGTCGGACCGGCCGACTTCTCACGCGGGGGAGTGGCTGCGGCCGCCGTCGGATCGGAGCGGCCCGGCGATGCGGCGGCGTCCGGGCCGGACGGCTACCGGGCCGTGTCCGCCCAGCTGATGCGGATCTCGCGGTCGCCGAGGGGGAGGGCGAGGACGGGGGCGTCGGCGAGGTCGCGGACGATGTCGCGCCGGGCGCAGGGGCCGGTGAGGCGGCGCTCCAGGACGTAGTGCTGGAAGCGGGACATCGGCAGGTGGCAGACCGAGGCCCAGATCCGTTCGAGGGCGTCGGCGTTGAGGGTGTGGACGGCGGGCGGGCGGTGGCCCGGGACTTCCACGCGGATGTCGTGATCGGCCCTCACACGGCCACCTCGCACCAGACGATCTTGCCGATCGGCTGGCGCGGGGAGCAACCCGTGCTCTTGGCCAGAGACTTGACGAGGTGCAGGCCGCGCCCGGCCTCGCCGTCGAGGGTGAGGGCGCGCAGGACGGGCTCGCGGTCCTGCCGGGCGTCGTGCACCTCGATGCGGAGGAACGTGGGGTCGAGATCGAGGGAGAGGTAGATGCGGTGCCCCGGCGGCGTGCCGTGCAGGAGGGCGTTGGTGACGAGCTCCGAGACGATCAGGAGCCCGGAGTCGAGGTAGGGCTCCCCGTGAGGGGTGGAGGAGAGGATCGAGGCGAGGAAGCGGCGCCCCTCGGAGGGGGCGCGGCGGCTGCGCGGCAGCCAGGTGGTGGAGGGGCAGGAGGACATGGCGAATCCGCCTTCCAGGAACGAAGTTTGAAGCCATGCGGAGGCCGGGCGGGGCATGGGGATGCCCGGCCGTAGAGCACTCTCGGTCACTCAGGCGACCTGAAGGACTACTCCCTGTAGATTGCCCTAGTCGGGCAATTGCATGCAACTGCTTCGCTCGTGCAATTGCATGATCATGGGGCGCGACAGGGCCCCCGGGAGGGGTGGCAAACTATGCAAGGAAGCGAACAGCCAGGGAGTGTGACGCATGGGCAGTCCAACCGTGCTGCGGCGTAGGCTCGGCGGCGAGCTTGGCAAGTTGCGCGCATCGCGTGAGCTGAACGCCAAGGACGTGGCCGCCGCGCTGGGTTGGTCCGCTTCGAAGCTGAGCCGCATCGAGAGCGGCCTGGTGCCACTTCAGGAGCGCGACGCCGCGAAGCTCCTGGCGCACTACGGCGTCACTTCATCCGATGAGGTGAAGCACTTCCTCGGGCTGACGCGCCAGAGCCGCCAGCAGGGCTGGTGGCATGCGTACGGCGATGCTCTGCCGGACTGGTTCCGCGCCTACGTGGGCTTCGAGTCGGACGCAGCGAAGATCACGACCTACCAGTGCGAGCTGGTTCCAGGACTTCTCCAGACCGAGGCCTATGCTCGGAGTGTCATCCGGGCCATGAATCCGATCGAATCCGCTGAAGAAGTCGAGCGGCGAGTCGCACTGCGGATGGATCGTCAGCAGATACTTGACCGCCATGAGCCGCCACAGCTGTGGGCCATCATCAGTGAGGCTGTCATTCGACGGCCAGTCGGCGGGAACCCGGCCATGGCCGAGCAGTTGAGCCACCTCGCGGCCATGGCGGATAAACGGCCCAACATCACGGTCCAGATCCTGCCGTTCTCCGCTGGCGCTCACGCGGCCATGGGTTCCTCGTTCTCCATTCTGTCGTTCAACGACATCCCTGGCAGTGTTGCCTACTCCGAGGCGCCCACCAGTAGCACCTATTCGGAACGGCCGCATGAGATCGCTCGCCACGAGGATGCCTTCGATCGCCTCATGGCGTCGTCGGTGCAGCCCGAGAGGTCAATCGCTTGGTTGAAGGAAGTTGCGGAGGAGTATTCACGGTGAGTCACGAGTACCACAGCGTCAAGTGGCGCAAGAGCACATACAGCAATGGCCAAGGCGATTGCATAGAAGTGGCCGATGATCTCATTGGCATCGTTCCAGTTCGGGATAGCAAGGACCCCGATGGCCCGACTCTCGCGTTCACTCCCGAGGCGTGGCAGTTTTTCATCGCTAGCGTCCGGGCGGGCGACTTCCCGGCCACCAACTGACCCAGTACCGTGGGCTGCCCCGCACCGCGCGGGGCAGCCCACCACCGACTGAGGGCTCCAGGAGGTCAATCGCGTGACAGCTGACCTGACATGGCGCAAGAGCAGCTACAGCAACGCCTCTGGTGGCGACTGCGTCGAGGTTGCTACGGAACTCCCCGTCACCTGGCGCAAGTCGAGCGCCGGCAATCCGAACGACAACTGCGTCGAGGTGGCCGACGGCATCACCGGCATGGTTCCGGTCCGGGACAGCAAGGATCCTCACGGCCCGGCTCTCCGTTTTACTTCCGAGGCTTGGCGGTCCTTCGTCGAGGGTGTCCAGGCCGGTGACTTCCCGGCCGGCTCCTGAGGCGCTTCTTGCCGGGCGGCCCCGCGTGCTTCGCGGGGCCACCCGGCCTTTCCGATGTGGAGCGGCTTGGCCTCACAACGGGGGTGAGCAAAAGCTCGGGCCCCCACGCCTGCGCGCGACTACTGTGCTGCCCGGGTAGATCATCCCGACCGATGGGGGAGCGAGTCGTGCTGACCAATGCGCACCCGCCGTAGGTACCTCTGGAGAGTCCGGAGGGCCCCACGGAGGCTCTTGATGTCCCGAACCGTCCGCACGACTCCCAGGCAACTCCGCGTCGAGGAGGGCGCAATGGAGTCCATGTCCCTGTACGACCTCCGCTACGACCACGCCGAACTGGGCCGGGCCGCCCGCGAAGGCCGTCGCCCCGTCCCGAAGAAGACGCGGCGTCGGATCACCTTTCGGCTGTCGACGGTGCTCGACTGCAGGACGGGCTCGTTCTCCGTCGAGATCGCCACGGCCGAAAGCCGGGCCCGGCTCCGGGGCCGACTCGACGCCCAGCGGATCCGCGGGCTGCACCGCGCCGGCCACGACACCGACGGTGCGGACATCCCTCCGGTCCACCACCGCCACGATGCGCTCTGGCATGCCTGGTAGGGGTGAAGCGCTCAGGCATGACGCGCACTTGCGAACGCAGAGAGCTTCTGCGGCGGGTCGGCAAGAAGGCTCGTGCTTCCTTGTCCTCATGCGTGTTCGCTATCAGGCCGTTCACGGAACTGTGGCCGGAACCGACATGAGCGATCGATCCCACGGGGCCGTCCGGCGCAGGAGCGCCCACAGCCATGGCCAAGGCCACTGCGTCGAGGTGGCCGATGGCGTCACGGGCATGGTTCGGGTTCGGGACAGCAAGGATCCTCACGGTCCGGCTCTCGCCTTCACCGTCGAGGCGTGGCGGTCCTTCGTCATCGGCATCAGGGCGGGCGACGTTCCGGACCGTTTCTGAAGAGCTCTCGGGCGGCCCCGCGGAGTGCGCGGGGCCACCCGGTGCTGTGCTGCGGTTCGCAACCTCGGTGATGCCGTGGGCCTGTCGTCGCTCCCGCCGCCCTCACTGCCCCCTTGTGCGCAGGAAGTCGGACCCGCCGACTTCCTGCGCGACGTCGAGACCGGCGAAGGAACAGGTGGGGCACGGCCCAGGACTATCGAACGAGGCCCGTGCGAACTCCGGATCGTCCTGACACCAGCCCCCGCGGGAGCCGCCCGGCCGCAGGCGTCTCAGCGGGCGAGGCGGGCGAGCGATTCGTTCAAGACTCCGCCCCAACCACCCGCCCACACTGACCCCATGACACCGACCGACACCTTCACCCCCGCGGCCGGACGCTTCGCCCTCGGCCTCTACGACCCCATCGTCTCGCTCACCCGCGAACGCCTGTGGCGCAGCCTGCTGGCCATGCACGCCGCCCCCCGCCCCGGTGACGTCATCGTCGACGTCGGCTGCGGCACCGGCTCCTTCGCCGTCCTCCTCCACCGCGCCGAACCGCAGGCCACCGTCATCGGCGTCGACCCCGACCCCGCCGTGCTGCGCCTGGCCCGCCGCAAGGCCGCCGCGGCCGGCGCCACCCCCGACTTCCGCACCGGCATGGGCGACGCGGTGGCCGAGGTCGTCGGCGACGAAGCGGCCGACACCGTCGTCTCCAGCCTCGTCCTCCACCAGTGCCCCGTCCCGATGAAGCGGGCGATCCTCGCCGCCATGCACCGCACCCTGCGCCCCGGCGGCAAACTGGTGATCGCCGACTACGGGCGGCAGCGCACCCCGGCCATGCGCCTGGCCTTCCGGATCGTCCAGTTCGCCGACGGGAAGCAGGACACCCAGACCAACGCCGACGGCATCCTGCCCCGCCTCATCGCCGAGGCGGGCTTCGAGGGCGTGCGCGAGACGGACACCGTCGCGACGGTGACCGGCTCGATGTCCCTCTACACCGCGCGCCGCCCCGGCTGAGCGGCCGCACCCCCGGCCGCATCCCCGGCCCCGCCCTCCGCCGCGCGCAGCGCGGGCAGCACCTGCGAGGGCGTCAGCCCGGTCAACTCCCGCATCCACCGGGAGAAGTGGGCCTGGTCGGCGAACCCGCCCGCGAACGCCGCCTGCGCCGGCGAGCACCCCTCGCCGAGCGCCAGCGCCGCCCGGGACAGCCGCTGCCAACTGCGCCAGCGCGCCAGCGGCACCCCCAACTGCCGCCGCGCCAGGGCCCGCAGGTGCTGCGGGGACAGCCCGACGCGTGCGGCGAGGCCCTCCAGCGGCTCCCGGCCGTCGGCCAGCGCCGCCATGGCCGCGCGCAGCCGCGGGTCCAGGCCGGTGGCGGGCAGCCCGCCGTCCGGCCGTACCTCCCGCTCGGTCAGGCCGTGCCACTGCGGGGCGACGGTGACCCCGTCGCCGCAGTCCGCGCGCAGCCGGTCGGCGAAGGCGCAGTGCGGGTCGACGTAGAAGGTCAGCACCTCCCGGGTCGGGGCCATCCGGTGGCGCACCATCGGCGGCACCACGAGCGCGGGACCGCGGTGGCGCCGCCCGGTGTCGTCCTCGATGGCCACCGTGCGGGTGGCGCCCGCGACGGCGATCTGGAAGGTGGTGTGCCGGTGGAAGGCGCTGTCGGCCAGCGGCCCCTGGTACAGCGCGTACCCGGGGCCGACGGCGAACCGCGGGCCGGTCCCGCCGCCGCTGCTCACCGGTCCGCCTCCCGGACCTGAGCGGCCAGGCGGACGGCGGCGTACGGTACGGCGGCCAGGCCGAGCAGGGCCAGCACGATCCAGAACGGGACCGCCGCCGGGCTCGGGCGGCCGGTGACCATCCGCCCGCCGTCCTCCAGCCCCACCCGGACCTCATGGCCGTCCGGGTAGGGCTCGTCGACCGGGCGCTCCTCGCTGAACTCCTGTCCGTCCACGCTCCAACGGTAGGTGCAGCCGTACGTCTTCGAGCCCAGACCGCCGCCCTCCACCGGCCGCTGGCCGGTCGCCCGGCAGTGCGTCACCACCGCCGCGACGCTGCGCGGCTCGTGCGCCCGCACCTGGACGGTGTGGACGGCCTGGGCCGTCGCGAACGCCGTCCCCCAGGCGGTCGCGAGCAGCACCACCGCCCACGCGCGGACCGCCGCGTCCCCGCCGCCTCCCGTGCGACGGCCCGCCCGCCGGTCCGGCCGTTGATCCGCACCTCGGCCCGGCCGGACCGAGGCGGCCGTGCCCACCGCCAGTGCGGCGGCGCACAGCCACAGCGGCCCCGCGCCCACCGGCCGGTCCAGCGACCACGCCCACACCACGGGTGCTCCGGCGGCGGCCGGCGCCGCGAGCGCCACCACGGCCGGCCACGCCCGCCGGCGGCCGGCTTTCCCCCTCGTCACGGCACGTCCCCCCTTTTTTCCCGTCCTTCTCCCCGTCCTTGCCCGTTCTTGACGCCGTCCCGACCCCGCGGGCGCGCCTTCGTGCCGAGCGGTGACGGGACCGCGACATCGTCACGGGCCGCCGGGGCGGGAGGAGGCCGTGTTCGAATCGATGTGTCGACACAGTGTCATCACCGCAGGACAGCGCCCATTGCGGTTCGATCACGGTGTGTCCGATTCGTCGAACATTGGGGGAAAGTGTGACGGTTAACTGTTTTGGCAGCGGTGTCGGCGGCCTCTCATAATTCCTGCCGACACGCGTAACGGAATTCCCGGAGAACCCGCTGGGGCAGTGGCGCCCGCAAGGGGCCCGCGCGTGGGATTCCGCATTCTTCCTGGGGGGATTTCCTTGCCCGAGCCTGAGCCCGAGAACGAGGGCGCCGCCGCCGCACCTCCGGCACCGGCCGAGCCG
Source organism: Kitasatospora sp. NPDC041917 (assembly GCF_055589745.1). Lineage (NCBI taxonomy): Bacteria > Bacillati > Actinomycetota > Actinomycetes > Kitasatosporales > Streptomycetaceae > Kitasatospora > Kitasatospora sp. NPDC041917. The sequence continues at coordinate 63,089 of NZ_JBVJBI010000031.1, read as the reverse complement.
GCCGCTGCGCCCGTACCGGAGCCGGCAACGCAGCCGGCCCCGCGCCGGCTGCCGCGCGCCGTCGGCGTCGCGCTGGCCACCGCCGGCCTGCTCGCCGTCACCGCGGCCAGCGCCGCGGTGACCGTCGCCGTCGGCAAGCCCGCCGCCCGCTCGGCCGCGGCCGCCCCCGCCCCGTCGCGGGTGGCCGCGAGCGCGAGCGCCAGTGCCACCGCGAGCGCCACCGCGTCCGCGACGCCCTCGGCCGCGCCCGTCCCGGCGCCCACCGCCGCCCCGGCCGAACCCGCCCCCGCCAGCACCGTCAAGGGCACGGTCAAGAACGGCCAGCACGAGGGCGACCTGCGCTACTTCCTGCTCCCCCTCCCGGCCGGCGGCGAGTCCTACGGTCCCGCGGACGGGATGACCATGACCAACGACGACGTCGCCGCGCTCTTCGGCAAGCAGGACGGCATCATGGACATCCTCGGCTCGTACGGCTACAGGAGCGGCGCGACCCGGACGTACCGGACCGCCGACGGCAAGGCCGAAGTCACCGTCACCCTGCTGAAGTTCGGCTCCACCGCGGCGGCACGCGACTTCGTCAAGGGCTACGAGGTCAAGTCGCTGAGCCCGTTCGACATCGACGGCGACCCGGGCGGCCACGGCTACCTGCAGGCCCCCAAGCAGCAGGCCTACACCGGATCGATGAGCGGCATCTCCAGCCAGGGCGACGTGCAGTACACGGTCGACGTCGACGTGAAGGGGACGCCCGACAAGGCGCTGCTGAACGAGCTGATGAAGCGCCAGCGCGAGTGGCTCACCGCCGGCGGCTGAGCCCGGCTCCGCCCGCCCGCCCGATTCCGCCCCTTCCTCTTCCCCCTTCTCTGGAGCCACTTCCGTGACCACCGAACCCGCGGAGCCGGTGCCCGCCGTGCCCGCCGTGCCCGCCGCGTCCGCGGCCGCTGTCCCGCCGTCGCCCGTCGCCCCGCCCGCCATGCCGCCCGTCGCCCCGCCCGTCGCGCCGGAGCACGGCGAACCCGCCGTCCCCGCCGAGCCGTTCGCGGCCGAGCCCGCTCCCGCCCCGCGCGCCCCGCGCCGCCCCCGCCCCGTGCTGCTGGGCGCCTGCGCCCTGGTGCTGGGCACTTTGGCCGGCGGCGGCATCGGCTACGCCGTGCAGGCCCAGCGCCCGCCCACGCCGCTGCCGCCGCTCCAGGTCGCCCACCCGTCCTACCCGGCCGGCACGGTCGACCCGGCCGCCCTCGCCGCCGAACAGCCCAAGCCGCTGGCCATCGACGGCGACCTGACCAAGCTGCTGATCACCGCCCCCGAGGGCAGCGCCCCCTGGGCGGACTTCGCGGACAAGCCGAGCTGGGTCTCGATCGGCGAACTCGCCGAGGAGAACGGCGACGAGGTCGCCACCTTCAAGGACCTCGCCTCCAACGGCTTCCGCCGCGCGGCCGAGGTGGCCTGGAAGAAGGACGACGTCCGCTACCGCATCACGCTGACCCAGTACACCGCGGACCACGCGGACCAGGTGCGCTCCGTCACCTGGCCGGCGTTCGCCGACGGCGCTCCCGGCGGCTACAAGGTGGACGCCGCGCCGCACCACTGGGCCGACAGCAACGAGCAGTACTACCTCGGCGAGGCCGTCGCCAAGCGCGGCCCGCTGGAGATGAAGGTCGAGGTCTTCGGCCCCCAGCCGGTGAACCCCGACATCCTCAAGGACCTCGCCAAGCGGCAGTGGGAGCGGCTGGTTTGACGTCCTCCTCGCGCTGAAGCACGGGGATTCCGGCCGCGCCCGCGGCGCGGGGCTTGCGCCCGGTGCCGCCGACGCTCCGGTGGGTTCCTGTTTCCACGGGCCGTGCCCGGCGTGGGATTGCCACGCCGGGGCTTACTGGCCCTCCGCAGGCGTTCAGCCTGTCCGCCCGCCCGGCGGCCAGGATGTTTCGAGCAGCATTGAGGTCACGATCGTGAGAGGTGCCGCACGCGCCACACGTCCACAGGCGGACGTCCAGCGGCTTGGGCCCGTCCAAGGTTCCGCACGTGGAGCACACCTGCGACGTGGGTTCGTACCGGCCGATCACGCCGAGGTGTCGTCCGTACCGCGTGGCCTTCTCCTCAAGGAGACGCCGAAAGGTCGACCATCCCGCGTCGTGGACGGACTTGCCCAGGCGGGTGCGGGCAAGGCCGTGCACATTCAGGTCTTCCAGGTACACCGCTTGGGTTTCGCGGATGATCCTGGTCGTCTGCTTGTGCAACCAGTCCATGCGGGTGTCGGCCACCTTGGCGTGAGCTCTGGCGACCTTGCGCCGAGCTTTCGCCCGGTTCTTCGATCCCTTGGCCTTGCGGGACAGAGCCTTCTGGGCGGCCTTCAACCGGCGCTCCGCTTTTCGCAGAAAGCGCGGGTTGTCGATCACTGTGCCGTCCGAGAGAACGGCATATGTGGTCAAACCGAGGTCGACTCCGATCTCGGTGTCCAATGCGGGAAGATGCTGGGGTTCGACGTCCACGACGAAGCTGGCGCGGTAGCGGCCGGAGGGATCGAGAACCACCGTCACGGACGAGGGGCCGGAAGGCAGAGGCCGGGACCACTTGACCCGGACGTCACCAATCTTGGCAAGATGCAGCTTGCCGTTGGACCGCAGGCGGAACCCGTTCCGGGACAACCGCAGCGACTGCCGGTTGTCCTTGCGGGACTTGAACACGGGCAGGCCCACCGGGCGAGCGGCCCGCTTGCCGGTCTTCGAGTCGAAGTAGTTCCGGTAGGCGGTGTCCAGGTCGCGAAGGGACGACTGCAAGGCGTCCACCGACACCGACCCGAGCCACGACCTGGCAACGGTCTTCTTCGCGTCGGTGATCACAGCTTTGGCCAATGTGCCGGTCGGGATATTCGACCGGTCCGCTTTCCACGCCTGCTTCCGCAGGGCGAGCGCATCGTTGTAGACCACCCGCACGCACCCGAACGTACGGGCCAGTACCTGACACTGACGTTCCGTCGGATAGATGCGATAGGAGTACCTGAGATACACGGGATCAGCCTGCCAGCAGGCACTGACAATCACCTGTGGCCACCTGTACGGCGGTCCGTTCCAACGGCGAAACGCCGTTCCCTGACCTGCCCCGCAGGCAGCCCGTTTCCTCCCCCGGCCCAAGCCGGGGGTATCCACGGAGGTCCCCGATGAACGACGACACCGTGACCACCGCTGCCGCCCCCGGCACCCCCGAGCCGGTGCCCGCCGCACCCGCCGCACCCGGCGTTCCCGCCGGTCCGAGTCCCGCCTCCCGCCGCCTGCTGCGCGCGGGCGCCGCGACCGCCGCGGCCGCGCTGGTCGGCGTGGTCATCGGCGTCGGCATCATCAAGACCCGGTACGACGACCCCGCGCCGGTCACCGTCGCCGCCCCGTCCACCGGTCCCACGCCCACCGCGACCGCCACGCCGTACGGCGCCAAGTCCAACGGCAGCCACTTCGGCTCGCTGCGCGACCTGCTGCTGCCCGTCCCGGCCGGCTACCAGCCCGGCCCGGACGACGGCGGCTACGGCAACGACACCGAGCTGGGCGGCGAGCAGCTGGCCGCCGAGCTGGACGCCGACCTCCAGCAGCTCCCCAAGGAGAAGCGCGACAAGATGCGCGCCTACTGGGAGAGCATGCACGTCAAGGCCACCGGCGTGCGCACCTACCGCGCCGACGGGGACGACCTGGTGATCGGTCTGAAGCTGCGCCAGTTCAACCAGCAGGAAGTGCAGCGGATCAACGAGTACACCGCGGTCTTCACCGGCGACACCGGCCTGTTCCGGATCGGCCCGGCGATCCCCGGCCACCCCGAGGCGCACTGCTACCTGATGCCGGCGCCGCCGTCCGCGCCGATCGACTACCTGGAGTGCTCGGCCGCCGAGGGCGACCTCCTGGTGATCATGAGCGCCGAGGGCGTGGCACCGCTGCCCAAGGACAGGATCGTCGCCCTCTTCACCGCCCAGCTCGACCGCCTCGCCCGCCCGGGAGCGTCCGTATGACCGACCACGCCACCCCGCCGCCCGCGCCCGAGAACGCGCCCGCGCCCGCGCCCGCGCCCGCGCCCGGGAACGTCCCGGCGAACGCTCCCGCGCCCGCGAACGCGCCCGATCCGCTCCTGGCGGCGCTCGCCGCGCCCGTCGCCGTCCCCGAGGACCCGGCCGTCCTCGCGGAGCGGGAGGCCCGCCGGGCCCTGCGCCGCAAGGCCGCGGTGCGCTGGGGCGGCGCCGCCCTGGTGTTCGTCCTCGCCGGCACCGGCACCGCTCTGGCCGTCACCGCGCCCGAGCGCACCGACCTGCCGGGCCTGGCCACCGCGAGCGACGGCCGCTACACCTTCGCGCCGCTGACCCTGCCGCCGCTGCCCGCCGGCAAGAACGCCCCGGACGACAAGGGCAAGTCCCTGCACCACGCGGACCTGCGCCACCTGCTGCTGCCCGCGCCCGAGGAGGCCGGTGGTTCGCTGACCCCGCCCGTCTTCCCGGCCCCCGGTGCCGGTGCCGTCCCCTCGGGGGCGCCCACCGCCTCGGGGTCGCCGACCGCCTCCCCGGCGCCCTCGGCCGCCGCCGGCGCGCCCGCCGCCGGCTCCGGGTTCGGCCAGTGGGTGCCCTGCGACGCGCTCGCCGAGGACCAGCAGGACCCGGTCAAGGTGCGCGTCCTGCTGCTGGAGGACGCCTGCCGCGCGGCCACCGTCCGGGAGTGGACGGCCTCCGACGGCACCCGCACCCAGATCCGGCTGCTGCGCTTCGGCTCCGTCCGGGAGTCCTGGGAGGCCTTCGCCGACCTGCGCTCCAAGGGTCGCCCCAAGGCCGCCGCCGACACCAGGAGCACCCCCCACGACGACTGGGACACCCTCGACGGCATGAGCCTGACCACCGTGGAGTCCACCGCGGCCGGCTCCAAGGGCGCCCCCACCGCCCGCGTCGCCTACCTCTCCGCCGCCGACGTCCTCGCCGTCGTCACCATGACCAACCCCGCCGGCGTGCCCACCGCGCCGTTCCGGCAGGTCGTCACCCTCCAGGCGGATCTGCTGTCCTGACCTCGCCTCAGCGGCCGGGCCGGTTCCCCCCGGGGGGCCGGCCCGGCCGTCTTCCCCGCGCGCCTTCTGGGACAGGATCGGGATATTTCCCGCACCGGCCCGTGAACGACCCCCGCGTACGGTGATCACGCATCGGAGAACGCACCGCCGAAAATCGACAGCAGGAGAACCCATGCGCACGCGCCGCCTCGTCCTCACCGCCGCCGCCGTCGCGGCGATCGCCGCCACCGCCACGGCCTGCGGACCGGACAACAGCGACACGAGCGCCGCTCCCGCCGCCACCGGCCCCGCCGCCACCGGCCCCGCGGCACCCGCCGCCGCGCCCACCACGGCCGCCCCGGCCGGGGCCGCGCCGACGAAGACCGCCCCGCCCAAGTCCTCCGCCGCCCCCTCCGCCCCCTCCGCCCCCGGCGCCGACAAGAGCGGGTACGGCCAGGCCTGCGGAGCCAACGACCTGGACTTCACCGCGAAGGCCGAAACCCAGGCCGGCGGCTACATCCTGATCAGCGCCAAGGCCAAGCAGGGCATCACCTGCACGCTCCCCGCCACCCACCCCGTCATCGCGTTCGGCTCCGGCGGCATCGAGGCCGGGCCCTTCGAGCACGGCACCGGAGAGTCGATCACCCTGAGCGGCGCCAAGACCGCCTACGCGGGCATCATGGCCAAGACCACCAAGGGCAACCAGGCCGTCCAGTACACCGACGTCATCATCGGCATCGGCACCCCCGACCCGAACCCGGCGAGCGTCCCCGTCGGCACCACCCCGGTCGACAAGCCGGTCGTCACCAACTGGCACACCCTGCCCAAGGACGCCGTCCCCGCGAGCTGACGCCACGTCACATACACGATGGTGAAAGCCGGATGACGGCGGAATGCCGACGGCCGCCGGTGTGCCGACGGCGCGGCCCGGCACCTTGGAAGAGGACCTGCCCCACCTCTTCCAAGGAGCGCACATGACGATCACCGTCCGGCCGGGAAGCACCGTGATGTTCACCGGCGACTCGATCACCGACGGCCGGCGCCGGGAGAGCGAGGACGGCCTCGGAACCGGCTACCCGCTGCTCGTCGCGGGCGAGTGGGGCCACCGCCACCCGGACCGGCCGGTGACCTGGCTGAACACCGCGAACGCCGGCGACAAGGCGATGGACCTGGAGGCCCGCTGGCGCACGGACGTGCTCGACGCGCGCCCGGACGTGGTGTCGATCCTCGTCGGGGTCAACGACACGGGCTGGCACACCCTCGACCCGGAGGGGTACCCGATCCCCGCGGAGCGCTTCGAGGCGACCTACGACCGCCTGCTCGCGCCCCTCGCCGAGGCGGGCACCCAACTGCTCCTCATCGAGCCGTTCCTCGTGCCGATCCGCGGCGTCGTCGAGGCCGGCGACGCGGTGCTCATCGGCGAGAAGGAACGCGAGCAGTGGCGCGCCGACCTGGACCCGAAGATCCAGGCCGTGCGCAGGCTCGCCCGCCGGTACGGCGCCCAACTGCTCGCCGCGGACGGCAGGTTCGCCGAACTCGGCGCGACGGCCCGACCGGAGCACTGGTCCGCGGACGGCGTCCACCCGACCCCGGCCGGCCACGCCGCACTCGCGGCCGCCTGGCTGCGCCTGGTCGCCTGACCGGGCCGGGAGCACGGTCCCGGCCCGGCCGCCGGGCCCCTGCCGTCACCCCTGCAGCCTCGCCGCCACCGGGCGGTGGTCGCTGGGGGTGGCGGGGAGGGTCCAGGTGTCGGTGGCGGCAAGGCCGCGGGTGAGCACGTGGTCGATGCGGACCAGGGGGAACGCGGCCGGCCAGCTGAAACCGAAGCCGCTGCGGGCCGGGGTGAGACGGCGGGCCAGCGGGGCCAGGGCGCGGTCGTCGGCGGCGGTGTTGAGGTCGCCCAGCAGCACGACCCGGCGCAGCGGTTCGGCGTCCAGGGCCCCGGCGAGGGCGGCGATGTCGCGGTCGCGGTGGGCGGTGGCGAAGCCGGAGAAGGTCGTGCGCACCGAGGCGAGGTGGGCGACGTACACCGCCAACGGCCCGCCCGGGGCGCTGACTTCGGCCCGCAGGGAGCGGTTCCAGCCGGGGTCGATGATCAGCCGCCGGGACTCCGTCACCGGGTAGCGGCTCCACAGGGCGACGGTGCCGGTGCGGGCGTGGTGGGGCAGGGCCCGGTCCAGCACGCTCCGGTAGGCGGGCAGGGCCGCGTCGGTGACCTCCTCCAGCGCGATGAGGTCCGGGTCGGCGGCGAGCAGCGCGCGGGCGGTGCCGGCCGGGTCCCGGTTGGCGGCGTTCACGTTGTGGGTGACCACCGTCAGGCCCGGCCCGCCGGCCCCGCCCGCCGGGGCCCCGCCGGACAGCAGCAGCGGCCCGAACACCACCGCCCACACCGCCACCAGCACCCCGCCCGCGCAGGCCGCCGCCGGTGCCCGGCGCAGCGCCGCGCACAGCAGCGCCGCCACCGCCACCAGGCCGCTCCACGGCAGGGCGCTCTCCCACAGACTGCCCAGGCCCACGCCGAGCTCCGGCACCAGCCGGTGGCCGCCCAGGGCGAGCGCGGTGAGCAGCCCGAGCGCGGCGGGCACGCGCCCGCGCCGCCAGCGGGGCACGGCCCGCCACGCGGGCGCGGCTCCCCGCCCCGGTGCGCCCTGCCCCCTCGACACGAGGAGCCGCTTCAGTGCGGCCAACCATCTCGGTGCGGCCGGCCACGTCGGCGCGGCCCGTCGCCGTCGCTCCGGCGGGCCGGGCCGGGCGGGCGCCCCGGTCAGTGCGGGCGCCCCGGGCGGCACGGGCGGCACGGACGCCCCGGGCGTCTCGGACGGCACGGAAGACGTCACGGCGCGCCCCCTCACCCTGCGGCGTCCGGCAGCGGAGCCGGGCAGGTCCCGCCCGGCCGGGTGAGCAGTTCGAAGTGCCAGATCTCGTTGTTGTACACCTGGCACAGCCCGTACCGGGCGCCGTACTGGATCAGCCAGTAGTCGGCGCTGGTCGGGCCGACGTCCACCGCCTTGCCGGAGACGTGCGCGGACTTCTCCGGCGTGTTGACGAACTTCCGGGCCTGCTCCACGCTCCCGTACCTGGTCACCGCCCGGTCCAGCAGCCGCTGCTGGTAGGCCTTGCTGCGCCAGCCGGAGGTGACGGTCATCTCGATGCCCTGGGCCCGGGCGTCGCCGGCCGCCCGCTGCAGGGCCTCGCGCAGCGGCCCGTCCAGGTTGCCCACGGCCGGGGAGCCGGTGTCGGAAGGGCTCAGGGTCCTGCCGTCCGGGATCTCCCCGTCCGCCTCGGCCTCCGTCGTGACGGGCTTGGCGGTGACGGTGGCCGCCAGGGTGCGCAGCACCGCCCCGGCGCCCGGCGGGTCGGCGGCGGCGCACGCCCCGGCCAGGGTCAGCACCGCCGTCGCGGCGGCGCCCGCGGCCAGCCGCCGCCGTCCGCCGCGCGCCGCCGTGCCCGTGGCCGTGCCGGTACCCGTCTCCGTCGGGGTGTCCGTCGTGTCCATTCCTGCCTCCCGGTGGTGCTCGTCCGTTGCCGGACCATTGGAGGAGAGCCGGTGTTGCGAGGACGTCTGCGCAGGCCGATACGTTTTCGATAGGTCCCATCGGGTCCAATGGGTACGAACAGCGGAGAGCAGGGAGAACGGCACGTGCGGGTCCTGGTGGTGGAGGACGAGATCTACCTCGCGGAGGCGGTCCAGGCGGGCCTGCGGCTGGAGGCGATCGCCTGCGACATCGTCACCGACGGCGACGCGGCGCTGGAGCGCCTGGCCGTCCACAGCTACGACGTCGTCGTCCTCGACCGCGACATCCCCGGCACCCACGGCGACGACGTCTGCCGCAGCATCGTCCGCAGCGGCCTCGGCTGCCGGGTGCTGATGCTCACCGCCGCCGCCCGCCTGAACGAGAAGGTCGCCGGCTTCGAACTCGGCGCCGACGACTACCTCACCAAGCCCTTCGACCTCGCCGAACTCGTCGTACGGCTGCGCTCGCTGGCCCGCCGCCCCGCCCAGGCCGCCCCGCCCGTCCTGGAGTACGCCGGGCTGCGCCTGGACCCCTTCCGCCGCGAGGTCTACCGGGACGGCCGCTACGTGGGCCTGTCCCGCAAGCAGTTCGCCGTCCTGGAGGTCCTGATGGCGGCGCGCGGCGGCGTCATCAGCGCCGAGGACCTGCTGGAACGCGCCTGGGACGAGAACGCCGACCCCTTCACCAACGCCGTCCGCATCACCATCTCCGGCCTGCGCAAACGCCTCGGCGACCCGTGGGTGATCCAGACCGTGCCGGGCGTGGGCTACCGCCTCACCGACCCCTCCACCGACCCCGGCCAGGAAGGCACCCCGCGGTGAACCCCGACCCCGGCTCCGACTCCTCCGACCCCGGCCGCCGTACGGGCGGCCGCCGTACGGGCGGACGCCGCACCGGAAACCGCCCGCGCCGCCTGACCGCCCGGATGCGCCTGACCCTCAGCTACACCCTCTTCGCCGTCACCGCCGGCCTCCTCTCCCTCGCCGTGGTCTACGTCGGCATGCGCTACGTCCCCAACTACCCCCTCACCTCCTCCAACCCGCGCTACCGCTCCGACGCCCCCTCCCGCCAGGAGATCCTGGACTCGCTGCTCAGGGCCAGCGGCTACGCCCTGGCCCTGCTGACCGCCGTCGGCCTGATCGGCGGCTGGCTGATCGCCGGCCGGGTGCTGCGCCCGCTGCAGGACATCACCCGCGCCGCCCACCGCGCCGCGAGCGGGGCCCTGGAACACCGCATCGCCCTCACCGGGCCGCGCGACGAGTTCACCGACCTCTCCGACGCCTTCGACGAGATGCTGGCACGCCTCCAGCGCTCCTTCGAGGCCCAGCAGCGCTTCGCCGCCAACGCCTCCCACGAACTGCGCACCCCGCTGGCGATCACCCGCACCATGCTCCAGGTCGCCGCCGCCGACCCGGCCGGCCAGGACTGGGGCCGCCTCGTCACCCGCCTCCAGGACACCAACCAGCGCGGCATCGAGATCAGCGAAGCCCTGCTCCAGCTCGCCGACCTCGGCCACGCCCCGCCCGACCTCGCCCCCACCGACCTCGCCGCCGCCACCGGCGAGGCGCTGGCCGCCGTCCGCGACGAGGCCGAGGCCTTCGGTGTCACCCTCACCGCCGACCTGCGCCCCGCCCCGACCACCGGCAACCCCGTCCTGCTGCGCCAGGCGGCCGTCAACCTGCTGCACAACGCGCTGCGGCACAACCTGCCGCCCGGCGCCGGCGGGCGGGTCACCGTCGCCACCGGGGCCGACCCCGAGCGGCCCGGCCGGGTGCACCTGACCGTCACCAACACCGGCCCGCGGCTGACGGAGGAGGCCGTGGCCACCTTCACCGAACCGTTCCTGCGCGGACGCGGGCGCACCGCCGGGACCGACCCGGCCCGCCGCGGCCACGGCCTGGGCCTGGCGATCGTCGCCGCCGTCACCGAGGCCCACCACGGCGAACTCCACCTCGCCCCCGACCCGGCCGGCGGCCTGCGGGCGACCCTCGCCCTGCCAGGCCCGGCCGCCGACCGGGAACGGCCCGACCCGCGCGCAGCCGGATGACCGGAAAAAATCCCTCCGTCCGTCACATCCCCGGGCCGGGATCCGTCGGTGAGGCGACAGCGACCGACAGCCGGAAGGACCGCACCGTGCTCACCAACCTCATGTACGTGACGCTCTACGTCACCGACCAGGACCGCGCCCTGACGTTCTACACGGAGCAGCTCGGCCTGGAGAAGCGCATCGACTTCCCCAACCCCGGCGGACGCTTCCTCACCGTCGGCGTCCCCGGCACCCCGGTCGAACTCCTCCTGTGGGCGCACCCCGCCGCCGCGGGCCGGCCGGACGGGCCGGACGGGACGCCCGGCCCGGTCATCCTCGAATCGGACGACCTGCGGGCCGACGTCCGGGTGTTCCGCGACCGCGGGGTGGTCTTCGACCTGCCGGAGCCGGAGGACTACGGATTCGGGGTCCGCATCGAGACGGCGGACCCGGACGGCAACCGGATCTCGCTGCGCCAGCGCCGCCGTCCGGACCAGGCCGACGGCTGACCCTCCGCGGCTCCGGCGCGGCGGGCGGCCCAGGAGCGCCGGGCGGACGGCGGCGAGCAGGTGGTCTTCCGGGACGGCTGGCGCCACTGGTGCCCGGCCGTCGACCGCGGGATGCGCGATCCGGGGGCCCGGCTCCTCACCGTCGTCCCCGACGACGAGGCAGGTCGTCGCGACCGGCCCCCGGGACAGCTCGGTGAGCCGGGCGAGGGCCGCCGCCCCGACGGAAGCGCATGCGCGTTTCGCCCCGGGCCTTTCGGGCGGGCCGGGCTCAGGCGGGGCCGGGGAAGCGGTCGATGTTGTGCTCCACCCAGGTGCGCAGGTGAGCCAGCGGGACGCAGGCGTCCGCGCCCAGTGCGGTGAGGCTGTACTCGACCCGCGGGGGGACCTCGGCGTGGATCTCGCGGTCGACCAGGCCGTGCTCCTCCAGCCGGCGCAGGGTCTGGGTGAGCACCTTGGGGCTGACGCCCTGCAGGCGGGTGCGCAGCGCGCCGAAGCGTTGCGGGCCGTCCTCCAGGGCGCCCAGCGCGAGGGCGCTCCACTTGTTGGCCAGCAGGTCGAGCATGTCGCGGCAGGGGCAGGCCGCGGCGTAGACGGACCTGGGGTCGGTGCAGTCGGGGGCATGGCTCTTCGCCGTACGGGTCGTCGTCACCCGCCGATGGTACCCATCGGGTACTGCTTCGGTACCCGATGGGTACCAATGGTCCTTGCGGGTAACCACCACCCCTCGCATACCGTCGCCGACGTGCCCGGACGGCGATGCGCCGCCCACCCCTTCCGACGAGGAGACCCCTGATGCCCGAGACGACCACGACCCCCGGGACGGCCGCGATCCCCGCGACGATGCCCGCCGTCGCCTACCGCAGGAGCCTGCCGGTCGACGACCCGCAGAGCCTGCTCGACGTCGAGCTGCCCGTGCCCCGGCCGGGCCCGCGCGACCTGCTGGTGCGGGTGGAGGCGGTGGCCGTCAACCCGGTGGACCACAAGGTCCGGCAGAACGCCGACCCGGGCGGTGAGCCGCGGGTGCTGGGCTGGGACGCGTCCGGCACCGTGGTCGCGGTCGGCCCGCAGGTGGAACTGTTCGAGGTCGGCGACGAGGTGTACTACGCCGGCGCCCTGGAGCGGCCCGGCACCAACTCCCGCTACCACGCGGTGGACGAGCGCCTGGTCGGCCACAAGCCCGCCACCCTCTCCCACGCCGGGGCCGCCGCGCTGCCGCTGACCGCGCTGACCGCCTGGGAGGGCCTCTTCGAACGCCTCGGCCTGGGCACCGGCGGCCCGGAGCAGGGCGGCACCCTGCTGGTGACCGCCGCCGCGGGCGGCGTCGGCTCCCTCGTCACCCAGCTCGCCCGCGCCCTCACCGGCCTGACCGTGATCGGCACCGCGTCCCGCCCGGAGTCGGCCGACTTCGCCCGCCGCATGGGCGCCGACCACGTGATCGACCACACGCGCCCGCTCGGCCCGCAGCTGGCGAAGGCCGCCCCCGGCGGCCTCGACCACGTCTTCAGCACCGTCGCCACCGACCGCAACCTCGCCGCCTACGCCGAGGCCCTGAACCCCTTCGGCGGCATCGTCGCCATCGACGACTTCGACTCCCTGGACATCGGCGTCCTCAAGGGCAAGAGCATCTCCTTCCACTGGGAGTTCATGTTCACCCGCTCCCTGCACGCCACCGCCGACCAGGCGGTGCAGCACCGGATCCTCGACCGGGTCGCGCGCCTGGTGGACGCGGGCGTCCTGACCACCACCGCCACCCGCGACCTCGGCCCCGTCAACGCCGCCAACCTCCGGGCGGCCCACCGACTCCAGGAGTCCGGTGCGGCGATCGGCAAGACGACCCTGACCGGGTTCTGAGCCGATGTCCCGGCCGACGGTCCGGTGAAGGTCTGCCAAGCTGCTTCGGTGTTCGAATTTCGTCTCTGGCTTGCCGCACTCCCGGGACCCGTACCCGAGGCCGAAGCCCGCAGCTACTGGAACCTGAAGGATCTCCCCACCCCGAACCTCGACGGAGCCCTGAGGCGCGCCAACTACGTCTACGTCGGCGCCTGGCACGAGGGCCATCTGTCGGACGAGCCGCAGCCCGGCCGCTGCCCCGCGGTCAGGATCTCCACCTGGTTGTTCCACCGCGGGACCATCGACCGCTACCAGGCGCCGCTTCTCGACGCCCGGTTGAGGGACGAACTCATCAGGATCCACCAACCCCGCCCGGGTGACCTGCCGGCGGAGTCCACCGATGCGGAGACGATCGCCGCGTTCCTCACGGCGCACCTCGGCCGGCACCTGCTGCCCGAGGAGGAACCACCGGCCACGGCATGACACGCCGGACGGGCCGACCTCCCGCTCCGGCCTGCGGGGCGAGGCCTCTTCGCTGGGGTGCGGTTGTTGCCACTCGACACCACCCAGGGGATCCGGCCCGCCCTGTTGCAGCGGGGCGGGCCAGGTGCGGCACCCGCCGTACCGAAGCGCGCACCAGCACCACCGGGCCGTGGGGCCGGCTGCCGGTCAGTCGGCCTGCCGGTCCGACGGCACGTCTGCCGGCCGGTCCGTCACGACCGGCAGGAGGCCGCGCTCGCCGAACACCTTCTTGGCGACGAAGGTCGCGTTCAGCGCCTTCGGGAACCCGCAGTAGACGGCGGAGTGCAGCAGCGCCTCGACGATCTCCTGCGGCGTCAGCCCGACGTTCAGCGAGGCGTTGACGTGGACCTCCAACTGCGGCTCGCACCCGCCGAGCGCGGTGAGCATGCCCAGGGTGACCAACTGCCGCTCGCGCGGCGCCAGCCCGGGACGGCTGTAGATCTCCCCGAACCCCCACGCGACCACCTGGTGCCCGAGCTCGGGGCTCACCTCGCCCAGCGACTCCACCACCCGCCGCCCGGCCTCGCCGTCGATCCGGTCGAGCACCTCGGACCCGTGCGCGAAACGCTCCCGGCGGACCTCGGCCTCACTCGCGGACATGCTCATCTGCGCTGCTCCTCTCCCGTTTCCCGGCCGCCGACCACCGCGGCGGCGACCACGGAAGGAACCGTAGAACTTGGAGCGCACTCCAACTCAAGTCCGCCACGCAACTCCACCTCCACAGGAAGATTTGCGGCCCGGACCCCCTGAAATGGCATCACCCCGCCCTACCCGGGCCGAAAGATTTCCTGCGGACCACGCACCCGATCGGACGGGGCCCGCACTGCGCCGGGGTAGCGTTGTCCGTCCGTTCCCGGGTTTTCGCGAGATGGAGCAGCCGTGTCCTCGAACGTCTTCCGCAGCGGCATCGGACAGCTGCTCCCCGATCAGGGGCCCGATGGGCTGAGGGTCTGGAGCGTGGCCCGGGCGCCGAGGAGCACGCTGTACGGCGCCCCCGTCGAGACCACCATCCTGCTCGAAGGCACCGACGACCTCGACCGGGCCGATCTTCCCCTGGTCGGCGAGGTGCTCGGCAGGGTCGACCACTACATCGGGACGGGGATCCGCTTCGTGCGCGAGCAGGTGGAGGCCGACCCGGCCTTCTTCGGCCTCACCGAAGCACAGGCGCAGCCCTACCGCGGCCTGCCCGTCGCGGACTTCCCCCTGGACTGCCCGCAGCTCAACTTCTACCTCGACGAGTGGCACCTGCGTTTCGCCGAGGGACGCCTGCCGATCTGCGACCCCTACGGCCTCGCGGTCGTGTTCGACGGCCAACGGCCGGTGAGAGTGGAGGACTTGAGCGACGCCACGGCCGTGGACGACGAAGGCGCCGACGGCTCGCGGCGACAGGGAGCCTGAGCAGCCCCCTGGGGCCCGCGTGGGGCGGGGAGCCGACCGGATCGGCTCCCCGCCCCACGCGCGCATGCGGGCGTCAGGCGCGGTGGTACGGGGCGGGGGTGGCGACCTCGCCGCCGAGGGTGGCGGCGGCGTGGCGGGCCCAGTAGGGGTCGCGCAGCAGTTCGCGGCCGATCAGGACGGCGTCGGCGTGGCCGTCGGTGAGGATGGCCTGGGCCTGGGCGGGGTCGGTGATCAGGCCGACGGCGGCCACCGGCAGGTCGGTCTCGCGGCGCACGGCCTCGGCGAAGGGCACCTGGAAGCCGGGCCCGGCCTCGATCCGGGCGTCGGGGACGATGCCGCCGGTGGAGACGTCGAGCAGGTCGACGCCGTGGGCCCGGAGCTCCTTGGCGAGGCGGACGGTGTCCTGCGAGGTCCAGCCCTCGCGGCCGTCCTGCGGGTTCTCGGTGATCCAGTCGGTCGCGGAGACGCGGAAGAAGACCGGCAGGTCCTCGGGCCACACCGAGCGGACGGCGTCGACGACCTCCAGCGCGAAGCGGATGCGGCCCTCGTAGGAGCCGCCGTAGCCGTCGGTGCGGTGGTTGGACGCGGGGGAGAGGAACTGGTGGACCAGGTAGCCGTGGGCGCCGTGGACCTCGGCGACCTGGAAGCCGGCGTCGAGCGCGCGCCGGGCGGCGTCGGCGAACTGCCGCACGATCCCGCCGATCTGCTCCTCGGTCAGCTCGTCCGGGGTGGTGTGGGCGGGGGAGAAGGCGTCGGCGCTGGGGCCGACCGGGGTCCAGCCGTGCTCCTCGTCCGGGGTGACGGGGCGTCCGCGGTCGATCCAGGTGCGCTCGGTGGAGGCCTTGCGTCCGGCGTGGGCGAGCTGGATGGCGGGGACGGTGCCCTGGCTCTTCAGGAAGTCGGTGATCCGGCGGAAGGCGGTGACCTGCTCGTCGTTCCAGATGCCGAGGTCGTACGGGCTGATGCGTCCTTCGGGGCTGACCGCGGTGGCCTCCGTGATGATCAGCCCGGTGCCGCCGGCGGCGCGGGCCGCGAGGTGGGCGAAGTGCCAGTCGGTGGGCACGCCGGCCGCGTCCCCGTTCGGGGCGGCGCTGTACTGGCACATCGCCGGCATCCAGATGCGGTTGGGGACGGTCAGGGACCGCAGGGTGAACGGGGCGAAGAGAGAGGTGCTCATGTCGGACTCCCGGTGGGGCGGCTGACGCCAGGACGCAGAGGCTAATCAAGGACGAGCATGCAACTTTTGCAGCTGCATTTACATTCGCAAACAATAGTTGCGCACGCAGGGACTTGCAAGGGTCGGCACCCCGTAACGCCGGACGGCGCCGCCCGGGGAACCGGGCGGCGCCGTCGAAGCGGGACGCGGGGGCCGTGCGCGGCGGCCGTCAGCGCGCCGTCTGCGGGACCCGCTGGGTGGGGACGGCGGCCCGGGCCGGGCGCGGGGCGCCGGCGGCGGCCGCGGGGGAGGCGCCGAGCGCGGTGCCGCGGGTCTCCTCGGCCCACAGGACGCAGACCAGCAGGCCGACGGCGGTGGTCCCGGCGGCGATCAGCATGGTCGGGCCGGTGCCGAGCCCGGTCAGCGACAGCGGCAGCAGGTAGGTGCCGACGGCCGCGCCGATCCGGCTGACCGAGGTGGCAACGCCCACGGCGGTGGCACGGATCTCGGTGGGGAACAGCTCGTTGGGGTAGGTCCAGTCGAGCACGTTCGGCCCGCCGCACAGGAAGGCGTACGCGCACAGCGCCAGCAGCGCGACGGCGGCCGGGGCGGTGGGCCACACGCCCAGCAGCGCCAGCGGGACGGTCATCAGCGCGAAGGACCAGATGATGACGGGCCGCCGGCCGCGGGTGTCGATCAGGCGCAGCGCCGGGTAGCAGCCGAGCAGGAAGACCAGGCTGATCAGGCCGGTGCCGAGGGTCTCCGTCACGGTGCCGCCCGGCATGCCGAAGGAGGAGAGGATCTGCGGGCCGAAGGTGAGCATCGCGAACAGCGGGCCGACCTGGCACATGAAGAACAGGCCGCAGAACAGGGTGCGGCGCCGGTAGGGCTGGGTCATCAGCAGGCGCAGCCCGGCGGGGCGGCCGCGCTCGGCCGGATCGGGCATCAGCTCGCGGCCGTCGACCCGGACCCCGAGGTGCTTCTCGACCACGCGCACCGCGTCACCGACCCGCCCGTTGGCGGCGAGCCAGCGCGGGGACTCCGGCGAGCCGCGCCGGATCACCAGGAACACCACGCACAGCACCGTGGAGCTCGCCAGCATCCACCGCCAGCTGCCCGGCCCGGCCAGCTCCAGGAACAGGTAGCCCACCACGTAGGCGAGCACCGAGCCGGCGTACCAGGCGACGATCTGCTGCCCGAGCAGGCGGCCGCGTTTCTTGGCGGGCAGCCACTCGGCGAGCAGCGAGGTGGCGATGGGGTAGTCGGCGGCCACGGCCATGCCGAGCACGAAGCGCAGCACGGCGATCGCCCACACCGCGTCCACCCAGAAGGAGAGCACCGAGCAGGCGACCATCACGAGCAGGTCGGCGGTGTACATCACCTCCCGGCCGATCTTGTCGGTCAGCACGCCGAAGAGCGCGCCGCCGACGAACATTCCCACCAGCGCGGCGGCGCCGATCAGGCTGACCTCGGCGGTGGACAGCCCGAGGTCCGGGCGCATCCCGATCAGGGCGACGCCGACGATGCTCAGGATGTAGCCGTCGAGCAGGGGTCCGCCCGAACAGGCCAGGGCCAGCCTGCGGTGGAACGCGGTATACGGGGCGTTGTCGATGGTCTGGGACATGTGCTGGGGGTCCTCCGGAGCGTACGGCACGCACTGCGCACCGTGCGCCGGGTAGACGGCAGGGGAAGACGCCGCCCACCTCGGACGGCGCCATCGCCCGGTCACAACGGGCGACCGTCCACGGTTGCCCCGGCCCCGCGGGGCCGCCACCGGGCCGAAGGTCGAGGGGATTCGCGACCAAGGTCCCGAAGCGGACAGGCCCTTCGCCCGTGCCGGAACGGCGCCCGCCCAGTCCTGCCGGGGGCGGCCGCCGCCGCGGGCCGCGAAAGCGCTCCGGGCGTGACCCTTCTCACCCGCGGCCCCCAACAGCCCTGGAACTGTGACCCGTTCCACATTCGGGCGGTGCCCGTCCGTACGGGGGTGACCCCGCTGCGTCATCCCCGACGGGCCGTGGCGGGCCCCGCGTCGGCTCGCCGTCAACCCCCGGCCGGGGGTCGCGGGCTACCGGCCCGCGGCCAGCGGTACGGCGACGTCCACGACGTGCTCCTGCGGTCCGGCGGTCGCCCGGTTCGGGTAGTGCACCTCCCGGTTCGGCCCGCCCCGCCCGTACCCGCGGGCGGCGGCCCAGGCGCCCACCGCGTCGTGGGCGGCGGCCATCGCGGCGAAGCCCCGCCGGGTCAGGGCGGTGTACGCCTCGCGGTGCGCGGGTTCGATGCGCACCGCGAACGGGCCGTGCGGCCCGACGTCGTTCGGGGTGGGGGCGCAGACCTCGACCAGGGCGTCGCAGTCCTCGCCCACCAGGCCGTGGTACACCGCGAACAGCGGTCCGGACAGGCACGCGCCGACCTCCCGCAGCCGGCCGAGCAGCAACTCGCCGGCCTCGGCGAGGAAGCCGGGCAGCGCGGTGGCGTCCACGTGCCGGCGCACGAACAGCACCCGCTGCTCGGGCACGTCGCGCTCGGCGATCTCGAACACGGTGGTGCTCCTTCCGCTCAGAACCTCCCGGGCGTAGCCCACCGCCTCCCGGCGGGCCGCGTGCTCGGCCTCCCGCTCCCGCCAGTACGCCAGCAGCTCCCGCTCGCCCGCGTTGCCGTCGGCGTCCGCGTCGGCGTCCAGCACGGCCGCGTCCAGCACGGCCGCGTCCAGCACGGCCGCGATCCGCGCCAGCGGCAGCCCGGCGGCGCGCAGCAGCGCGATCCGCCGGGCCCGCTCGACCTGCGCCGGGCCGTAGCGGCGCACCCCGGTGCGCGCGTCGACCAGGGCGGGCGGCAGCAGCCCCCGCTCGTCGTAGAGCCGCAGGGCCTTGAGGCTGAGCCTGGTCCGGGCGGCGAGTTCGCCGATGGTGATCACGTTCTGCTGCACGCCCGCCACT
Source organism: Kitasatospora sp. NPDC041917 (assembly GCF_055589745.1). NCBI lineage: Bacteria > Bacillati > Actinomycetota > Actinomycetes > Kitasatosporales > Streptomycetaceae > Kitasatospora > Kitasatospora sp. NPDC041917. The sequence continues at coordinate 44,196 of NZ_JBVJBI010000031.1, read as the reverse complement.
GTGCCGCCTTCCCCTGGGGGAGGGGCAAACCCCGGAACGCTATGCGGTGGTACGTCGGCATTCGCACCGGAACCGCCCGCAGAAGCCCGCGGAACCCGCAGAAGCCCGCGGAAGTCCGTGGAAGCCCGCCGGTCCGCCGCCTGTTCGCGGCGCCGGGCGGGGCGGTTCACCGGGCCGTGGAGCGAGGGTCGTCCGTGCACGGTCGGCTGCCCGCGACCTGGGCGGAGACGCCTCCCGGTCGCACCGTCCGTGGGCGAACGACGAATCCGGCGCCCCGCACGCCGCCGGAGGAGACCGGGCCCGCCGCCGGCCCGCCGGGGGGCGGGGGCCGGTGATGGCCCGAGCCGAGAGCGGTTCATATGATGGGAATTCAGTAGTTGACTTGCCGGTGTCATGATCCTCGGAGTGCGCCCGGACCAGGGCACGCCCGGGGAACCGGGCCGGTCCCCGGATCCGCTCCGGTCCTCGGGCTCGATTCAGGGAGATGCATGCGCGGCACCGTGCTCGCCGACCGCTACCGACTGGTGGACTGGCTGGGCGGCGGGTCGATGGGCGATGTGTGGCTCGCCGAGGACGAGGTCCTCGGCCGCCGGGTGGCGGTCAAGGTGGTGAAGCCCGCCCTGCTGGACGAGCCCGGCTTCGCCGAGCGCTTCCACGCCGAGGCCCGGGTCATGGCCCGGCTGCGGCACCCGGGCATCGTCGGCGTGTACGACTACGGGCACGACCGCGGGGCCGGCCACGACCACGACCGCGGGCCCGACGCCGGGCTCGGCGACGACCACGGGCCCGACCACGGGCCTGACGCCGGGGCCGGCGCCGCGAACGGTCGGCGCCCGGTCGGCTACCTGGTCATGGAGCTGATCGAAGGGCAACCGCTGAGCGCCGTCCTGGAGCGCCGCGGAGCCCTGCCGGTGGCGGAGGCCCTGGAGCTGGCCCTGCAGGTGCTGGAGGCGCTGGAGGCCGCGCACGAGTCCGGGGTGGTCCACCGGGACATCAAACCGGCCAACCTGATGGTCCGTGGCGACCGGACGGTGATCGCGGACTTCGGCATCGCCCGGCCCGACTGCGACGCCCGGACGACCGTCCCGGGGATGGTGCTGGGTACCGCCGCCTACCAGGCGCCGGAACAGGCCTCCACCGGGACGGTCACCGCCTCGGCCGACCTCTATGCGCTCGGCGTGGTCCTCTACGAGTGTCTCGCCGGCCGGCTCCCGTACGAGGGGGAGACCGCCCTCGAAGTGATCCTCAAGCACCTGACGGAGCCCGTGCCGCCGCTTCCCGGGGAGGTGCCCGCGCCGGTGTGGGCGCTGGTCGAGCGGGCGATGGCCAAGGAACCCGGTGAGCGCTGGCCCGACGCGGCGACGATGGCCACCGCCGCACGCCGCGCCCTCACCGCGGTGGAGGCGGCGCCGTCGCCGGGCCCGTCCCCGTCCTGGACAGGGAGTGGGACCCGGCCCCGGCCGGTCGCGGCACGTGCCCCGCAGGCCGGACACGCCCCGCGGACCGGACACGCCCCGCAGGCCGGACGCGCCCCGCAGGCCGGACGCGCCCCGCGGGTCGGGCGCCGCCTGCGGGCGCTGGCCGGGGTGACGGCCCTGACCCTGCTCTGCATGGCCGGGGCTGCCGGGGCGGCGGTCGTCCGGTCCGACCGGAACGGCGCGCCGCAGGACACCGCCGCCGTCGCCGGGCCCACGGACGGCCCCGCCCGGTCGGACGCCGCCGCGTTCGTGGAGGCCGGCAGCCCGCTCGCCGGACAGCCGTCCGCCTCGGCGGCGCTCCCGCCCCCGCCGGCCGTGCCGGGCACGGGCGAGAGTCCCGCTCCCGCCCCGGCCGCCCCCGCGCCGACCACCCGGAGCCCCTTCGCCACGCCCCCCGCCCCGGCCGCCGCCGTGCCCACCCGCAGCTCCGCCCCGCTCCCGGTCCCCGCCCCCACCACCGGGGAGAACCCCGCCGCGCCCGCGCCGACCCCCACCGCCCCGGCCCGGCCGGCCCCCGACGAAACGGCCACGCCCACGGCGTCCGCGACGCCGACGCAGCCCACCCAGCAGCCGGTGGCACCGCTGCCCGAGCTGGCGCGGATCAGCAGCAACGGCGGCACGCTGGACAACTCCTACTCCAAGGACCGGGACGGCAACCAGGTCGACACCTTCGATGCCAACGGCACGCTGGCGCAGGTGTGGCGGCTGGACAAGGTCGACGAGGGTAGGTACTACCTGCGCAACGCCTCCAGCAACTTCACCAAGGGGCTGGACCAGGACAGGGACAGCGGTCGGGTGCAGATCTGGACGAGCCCGCCGTCCAACTGGAACCAGGTCTGGGCCATCACGCCGGTTCCGGGCGGCCACCGGATCGTCAACGCCGACACCAACCTGTGCCTGACGTCCGACGGCGTGGGCCACTGGGTCCGAGTGGCGCCCTGCTCGGGCGCGGACAACCAGGTGTGGACGTTGAGGTGAGCCGCCGGCCGCCGGCCGGGCCTTGGGAGGGTCACTCCGGCAGCCAGGACGGCCACTGCCGGCGGGGCCGCACGGCGGGTCCGCCCGGGCCGATCAGGGCGCGCAGCCGGTTGGCCTCGGGGGAGCCGAGGGAGGCCAGGATGTCGTAGGCCTCCGACCGGTGGGCCCGGGCCGCGTCGCCGTCGCCGTCCCCGCCGCGCTCGGCGAGTACGTCGCCGAGCGCCGCCAGGGCCAGCCCCCGTCCCCGGCGGTCGCCGTCGAGCGTCAGCACCTCGACCGCCCGGTCGGCCGCCGCCACGGCTTCCTCGCCGCGGCCGACGGCGCGCAGCGACTCGGTGAGCCGCAGCAGCGTACGGCCCGTGCGGCGCCGGTCGTCCGGCCGCAGCAGGGACAGGGCGTTGCGGTGGTGGTGCAGGGCCTGTTCGAACTCGCCGCGGTCGTGGGCGATCGTCCCCATCGAGTCGAGGGCGAGCGCCTGGAGGTCGTGGTCGGCGAGCCGGTGGCAGATCAGCAGGGACTGGTCGACGACGCGGACGGCCGCGTCGAACCGGCCGAGTTCGGTGAACGCGCGGGCCAGGTTGAGCAGTTCGGCCGCCACCGAGCGCCGGTCGCCGAGCTTCTCCCAGGCCGAGACCGCCGCCGTGAAGCCGGCGACCGCGTCGCCCGGCCGGCCGACCTGGACGAACAGGGCGGCCAGTGAGGCGTGGGCCAGGGCGAGGAGCGGCCCCGGCAGGTCGTGGGCGGTGCACAGGTCGCGGGCCCTGAGCAGTTCGGCGAGGGCCGCGGGTTCGGAGCCGACCTCGGTGAGCAGTCGTCCGAGCACCAGCCGGGCCCTGACCTCGGCCGTGCGGTCGCCCTGCCGGAGGGCGGCCCGGAGCAGGACCTTGGCCGCGTGTCCGAGCGGCCGGGTGGCCTGGCCGGTGTCGCACAACAGGCTGCAGCCGAGCAGCAGTTCGGCGACCAGGTCGAGCCGGGGCGGCTCGGGGAGCCCGGCGTACTGGCCGACGAGTGCGCCGATGCCGTGGTAGTCGACGCGGCCGTGGGGCGGTGCCGCCGCACGCAAGGCGGCTCCGGCACCGGCACCGCCATCGGCTCCGGCACCGCCGTCGGCAACGGCACCGGGCAGGGCGGCGCGGGCGGCGGACGGGCCGAGGGCCGCGACGGTCTCGGCGTGGTGGTGGGCCGCCAGCCGGGTGAGCACGGCGGCCGGGAAGTCCTCCGCCGCCTCCGCCTGCGAGCCGGCCCCCGCCTGCGGGCCGGCCTGCGGGGCCGGGGCGAGCTGCTGGGCGAAGGCGCGCAGCAGGTCGTGGTACCGGTAGCGGTCCGGGGGCGCGGTCTCCAGCATCGAGCAGTCGACCAGCGACTCGGCCAGTTCCTCGGCCTCCTCCTCGGGCAGGCCGAGCACCGCCGCGACCGCGCCCGGCGACAGGTCCGGCACCTCCGGCACCGCCAACAGCCGGAAGGCCCGGGCCTGTTCGGGCGTCAGCTGGTCGTAGCCGAAGCGGAACGCCGGTTCGACGGCGAGGTCCCCGGCGCGCAGCACGTCCAGCCGGCGCCCGTCGCCGGACAGCTTGTCGAGCAGCCGGGCCATGGTCCAGTCCGGCCGGCAGGCGAGGCGGGCGGCGAGGATGCGCACGGCCAGCGGGAGGTGCCCGCAGAGCCGGACGAGTTCCGCGGCCGTCGGCTCCTCGGCCCGCAGCCGCTGCCCGCCGATCACCCGGCCGAGCAGGCCGAGGGCCTCCTGCCGGGCGAAGGCGGACAGTTCGACGACGTGCGCGTTGGGCAGCGAACCGAGCCTGGCCCGGCTGGTGACGAGCACGGCGCAGCCGGGTCGGCCGGGCAGCAGCGGCCTGATCTGTTCGGCGTCCCGGGCGTTGTCGAGGACCACCAGCACGCGCCGGCCGGAGAGCAGCGAGCGGAACTGGGCGGAGCGCTCGGCGAGCCCGGGGGCCAGTGCGTCCGCCGGTACGCCGAGGGAGCGCAGGAACGTGCCCACGGCCTCCTCGGGGCGGGTCGGGCGGCCGTCGGCGCCGTGCAGGTCGAGGTAGAGCTGGCCGTCGGGGAAGTCGGCGGCCAGCTCGTGCGCGACGTGGACGGCCAGCGCCGTCTTGCCCACGCCGCCCAGGCCGGAGACGGTGGCCACGGGCACGGTGCCGGGGGCGAGCAGGACGGCCCGCAGGGCCTCGGTCTGCGCCTCGCGGCCGGTGAAGTCGGCGAGGTCGGCCGGGACCTGGGTCGGCCGGACCGCCGCCCGGTACGGCGGGCGCTCCTGGTGGGCCGGGCGGGCCGCGGCGGCGGGCCGGGGCCGCGCGGGCGCCACGAGGCCGGCGTCGGCCACCAGGATCCGGCGCTGCAGCTCGCGCAGTCCGGGCCCGGCGCTGACGCCGAGCTGCTCGCGCAGCCGCCGGTCCGCCGCGCGGTACACGCCCAGGGCCTCGGCCTGCCGGCCGGTTCCGTAGAGGACGAGCATCAGCAGCTCGGAGAACCGTTCCCTGAGCGGGTGTTCGGCCACGACGGCGCTCAGTTCGGCGACGATCTCGCCGGACGGTCCGGCCTCGACCTCGGCCTCCAGGCACGACTCCAGGACGGTCACCCGGCGTTCGGCCCACTCGCCGCGCTGGCGTTCGGCGTAGGGGCCGGGGAGCGCGGTCATCGGCTCGCCCTGCCACAGGGCCAGTGCCGAGCGGAGCACGCCGGCGGCGTGGGCGTGCTCGCCGTCGGCGCGCAGCTCCTTCGCCTCGTCGAGGAGCTCCTCGACGCGGTGGGTGTCCAGTGCGCCCGGGTCCAGGGCGAGCAGGTAGCCCCCACTGAGCGTGGTCGGCGCGTCGGGCCCCAGGACGCGGCGCAGGCGGTGGACGTAGGTGCGGATCACGGCGGAGGGCTTGGCGGGCGGCTCCTCGCCCCACAGGTCGTCGACGAGCTGACCGGTCGACACCGGGCGGCCGGCCCGCAGCAGCAGCGCGAGCAGCAGGCTGCGCTGCTGCGGCGACCCGAGCACGAGCTCGCCGCCGTCCCGCCACCCCCGCAGCGGCCCCAGCACCGCGAACCGCAAACCACCCACCAGCCGTCCCCCTCCGCCCGAACAACGATCCCCCCGGCGCATGATACCGACCGCATCACCCCTGGTCAGAGGCGCCGTGCCCGGTCCGGGCGGTCGACGACGCGCTGCTTGTCCATCACCTGTCAACACATTGTCGACCGCCTGTTGACGGGCCCGGCCGAGGCTTCGAGCAGCAGGACCGCACCGACGCGGTCCGAGAACGAGAGGAGTACCCCATGGCACAGCGGAAGTCCCTGGTCCGTACGGCGCTGGCCGCGGCGGGCGTCGCCGCCGCGCTGTTCGCGACGGCCGCCCCGGCCGGCGCGGCCACCGCGGACCAGCAGCCGGCGCAGGCGCTGAGCGCGGCGCGCAGCACGCAGGTCGCGGTCGTCAACTGGACGGGCTGCGAACTGCGCCTGCAGAACGCCTGGCTGGACCACGGCATCTGGTCGAGCGGCCTGGCCCCGGACGCCATCGTGCGCGACGGGAACACCGGGCGCTGGCAGTCCGAGAGCGACGGCTTCCTCACCGGGACCGAGGGCCACGTCATCTACGACGCCGAGAACTGCGGGAACCCCGGGCTCAACGGCAAGCGCGTGCAGCTCCACTGGAACAACCCGTACGCCGGCAGCAACGGCTACGACTCCGCCGGCTCCGACCCGATGTTCCGGTTCGCGCAGAGCGGGGGCGGTGGCAACAACGCCGCCGTGTACTGGACGATCACGGGCCCCTGAGCGGTAGCCGGTTGACCGTCGGGCGCCCGGCCGGGACCTTCCCCCCTCGGCCGGGCGCCCCGGGCGCACGGCGGTCCCGGCAGGTGCCGCCCGGGAGAGCGGAACGGCCGGTTTCGGCCAGTCGCGCCGACAGTGGATACAACTGATCGCATCCTCGGCATGCTGACCGCACAGCTTGTTCGAGATGCGACGAAGGAGAAGGTCATGCGTCGAATTGCGGCTCTGGGAACCGGTGCGGCGCTGCTGGTGGCCGCCGGTGTGATGGCGGCGCCGGGGGCGTCGGCGACCTCGTACTGCAGCACCACCCAGGGCACGAACTGGGGATCGGTGAGCTGCCAGACCACCGCCACCAAGAACCACTGGCAGCTGGTGCTGGTCTGCAACAACGACAACGTCAAGGGCAACCAGACGACGGTCCTCGGCTCCTGGCACATGGGCAACGGGAGCGACACCCTCTACTGTCCGACCGGCTACAGCGCGGCCTACACCAAGGTCAACAACGACAACTGACCCACCGCACAAGGGCGTCGGCCGTCGTCGCCTCGGCGGCGACGGCCGACACCTCGGCGCCTGCGCGGTCCCGGGGGCCGGTCCGCTCACGTCATCGTGTAGCTGAAGTTCGACTTGAAGGAGTTCATGGAGCCGACCGCGATGGTCTCGCAGGCCGTGTAGAACTGCTTCTCGTCGTTGGGGTCGAAGCCGTTCGCGGACACGAGCTGGGCCAGTGACCTGAACTCCTGGAGGATGCGGGCGTTGAGCTCCGCGTCGGGCTCCTTGCCGGCGCGGTGGTACTGCGAGTCCGCCGATCCGCCGCCGGCCTTGGCGAACAGGGTGAACGTGTTCATCGCTTCGTGGAGCGTGGCCGTCTCACCGGTGACCACCTTGTTGAACGCCGCGACGGCCGCGGTCGGGTTGGCGGCGGCCCGGCGGAACTCGGCGCCCTGGATGATGGCCACGATCTTGGCGCAGTACTTCTGCGCGTCCTTGGGCAGATCGTCGAACGGCCTGCTGCCGCTCTCCGACAGCGCCTTGATGAACCGGTTCGCCAACTGCTGCTCCGTGAGGCCCGACTTGCTCCTGGCCAGGTCGAACAGCTGGGAGTAGTCGCCCTCCTGCACGCTGCCGAGAACGAAGTTCCCGCCGGCGCCGATGGTGTAGGAGGCGCCGTCCTCCACGTCGCTGTACGTGAACGGGTTCACCATCGCCTGCCGGTTGCGGAACGCCTCCAGGTCGAGGCTGACCCCGCGCAGGGACAGCCGCCGGCGCACTTCCTTGTGGCGCTTCATCTGCTCCTCGTCGGAGATCGTCAAGGTGTGCTGGAGCGCCCCGGTGGCGACGGCGACGGGCGTCACGGGCGCCAGGTTCTGCCCGCTCGCCGCCCGCACCCGGGCGTGGGCCGCGTCGATGAGCTTCTCGTACGAGGTGAAGTGTTCGGATTCCTCCGCGTCGGCCATCCTCCCGATCTCGGCCAGGATGGCCTTCCTGTCCGCCTCCGGCAGGTTCTTGTGACGCCCGGCATTCCACTGGACCTTGTCGGTCTCCCCCGAACTGCCGATCGTTCCCCTGGCGACGGTGACGACCCGCTGCACCGCCGGGGCCGCCCCGCCCGGGGCACGGTCCACGCGGCCGGGCGCGTCCGGGACGGCGACGGCCCGCTGCACCGGCGCCGCCATCACCCGGCGCGCGGTCGCCTCCGCCTCGCGCTCGAAGCGGTCGGACGGGTCGCTGACGCGCAGGCCGTTCCCGTGGTCCGTCCCGGCCACCGGGCCGTTGCGCTGCTGGATCACATGGGTCAACTCATGGGCCAGGGTGTGCTTGTCCGCCCCTGCGGCACCGAGGACGACATGGCTGCCCGAGGTGTAGGCGCGGGCACCCACCTCCTGCGCCGAACGCTGCGCGGCCGTGCCGGTGTGCACCCGCACGTCGGAGAAGTCCGCCTGCAGCCGCTGCTCCATCTCCTCCCGCAGCCCGGCGTCGAGCGGCCGGCCCGGCGACCCGAGGACCCGGTGCACGGCGGAGCGCTGCACGGGCGCCCCGCCGCCGTCCGGCTCCTGGTGGCCGCAGCCCGGGCCGTGCCGGTGGCGGGCCTCCTCGAACATCCGGGCCACGGCGGCGTTGCCGACGGTGCGCTGAAGGGCGGCCACCTCCAGCGGGGACGGAAGACCCGCCCCCGGCCGCACCGGCACGGCCGCGGTGCGGGCCGTCCGCGCGGAGTCGGCGCCCCGGCGGCCGGAGCGGGCGCCGTCCGGCGTTCTGGCGGCTTCCCGTGCGTGCATGAGGGACCCTTTCGGGGCGGAGGACGGCTCAGCCTCCTGTATACGTGCCACGGTCGGCCCCCGGCCAGGTACACGGGGGCAGAGTCGCTGCCCCCGCGGGGCAGACCCGGCCGGGCCGCCCGGGCCGGCCAGCCGGGGCAGCACGCCCGTCGAGCCGCATCACCCGGCCGCGGCAGCGGATCGGGCCGCGGTCCACGCGGCCCGCAGCTGGGACAGGCGCGACCGGAGCTCCGGGTCGTCCGCGCTCGACGCGACCAGGCCCGGCAGGACGACCGCCCGCCCCTGGTGCAGGCGCACCTCCAGGAGACAGTGCTCGATGCCGCGGTTGACCTCCGGCGAGAACCCGAACGACCGCACCTGCGGCCAGGTGACCACACGTGTCCTCAGCAGGGTCCGCGTGGTCAGGCCCGCGGAATCCACCGTGGTACTGCCGCAGAACGGGCCCACGAAGGAGGCGGCGATGACATAGGCGACGATCAGGCAGACCGTGAAGGCCGCGATCATCGCGGGATCCCGGCCCTTGGCCCCCGCGGCGAGGACGAAGGCAAGGGCGCAGGCCAGAGCGGTCGGGAAGAGGACCAAGGTCCGCCGGCCCGTCCGCCGGTACCGGACCGGCGCCTTGAAGCGGAGCTGCCCGTCGCGCCGATCGCCCATCACGTCCTGACCCACGGCATCTCCGTCGACCCGGGCGCGTCGAGGAATCCCTCGATACCCCACTCGGCGCCCCAGTTCCTGCCCGCCCAGTCGCTCTTGGGAGACCAGAGGGGTCGGGCCGGCTGAGGCCCCCACACCTCGGGGTCCGCGCGCACCAGCAGCTCGTCCTCCGCCGCGTAGCCGCCGGTCAGCACAGTTGCCACGAACTCCGCGAAACCGCCGTCGAAGTGGTCGAGCCGGTCCTCGTAGAACACCGTCACCGGCCACTGCTCGGGGTCCGGACCGGTCGTCAGCCAGCAGCACTGGTTGTGGTTGCTGTTCCAGCCCCAGGACAGCAGGCCGCCCGGATCCGGGAACACCGGGGTGGGGCCCGGCTGGTCCCACCACTGCTCCTCGCCCTCGATCTGGTCGCGGAGATCGACGTCGTTCGTGATACGCCAGTCCGCCAGGCCGCCCGGCGCCTTGTAGAAGGACGGCTTCTCGCTCGGCGTGTACACGCCCCACTCGCCGTTCAGACTCACCCCGCCGTACAGGTCGATGAACGCGCGGTAGTCCGAGGGCAGCTGGACCCCGAGTTCGCCGGGCGCCAGCTCCCACGGAACCCGCGCCGGGGTGTACACCGGCTCTCCCATGACCGCCCGCAGTCGGTCCCACGCCTCGGTCATCGCCCATCCCTTGTCGGCCGTCGTCGTATCCGATGCCGCACTCTAGGCGACGGCTCCGACAGGCGGCCGTCCCACTCAGGACGCGTGCGGTGGCTCCTGCCGGCGGTCGTAGCGCTCCTGGGCGGCGAGGAGCTCGTCCCCGTGCCGGCCGAACCACTGGATGAGTTCGGTCAGCGGTCCGGCCAGGCCGACACCGAGTTCCGTCAGGTCGTAGGTGACCTGGGGCGGGGTGGTGGGCGCGACATGGCGGTCGACGAGCCCGGCCCGGGCCAGTGCCTTGAGGTTCTGCGACAGCATCTTCTGGCTGATGCCACCGACTCGTTGGTGCAGCTGCGCGAAGCGGTGCGGGCCGGCGACGAGGGCCGAGACGATCAGTGTCGCCCAGCGGCTTGTCGTCTGATCCATGATCGGCCTGAGCACGCACCTGTTGTCGAAGGTGTCGTGGGCCAGGAGCCGGGCGGCCGTCGCGACGTGCTGAGTTTCCATCACGTCATGAGGTGACAAAAAAGTACGTACTTCCTCGCAGTAACCAGCTTTCCTACGGTGACTTCCGCAGGCACCAACGTTCGAGGAGTCACTGTGATCAGCAGCAACGCACGTACGGCGATCGTCACGGGCGCGTCGAAGGGCCTCGGTGCGGGGATCGCCAAGGCGCTGGCCGGGAGCGGCGCGGCCGTCGTGGTGAACTACCGGGAGGACGCGGAGGGTGCCGGACGGGTCGTCGCGGGCATCACCGCCGGGGGCGGCCGGGCGATCGCGGTCCGGGCGGACGTGGCCCGCGGCGACGACGTGCGCCATCTGTTCGATCGCGCGCGCGAGGAGTACGGACCGGTCGACGTGCTCGTGAACAACGCGGCCGTCGCCGCCTTCGCGCCGCTGTCGGGCATCACCGAGGAGGAGTTCCAGCGCGAGATGACCACGAACCTGCTCGGTACGATCCTCACAACGCAGGCCCTGGCCGCGCAGGACGACATCGGCGCCGCGTCCATCATCAACGTCTCGACGGCCGGCACGCTCACCCACCCGCCGTACGCCTCGCTCTATGTCGCGTCCAAGAGCGCCGTCAACGCGTTCACCATCGTGGCGGCCAAGGAGCTGGGCCCGCGCGGCATCCGGGTCAACGCGATCATGCCCGGACCGTCGGACACCGAGGGCACCAGGGCCATGGGATTCCCCGGCTCGGCCCAGGAGGCACAGGCGATCGCCGGTACCCCGCTGGGCCGTACGGGCACCCCGGACGACTACGGCCCGCTGGTGGCCTTCCTGGCTTCCGACGACGCGCGCTGGATCACCGGGGATGTCATCCTCGCTTCCGGTGGCATGCGCTGACGCCCCGTCCGTTCGGCTGCGGGGCTCCGTCGCATGCCCGCAGCCGGCGAGTCCCGCGGCCTGATCGGTGAACGTCCGCAGGAGGTGCGTGCGGCCAACTCGGCGTGGCTCGCGCAACTGACGGGTGGGCCTGTCGCCCTCGCGGTACCCGGTCCAGGACGGGCGTGACGCGTCGCCCGTCGTGACGGATCCGTTCTCGAAGGGCGAGTGCCGGGGGCCGCGTCGGCCTCGGCGGCACCGTGATGGTGAACCACCGTTTCAAGCACCACCGCGCGGCAGCCACGGGACACGACGAACTCGCCGTCCGCCACGAAGCGACGGTGCTGGTCGAAGCCGTCAACGAGTGGCGGTGACCAGCACTTTCGAAACGCGCCCTGGTGGCCGAGAGGTCGCCTGGGCGGGCTGCGCTCGTTCCTGTCTCCGTCGGAACGCGTCCTTGCCGAACGTCAACCGCGTTGATCGGCACCGGCCTTCGGCGCAATGGATGGACCTCTCTCATGCCCTCACAGAACGCCCTCTGGGATGGCGTACAGGAAGTCGGCGGGGTCGACTTCTCGTGCATGGGGCGGCTGGGTTTTTGGGCGGGGCGATCGGCGTGTGCTGCTGCGCAGGAAGTCGGTGGGGCCGACTTCCTGCGCAGCAAGGGGTGTTGGTCAGGTGCGGGTGGCTTGGGTGCGGCAGTGGGTGAGGGCGTAGGTGAGGCGGGTGTCGGGGTTGGGGGTGGTGGTGAGGAGTTCGCCGGCGGTGACGAGGGTGGTCCAGTACAGGGTGGGGTTGCCGGTGCGGGGGAGGGGTCGGGCGGCGGCGAGGGAGAGGTAGGCCGCGGTGAGGTTGCCGGTGGTGAACCAGCGGGTGAGGCCGTGGTGGTGGCCGGGTCGGATGCCCCCCATGGCGTCGATGGCGGTGAGGAAGAGCTCGACGACGGCGAGTTCGGTGTCGGTGAGGGAGGCGGGGACGTCGAAGACGCCGAGGGCTTCGAGGAGTTCGCCGGTGTCGGTCTCGGAGCCCGGGCGGGGGTCCGTGAGCAGGGCGTCGTGGCAGTCGGCCAGGCGGCGGACGGTCTCGGCGAGGGGGATGGTGAGGGCGAGGCAGACGGCCCGGGCGGAGGGGACGGGCTTGTGGGTGCGGCGGGCGAGGAGGGCGTAGGTGTCGGCGGGGGTGCGGCCGCGGGAGAGGGCGTGGCCAGCGAGCGTGGTGAGGTGCATGGGGGTTCGGGCTTTCAGGCGGTGACGAGGGAGGGGCTGGGGGCGGGGGCGACGAGCGCCCAGACGTACTTGCCGGTGCCGCCGGGGCGGTTGGCGCTGCCCCAGCGTTCGGCGAGCTGGTCGACGAGGAGCAGGCCTCGGCCGTGCTCGTCGTCGGGAGCGGGGAGGCGGAGGGAGGGGTGGGTGGTGTCGGCGTCGTGGACTTCGAGCCGGAGACGGGAGCCGGTGACGGTGAAGCGGACCTCGATGTGCTGGTCGTCGGGGGCGTCGGAGTGCTGGACGGCGTTGGCGAACAACTCGCCGAGGAGCAACTCGGCGGTGTCGGCGTAGCGCTCGCCGGCGGGGAGGCCGGAGAGGTACGCGCGGAGCAGGTAGCGCGCCAGGGGCGTGGACTCGGTACGGGAGTCGAGACGCGCGACGAACATGCGGGGACGGCGGTGGGTTTTGAGCATGGGGGAGTGCCTCAAGGGAGGGGTGTGTGCGAATGGAGTGCGCCGTGCGGTGCGCTACGACGCCGACTCAGGGGTTCTGCTGAAGTGAGGGTCCGGACCGCAGCGATGGCGGTCCGGCCTCTGGGGTGTCGGTGTGATCAGCCGACCGGGACCGGGACGCCCCGGACAAGGAGGGGGAGGCCGTCGCCGTGCTCCCAGGCGTCCCAGGCGTCCTCGACACGGCGGCACTGGTCGTCGGCCATGAGGTCGCGGAGCCGGTGACGGGGGACCCAGTGGAGGGCGCGGAGTTCGTCCGGGGGCTGGTGGTGGGTGGCGGTGTTGGCCTGCTGGGGGGTGAGCTTCCCGCCCGCGTAGACGAGGTTGAGGCCCTCGGGGAACTCGGCGGCCGGCATGTAGTCGATGGTGAGGACGGTGCGCAGGGGCAGGACGAGGCCGGTCTCGGTTTCGAGGTGCCGGCGGGCCGCGAGGTGGGGGAGTTCGTCCTGCTCGGCGCTGCCGCCGGGGAGGATCAGCCCGTCCATGTAGACGGGATCGACGAGGAGGGCGGACAGTTCGCCCGATCCGCCGGGGTCCTCGCGCAGGGCGAAGATCTGCTGCCCCGACCGGCGGGCCGGGGGCTTGCTCATGATGCGGGTCCTGCTCAACTCTGCTCCAGGTAAGAGGAATTGATGGAGGGTGGCAGTGGCCACCCGTCGACGGGCGGGCGGTGGGCCTTCCCGGACGCGACCTCCATGACGATGCCCTCGCGCGGATCGCCGTCCTCCGGACTGGTGAAGTCCAGTGCGAGTTGAAGGCGATTACCGGGATTCCGCGCGTGGCGCATGGGGTCTCCGCTGGTTGCTCTGTGCTCCCGGTGAATAACTGGGTGTAGCCATAGTGGCCCCTTGCCCGCTACGATCGGAAGGCTTTCCCACTTGACAGTTCCCCCGTGTGGTATTCGTGCAGCAGTGGAGGTCTGACGATGCGTGAGTCTCGGCTGGATCCATCGGCCTCGCCCCTCAAGGCGTTCGGAGCCCAACTGCGCAAGCTGCGCAAGGCGGCAGGCTTGACGCAGACCCAGCTTGGCCAGCGTACGAACTTGAGTGATAGTCAGATTTCGAACCTCGAAAGAGGGACGCGCAATCCCACGCTTGACTGGGTTCGTAAGGCTGACAAGGTCATCGATGCCGGTGGAACATTGGAACTGACGTACTGGAGCCTGAGCAGGTCGTCGTTGCTGGAAGGGTTTCCCGAGTACGCGGCGCAAGAGGCGAAAGCTCAGGGCATCTCCCACTTCGAGTTGGGCATCGTGCCAGGCCTGGCTCAGACCATGGAGTACGCCAACGCCTTTGCCTCTGCGGCCGTGCGGCGCGGCAGCATCACCGAGGAGCAGGCGGCGGATCGCCTCGACTTCCTGGCCACACGGCAGAAGCTGCTCGACCAGCGGTCGGCTCCGCGCCTGCACTTCGTCCTGGATGAAGGTGCGCTCCTGCGAAGGGTGGGAGGGCCCAGGGTCATGGCGCGGCAGCTGGCGCACCTTGAAGACCTCGCAAGCCGTCCGAACGTCACCATCCAGGTGGCGCCGTTCTCACTCGCAGAAGAGCTGCCGTTCACCATGGTTGTTACGCTGCTTACCCTGGCGGATCGATCACTCCTGGCATACTCGGAGTGCCAGCTGCGCGGCTTCCTCGCGCGAGACGCTGATACGGCCCAGGCCTGGGAACGGGACTACCATCAGCTCCAGGTGGAAGCGCTGTCGAAGGCTGCGTCACTGGAGATGATCCGCAAGCAAGGCGTGAGAGGAACGTCATGATTTCCCCTGTAGACCTGTCCGACGCCGCATGGTTCAAGAGCAGTTACAGCAACAACGGCGGTACCTGCGTCGAGGTGGCTCCCGACTTCCCCGGCCTGACTCCTGTCCGTGACTCCAAGGACCCCCAGGGCCCGGCTCTCGTCTTCCCGGCCGAGGCGTGGAAGTCGTTCGTTGCCGCTGTCCGCAGCGGCGAGTTCCGCGACGTCTGAGCCCGGGAGAGGTGTCTCCTGCTTGGGGTGCACGGTTGGTTGCCGTCCGAGTCGAAGTTGTGAAGAGGTAGTCGGACGCCTGGCTGGGGGTTTCCCCCAGCCAGGCGTTTTTGCGTGGGCGGGGGAGGGCACGGAAGGGCTGTGAGCGCTATGGAACTCGACCTCGTCGACGCCAGGTGGCGGAAGAGCACGTACAGCAACAACGGTGGTAACTGCGTCGAGGTAGCAGCGGACTTCCCGGGTCTTGCGCCCGTTCGTGACTCGAAGGACCCCCACGGCCCGGCTCTCGTCTTCCCGGCCGAGGCCTGGGTGTCATTCGTTACCGCCATTCGCAGCGGCGACTTCGGCGAAGCCTGAGAGGGGCGTCATGATCGACGGCGTAGATCTGTTCGGGGCTCGGTGGTTCAAGTCTTCCTACAGCAACAATGGCGGGTCTTGCGTCGAGGTGGCTCCTGACTTTCCCGGCCTGGCTCCTGTCCGTGACTCCAAGGATCCTCAGGGGCCGGCTCTCGTCTTCCCCGCCGAGGCCTGGGTGTCGTTCGTTGCCGCTGTCCGCAGCGGCGAGTTCGGCGACATCTGAGCCTGAGCCCGGGAGAGGAGCCCCCTGCCCGGGGTGCGGGGTTGGTCGCCGTCCGAGTCAAGGCCGTGAAAAGGCAGTCGGGCGCTCGGCTGGGGGTTTCCCCCAGCCGAGCGTCCTCTCTGCAACCCGGTGGCGCGGGACGACGCGGAACCCGGACAGGTCGTCGGTGCGCTCGACGATCCTCTCCAAGTCCCAGCCTTCTTCCCGCCGCTGGTCCGTTGGCGTACCGTCGGAGCACATGAGGCTCATCACCCCCAAGACCCTCGCCACCCTTGCGGGGGCGACCGTCGCCTTCACCGGTATCGCGGTCCTCAACAGCGCCCCGGCGTCCGCCGGACTGGCCCACTTCACCGGGCAGCTCCAGGTCCAGGGCGACCAGACCTACCTGGACGAGGGTGCGGGCACCGACGTCCTCGCCCGCGCCGCCGCTTCGACCGGCCAGACCTGGGTGTTCGACAAGGTCGACTACGCCTTCGAGTCCGTCGGCGTCTTCACCGTCAAGGGCAGCACCTCCGGGAAGTGCGTCACCGCCAAGGGCATCGGGCAGGCCGTCGTCCAGGAGCCGTGCCGCAGCGGCGACCTGACCCAGCGCTGGATCATCGACGTCAGCCAGGACACCACCCTGATCAGGAGCCACGGCGACTTGGGCCTCGTCCTCCACACCACCGGAGTCGGCCAGCCCGTCGCCGGCTCCCCGGCCCCCAACACCGGCGGCGGCCCGAGCGGCGCGGGCCTGCCCGGCAGCCCCGACCAGAACTGGATCGTCTACCAGGACTGACGCTCACCGGCCGACCTCGGGAGTGGGAAGTCGGCCGGTCCGACTTCCCACTCCGCGCGGCCCGGCGGCGCACGCACCGTACGTCGGTCCCGACACGAGTGGGGCCTTCCGGATCGGCGCGGAGCAATTCGACATCCGCGCCGGCCGGCGACCGGAAGGGCCTCGTGCCACGCTTCGACGCACTTCCGACCAGGGCCGTGCACCTGCCCCCGGCACACCTCGGCAACCTTCCGCATTCGAATCCCGGAGCGCTTCCACGGGCGTCGAAAGCCGGCTGATCCGCCCCTGCCCAGCCGGTCGAGGGCTCTGCGCGAGAAGTCGGCGGGGCCGACTTCTCGCGCGCGTCGCGTCCCCACTCTCGGGGACTCAGTGTTCCGCGGCCCGGTCGCACAGGCCCGGACCGGACCCGCCCGCCCCGCCCCCGCCGCCCCGCACGGAGCCGAAAACCGGTGCCGTCCGCCCGCCGGATGGAGCAGCATGACCCCTGTGTCTGATACCTCCATCCTCACCCGCATCGAGGCCGCCGAGCGCCACCGCCTGCTCGACGTCCGCACCGTCCACCTCGACCTCGACCTGACCCGCGGCCGGGAGGTGTTCGGCTCCACCACGGTCATCCGCTTCGGCTGCACCACCCCGGGCGCCGCCACCTCCGTGGACGTCAAACCGGCCGCACTCCACCGGGTGGTGCTGAACGGCCGCGAACTGGACGTCACCACCCTGCGGGACGGGCGCTTCCCGCTGACCGACCTGGCCGCCGACAACGAACTCACCGTCGAAGCCGACATGGCCTACTCGCACACCGGCGAGGGCATGCACCGCTTCACCGACCCCGCCGACGGCGAGGACTACGTCTACACCCAGTCCTTCCTCGACGACGGCCCCCGGGTGTTCGCCTCCTTCGACCAGCCCGACCTCAAGGCGCGGTACACGGTGTCCGTCACCGCGCCGAAGCAGTGGACCGTGGTCGGCAACAGCCTGGGCCGCCAGACCTCGCCCGGCCGCTGGGAGTTCGACACCACCCCGGCGATCAGCAGCTACCTCCTCGCCGTCGTGGCCGGACCGCTGCACTCGGTGCGCGCCGAGCACGACGGGATCCCGCTCGGCCTGCACTGCCGCCGCTCGCTCGCCGCCCACCTGGACGCCGACGCCGCCGAACTGCTGGAGATCACCCGGCAGGGCTTCGACCACTACCACCGGGTCTTCCGGCACCGCTACCCCTTCGACAGCTACGACCAGTGCTTCGTCCCGGAGTTCAACGCCGGAGCGATGGAGAACCCGGGCTGCGTCACGCTGCGCGACGAGTACGTCTTCCGCTCCGCCGTGACCGACACCAGGCGCGAGGAACGCGCCATGGTGGTGATCCACGAGATGGCGCACATGTGGTTCGGCGACCTGGTCACCATGAAGTGGTGGGACGACCTGTGGCTGAACGAGTCCTTCGCCGAGTACATGGCCTACAGCGTCACCGCCGCCTCCACCCGCTTCACCGGCGCCTGGACCGGCTTCGCCGCCGACCGCAAGCCCTGGGGCTACGACGCCGACCAGCGCCCCTCCACCCACCCGGTGGCACCCGGCACGGTCGAGGACACCGCCCAGGCACTGCAGAACTTCGACGGCATCTCCTACGCCAAGGGCGCCGCCGTCCTGCGCCAGCTCGTCGCCTGGCTCGGCGAGGAGACCTTCCTGACCGGGGTCAACGACTACTTCGACGCGCACGCCTTCGGCAACGCCACCCTCGACGACCTGCTCCGGGCCCTGGCCGCCGCCAGCGGCCGCGACGTCCACGCCTGGGCCGACCGCTGGCTGCGCACCAGCGGCGTGGACACCCTGCGGGTGACCGACGGCCGCATCGAGCACACCTCGGCGGACGGCGCGCTGCGCCCGCACCAGCTGACCGCGGGCCACTACCGGCGCACCGCCGACGGCGCCCTGGAACTCGCCGACCGCGTGCCGCTCGACCTGCCCGGCGACCTGCCGGGCGACGGCGCCGTGCCGCTGGACCCGCCGGCCGACGGCACCGAGCTGACCCTGCTCAACGACACCGACCTCAGCTACGTCAAGATCCGCCTCGACCCCGCCTCCTGGCGGACCGCGCGCTCCTCCCTCGGCGCCGTGCCCGAGGAACTCGCCCGGGCAGTGCTCTGGGGCGCCGCCCGCGACCAGGTGCGCGACGGGGAACTCGCGCCCGGCGAGTACCTGCGGCTGGTCGCCGACCACCTGCCCGGCGAGACCTCGGTGCACCTGGTGGACGCGGTGCTCTCCTTCGCCCGCGACTTCGTGGCGGACTGCGCCCTGCCGCCCGCCGAACGGCCGGCCGCCCTGGCCGAACTGGCCCGGGTCTGCCGCACCCTGCTGCGGCGCACCGAGAACGAGCCGGACCGCACCGGCCTGCGCCTGGTCGCCGTACGCGGCGTGATCGCCACCGCCGCCGACGAGGCCGACGCCGCCGAACTGCGCGACTGGCTGGCCGCCGGCACGGTGCCCGGCGGGCCGGAGCTCGACCCGGACCTGCGCTGGCAGCTGCTGGCGCGGCTGTGCGTGCTCGGCGCGGCGGGCGAACCGGAGATCGCCGCCGAACTCGCCGCCGACCCCAGCGACACCAGCGAGCAGGGCGCCGCCCGCTGCCGCGCCGCCCTGCCCGACCCGGCGGCCAAGGAGGCCGCCTGGCAGGCACTGTTCCACGGCGAGCTCTCCAACTACCTGGCCGCCGCCACCGCCAAGGGACTGTGGCAGCCCGAGCAGGCCGAACTGCTCGACGAACTGACCACGCGCTACTTCGAGGAGCTGGCCCCGGCCGCCGCCCGCCGCGGCCCCGCCCTGGCCCGGGTGCTCACCACGGCGGCCTTCCCCGCCTTCGCCGCCACCGAACGGACCGTCCGGGCGGCCGAGGCCTGCCTCACCGACCCGGACCTCACCGTGGCGACCCGGCGCGGCCTGGTCGACCAACTGGACACCCTGCGCCGCGCCGCCCGGGCCCGCGCACTGACCGGGCAGTAGCACCCGGCGGCAGCCGAACCGCAGGCCCGGACCGCAGACTGACGCGGTGCCCGCGCGGCCTGCCTCGGGGCCGTCGTGCCGGCTCAACGTCGCGGGCTCATCGTCCATGACGGGCCGTCCGGACGGTCGAGCCACACCTGCTGTCCGGTGCCCGTGATGGTGATGCCGTACCGGTCTCGGGCCGGCTGGTCGTGGGCCCGGTACACGCGGTGCGCCGATTCGAGTTCGGACCACAGCGGGCGTGGGCCGGTCTCGGTCACGGTGCCGTCGGGCCGCAGTTCGGCGATCGAGCCGTTCGACGTCCACACCCGGGCGCCGGTCGTCGCCCCGTCGTCGCCGAGGTCGTACTGCCAGCCGAGCGGTGGCATGGTGATGCTGACCAGGAAGCGGAAGTCCTCGTCCGCCAGGGCATCGGCACCGATGGTGGACGGCCGGCGGTCGCCGTCGGAGAGCTGGGGCCGGCGGATGATCCCGCTGTCCCCGGCCGTCCGCAGGGGCATGAAGTAGGCAGGGGTGGTGAGGAACCGGCCGTCGGCCTCGGCTTCGCCGGTCCGGTGGACACGCGCGATGCCGTATCCGACGGGTGCGACGATCACGCCGCCGGGGGCGAGCTCGGGCAGCCATGCGGGCGGGATGCGGGAGAGTCCGCACGTGGCGATGATCGCGCCGTAGCGCCGCGATTCCGATCGCCCCGGCTCGGTGGGCGAGTGGGCGGCGGCGCCGTCGCCGGTGATCACCGTCGGCCGGTAGCCGGCGCGGCCGAGGCGGCGCCGTGCCGTGTCGGTGATGTCGTGGTCGATGTCGACGGTCACCACCTGGTCGTCGCCGTAGCGATGGGAGAGCAGCGCGGCGTTGTAACCGGCACCCGTACCGATTTCCTTCACCCGAATGTCGGCCCGCTCGCCGAGTGCTTCGAGCATCACGGCCATCAGGGAGGGCTGGCTGGACGACGACGCGGTGTTCCCGTCGATCAGGTGGGTGACCAGTGCCCGGTTCTCGTACACGGCCTTCAGCCACTCGGCAGCGTGCCCGGGGTCGTCACCGCTGGCCCGCTGCTGACTTCCGCCGGGGCCCTGCCGGTAGAAGTACGGCACGAACAGGTGCCTGGGCACGTCCCGGAAGGCGCGCTGCCACCCCGGATCGGTGAGGGAACCGTCGGCGGTCAGCGCGTCGACCATGGCGTGGCGCAGGCTCTCGGCAGTCGGCTCGGCGGTTTCGGTCACGTGGTGCCCTTCTGGAGGAGATCGGCGATCGCGTTGGTGACGGCGTCGCGGGTGACGTCGATCCAGGCCCACTGCCCGCCCGGGTTCACATCGACCAGCCAGTGCGTCCCGGACCGGTCCACGATCAGGTCCACGGCAGCGAAGACGAGTCCGAGACGCCGCAGCATGTCCAGGATGCCTGTACGGATCGGTTCGGGGAGCAGTTCCGGGGTGTAGGCGAGGTTCTTCGAATCGGTACGCCAGTCCAGCCGGCCGGGGCCGTCCGGGGCGTCGATCCGCACGGGGAACAGCTGACCGGCGACGCAGGTCACCCGGACTTCGTACGCCTTGTCGGTGATCTCCTGCTGGTACAGGTGCGCCGTCAGCGCCGCACGCGGATCGTCCCACCGGTCTTCGGGGACACGGGTGGTGTACATCTGGCCCCGCTGCCCGTTCTCGGTGTGGACGATCCCGCCGAGTACCTTCGTGACGATCCGGCCGCCGCATCGCTCGGCGAACTCGCGCACCGCCCTGGGAACGTTGGTGACCAGTGTCGCCGGCACGGGCAGCCGGGCCCCGGCGGCGGCGGTCAGTTGCGCGGGCTTCGTGCAGTCGGCGTTGCGCTCCGGGCGGTTGACCCACAGCACCCCGGGCAGCGAGCCGAGAACGCCGGCGAACGCCCGCTTGGCCTGCGAGGCGGCGAACCGCCGCTCGGGGCCGGACATGCCGGCGGCGAACTGGAAGGCGGTGGGCTTGCGCCACCACACGGACGCGAGTTCGGACAGGTCGAGGCCCCGCAGGGCACCGTTGAGGGTGCCGATCCACTGGCCGTCGGGCCCCAGTTCGGCCGTCATGGTCATGCGCTGCGGGAAGTCGGCGACGTCGGTGCGCCAGAACGGGACGCCTCGGGCGTTGAGTTCACGCAGGACGTAGTCGGCGGTGGGGTCGAGGTCGTGGGTGATGACGAGCACGCGGGGAGAGTCGCCCCGCGTGCTCCTGGCGCCGTCGGACATCAGTCGTCGTTCTGGTCGTAGTCGACGCTGATCACGGTCTGCCCGTCGGACTCGGTCTGACAACCCGATCCGTCCATGGTGGGCAGGTCGATCGCCGTGCGGCCGTCGATCAGCGACAACTGCGTGTCGGGGTCGACGCAGGCGGGCGGAAGCGGCGCGACGGTCACCGGGTTGGTGATGGCGTCGAGCCCGAACGGCCGGGTGGCGAGCGGGCCGGTCGGCTCCGCGTCCACGGCGATGTTCAGCGTGGGCAGTCGATCGGTCAGAACGGACATGGTGTTGCTTCCCCTCAGGTCGGGTGGTGCGGTTGCCGGCACTGCGTTCGGGGACGGGAGGTGTCGGCCGCCGTGGGGCAGCTGTGGCTGACACACCACTTCGTGATGGTGCGTCAGCACGGATCCACTGTGACCATGTGGGCACTGTCGGTGAACGGCGGGGGCGTATCACAGGGTGTCCAGCGCCGTGTCCGACTGCCGGGTCTCCGCCTGGGCGAGGGCGACATCCAGCAGCATCCGGTTGCGCGCGGACGGGGTGAGGCCGGAGGTGTCGCCGATCGACGAGAACAGACCGAGGGCTTTGCCGGGGCGCCCGGTCGACACCGTGATGCCGATGGCCTGCGCGGTGACCGTGGCCGGCCCGAACGCCGTACCGTTCACCGTGACGTCCCGGCCCATCCGAGCGGCGACGGCGTGCCCTTGCGACAGCAGATCGTCCGCGTCCGCGACGTCGCCCCGCCGTGCCGCGACGACGGCGGCGAAGGTCACGTGCCATCCGTATGTGGCGAGCAGATCGAGATCACGGTTCCCGTACCGGGGCTCGATCGCCTCGTAGGAAAACCGCGCGGTCTGCTCGGCCTGGTCGAGCCGGGCATCCCGCAGGTAGATCCACGAGCGGCCCGATGCGACCATGGCCGAACGGACGGTATCCCCGGCCTGGTGGGCCTGGTGCTGCGCATGGCCGATACCGGCGTACGCGAGGTCGCGGGCGCCGAACTGGTTCGCCACGTAGGCGGCGAGCCGGTAGGCGTCCGCGAGGAAGCCGGCCGCCGCGTCCCGCTGGTCGGTGGTTGCAGCCCGCAGAGCGGTGGCGGCTTCGCGCAGAGCCGGAGCGACACGCACGCCCGCGCCGACGAAGTCGCCGACGCGGTAGGCCTCCCATGCGGCGGTGAGTCCGGCACCCAGCTCGGCCGGAGGCGGCGGCGGCGCGTTCGGCGAGGTCCGAGCCCCGGTCCGACAACCGCAGGCCCGGACCGCGTCCACGCGGTCCGGGCCTGCGGGCTGTGCTTCGGGGGACTACGAGCCGGCGGTGGCCGCCTCCAGGGTCGTGGCCATCACGGGGCTGGTGAAGGTGTTCGTCGCGTCGCCCGTGGAGGGGTGGTACGAGCCCCACTTGAGGTAGTTCCGGTCGCCGTCCCAGGTGGTGCCCTTGAACGTGCCCGAGCCCGTCGTGAACGTCTGCTTCACGCCGTCGAACCAGAAGTCGATGGTGCCGTCCGTGCGGCCCAGGCGGATCTTCAGGGCGTAGGAGTGCCAGGTGTTGTTGGCCGTCTGCGCGGTCCACAGGGAGTGCGACACGTGGGCGGTGTCCCACTCCTGGAGGCGGACGCGCCCGTTCACGATGTCGATCTCGATCGGGTGGTTGGCCGTGTCGGTGCTCGGCGAGCACTTCAGCTGGAACACGTACCGGCTGTTGGTGTCCTGGATGTCCACCTTGGAGGACCACCCCAGGTAGAAGGTGTCGCCCTCCTTCAGGTCCGGGCTGAGGGTCTCGCAGCGCTCCTCACCGCCGGCCTGGAAGGCGCGCCACACGTTGCCCTTGGCGGAGTCCTTCACGACCCCGAAGTTGCCGGCCGCGCACTGGACCGCCTTGAACGAGGACGGGCCCGTGCTGGTGCTCGGGGTCCACAGGACCTTGCCCGCGGCGGCGGAGCTGCTCGCGGAGGCCTGGCCGCAGGTGATCGCGAAGGTGGCGAGGGCGACGGCCGCGGCGGCGGCCTTGCGGCGGTGGGTCAGAAGGGACATGCCTCTCCCGGGGGGATGAGTGGCGGACACGGGCGAGGAGCGATTCGACCAGCAATCGGCCCGTCCGGCCAGCCGAAACGGCCGACGGAAGATCCTTTTCGGACACTTCCGCCGGCCGCCCTGTTGACCTGAACCCGGCCCCGCTCCCGGCCGTTACGGGGTGCGCGGCTCCTCGGCGTCCTGGTCGTACGAGGAGGTGCCCTCGTCCAGCAGCGGCTCCTGCGTCTTGAGGTGCGCCGGGGCCAGCGCCCGCAGCACGTGGTAGCCGGTGATGACGACCAGCGTGCCGAGCGCGATGCCGCTGAGGCTGAAGGTGTCGGTGAACTTCAGCGTCACGTTGCCGATGCCGATGATGATGCCCGCCGCGGCCGGCACCAGGTTGAGCGGATTGCGCAGGTCCACCTGGGACTTGGTCCAGATCTGCGCGCCCAGCAGCCCGATCATGCCGTACAGGATCACGGTGATCCCGCCGAGCACCCCGCCCGGGATCGCGGCCACGATCGCGCCGAACTTCGGGCACAGGCCGAACAGCAGCGCGAAGCCGGCCGCCGCCCAGTACGCCGCCGTCGAGTAGACCCGGGTGGCGGCCATGACGCCGATGTTCTCCGAGTACGTGGTGTTCGGCGGGCCGCCGACCGCGGTGGAGAGCATGGAGCCGACGCCGTCCGCGGAGATCGCGGTGCCCAGCTTGTCGTCCAGGTTCGAGCCCGTCATCTCGCCGACGGCCTTGACGTGCCCGGCGTTCTCCGCGACCAGCGCGATCACCACGGGCAGCGCGACCAGGATCGCCGACCACTGGAAGGACGGGCCGTGGAAGGTCGGCAGGCCGACCCAGTCCGCCTTGCCGACGCCCGACAGGTCCAGGCGCCAGTGGTCGGTCATGTGCCCGCCGCCGTCGACCGAGTGGATCTTCCCGAAGACCCGGTCGAACAGCCAGGAGATCCCGTAGCCGAACAGCAGCCCCAGGAAGATCGCCACCCGCGACCAGAAGCCGCGCAGGCACACCACGGCCAGGCCGGTGAACAGCATCACCAGCAGCGCCGTCCACTGGTCCTGCGGCCAGTACACCGAGGCGGTCACCGGGGCGAGGTTGAAGCCGATCAGCATGACCACCGCGCCGGTGACGATCGGCGGCATCGCGGCGTGGATGATGCGCGCCCCGAACCGCTGGACCGCCACACCGACCAGGAACAGCGCCACACCCACCACGAACACCGCGCCGGTCACCGTCGCGCTGGTGCCGCCCTGCGCCCGGATCACCGCGGCCACGCCCACGAAGGACAGCGAGCAGCCCAGGTAGCTGGGCACCCGGCCCTTGGTGGCCAGCAGGAAGATCACGGTCGACACGCCGGACATCATGATCGCGAGGTTGGGGTCGAGCCCCATCAGCACGGGCGCCACGAAGCTCGCCCCGAACATCGCCACCACGTGCTGGGCGCCGAGGCCTGCCGTGCGGGGCCAGGAGAGCCGTTCGTCGGGACGGACCACCGCCCCCGGTGCGGGCGTGCGCCCGTCACCGTGCAGCTTCCAGCGCACGCCGAGATCCATGGTGTTTCGCTTTCTCTGTACTTCGGGGAACCGTCCGCACCATTCTCGTGGCCGCCGGATGTCCCGGCGATCACACGGACCCGCGTGAGCTGCGGATACGTGTGACGAGGCCCGACGGGCCCGGTGCTGTCGGGGATCTTACGGCCACCGCCCGCGCACCGCGGATCCGGCCGCGCGCCACAGGATCCGGCCGCGGGCCGGATGCCCGTTCGCGGGGTGTCACCCGTGTGGGTGTACTGCCGCGTCGCCGCCGCTCGAACCCGCCGGCCGCCCTGAAGACTGGCCGCATCCGTAGGAGCTATCGAAGGACGTGCCATGGCGGAAGAGCTGTACGCGACGCTGAAGACCACCAAGGGCGACATCGTGATCCGGCTGCTGCCGAACCACGCCCCCAAGACCGTGAAGAACTTCGTGGAGCTCGCCAGCGGCGAGCGGGAGTGGATCAACCCGGAGACCGGTGAGAAGACCACGGACAAGTTCTACGACGGCACGGTCTTCCACCGGGTCATCGAGGGCTTCATGATCCAGGGCGGCGACCCCCTGGGCAACGGGACCGGCGGCCCCGGGTACAAGTTCGCGGACGAGTTCCACCCGGACCTGGCCTTCACCAAGCCCTACCTGCTGGCCATGGCCAACGCCGGACCGGGCACCAACGGCTCCCAGTTCTTCATCACCGTCGGGGCGACCACCTGGCTCACCGGCAAGCACACCATCTTCGGCGAGGTCGCCGACGAGGCCGGCCGGAAGGTCGTCGACGCCATCGCGACGGCGGAGACCAACCCCCGCAACGACCGCCCGGTCCAGGACGTGGTCATCGAGAAGGTCGTCATCGAGACCCGCTGACCGGAAGACCCTCCCCGGGCGCCCGGCCATGGGCGCCCGGCCCCGGAACGGCGCGCGCCCGGTGACGACCCGTTCCACCGCGCAGCCCCGCGTCTCATCCCCGCGTTCCAGGGCCCCGGCATTCCCCCTGCTCGGAGCCCGTTCCAGTGTCCCGCCGTCCCTGATCGGCCGTTGACCCTTGCGGCCGGGACGGATCACCGCGCAGGCTCCGGTCGTCCGAGCAGCGCACCGACCCGAGCACCGCACCGACACCGCACCGACCCGAGCACCGAAGGGCCACGGCCGCACCGGGACTTCACCGGCCGTCCACTTCCAGGGCCCCTCGGGCAACGAGAGTGTCGGCGCGGGAAGCAACCCTTCGCTGCCCGTCAAGGGTCTGTACATCGACGACTCGCTCAAGGTCACCTGCTGGCAGCAGATCATGGACGACGCCGTCACCTGGTAGTTCCCGGACGCGGCGGCCCCGGTCCCGCCTCCGTCGTCCCGGGCGCCCGGGACGACGCTCCGCGATCGACAGATCGCCTGGTGTCATAAGCTTGTCATATACATCTAATCCATCTAAGGGGGGTGCGTGGAGTTCCGACTGCTGGGCTCGGTGGCCGTGGTGGCCGCGGACGGCCGGGAGCTTCCGGCCGGATCGGCGAAGCGCCGCAGCCTGCTCGCCATGCTGCTGCTGAACCCCGGAGCACCGGTCACCGTCGAACGGCTCACCGAGACCCTCTGGGACGAGGAGCCGCCCCGGCACTCGCGCACCGTCATCCACAACCACGTCTCCGGGCTGCGCGCCCTGCTCACCGCCCACGACGCCCCCGCCGCCGGCGTCGAACTCGTCACCGACAACGGCGCCTACCTGCTGCGGGCCCCCGACCACGCGGTGGACACCGTACGGTTCGAACAGCTGGTGGTCCGCGCCCGCGCCCTGGAGGACGCCGCCGAGGCCGCCGCCGCCCTGCGCGAGGCACTCGCCCTGTGGCGGGGCCCCGCCCTCGCCGGCACCATCCCCGGCCTGCCGCTGCAGTGCGCCGCCCAGGCCCTGGAGGAACTGCGGCTGGCCGCCGCCGAGGAACTGGCCCGCGCCCACGGCCGGCTCGGCGACCACGGCGCGGCCGCGAACCTGCTGCACGCCGAGGCCACCGCCAACCCGCTGCGCGAACCGCTGGTCGCCGACCTCATGCACGCGCTCGGCCGCGCGGGGCGCCGCTCGGAGGCCCTGGACTGGTTCCACCGCACCCGCCGCGCCCTGGCCGAGGAACTCGGCATGGACCCCGGACCGGAACTCACCGACGCCTACGACCGCCTGCTGCACACCGACCTGCCGCAGCGCACCGACCTGCCGCAGCGCACCGACCTGCCGCGGCACACCGACGTGCCGCAGCGCACCGACGTGCCGCAGCGCGGCGAGGCCCCGCGGCACACCGAGGCCCTGCCGGGCCGGTCCGACCGGGTGCCGCCGCCCCGGCTGCCCGGCGACCAGGAGCAGCCGGCCGGCCGGGCCGCGTCCGACCGCGCACCGGCCGACCGCGCACCGGCCGACGGCGCACCGGCAGACCGGGTCCCGCCCGCGCGGGTCCCCACCGTCGGCGGTCTGACCTCCGTCCCCGACCGGGCTCCCGGCCCCGAACCGCTGCCGGCCGCAGCCCCCGCGCCCGCCCCCGTGCGTCCGGCGCCCTGGCACCAGCCCGCGCCCTGGCCCTTCCCCCGCCGTCCGCGCGGCTTCGCCGGCCGGGAGGACGAACTGGCCGCGCTCGACCGGGCCACCGCCGCCCCCGGCGCCGTCGCCGTGCTCACCGGCGGCGCCGGCGTCGGCAAGACCACCCTCGCCCTGTACTGGGCGCACCGCCGCCAGCAGGACTTCCCCGACGGCCGGCTCTTCGTCGACCTGTGCGGCCACAGCCCGCTCCCGGAGCGCGACACCGCCGCCGTCCTGCGCGAACTGCTGCTCGCCCTGGGCCTGCCCGCCGAGCAGATGCCCGCCACCCCCGAGGCGATGGCCGCCCGCTACCGGGAACTGACCGCCACCCGCCGGATGCTGATCGTCCTGGACAACGCCCGCCGCTCCGAGCAGGTCCGCCCGCTGCTGCCCGACGGCGACGACTGCGTCACCCTGGTCACCAGCCGCGACCGGCTCGGCGGGCTGGTCGCCTCCGACGCCGCCCGCCCGGTGCCGCTCGCCGAACTCTCCTCCCCGCAGGCCGTCAGCCTGCTCGCCGCGACCCTCGGCCCCGACCCGGTCGCCGCCGAACCCGAGGCCGCCGCCCGCCTGGCCGGCCTGTGCGACGGCCTGCCGCTGGCCCTGCGGCTGGCCGCCGCCCGCCTCGCCACCGGCCCGGCCCGCGCGCTGGCCGCGCTCGCCGAGGAACTCGCCGTCGAGCAGGACCGCCTGAACCTCCTCGACGTCGAGGACACCAGCGTGGCCGCCGCCCTCGCGCTGACCGTCCAGCACCTGAGCGAACCCGTCCGCCGGACGTTCCGCAGCCTCGGCGCCCACACCGGCGCCACCCTCGACAGCCGTACCGCCGCAGCCCTGGCCGGCTGCCGCCCCGACGAGGCCGCCGACGCGCTGGCCCAACTGGCCACCGCCCACCTGATCGTGGAGATCGGCCGGGACGCCTACACCCTGCACGACCTGGTCCGCCTCTACGCCCGCAGCCTGCCCGGCGACACCGACACCCAGGTGCTGCCCCGCCTGCTCGACCACCTGCTGAACACCCTGCTCACCGCCTGCTCCGCCGCCGAACCCGGCAGCGAACCGTGCTGCACCCTGCCGCCCGGCACCCGCCGTCCCGCCGAGGTCCGCCCCTTCCCCGACCGGGAGGGCGCGCTCGCCTGGTACGCCGCCGAACGCGACACCCTGCGCGGCGCGGTCGAGGCGGCGGTCGCCGCCGGACTGCACGACCGCGCCTGGCGCCTGGTGCTGCTCCAGTGGCCGCTGATCGTCTGGCAGGTCCGGGACGGCTGGGCGCCGCTGCTCGAACACGGCCTGGCCGCCGCCGAGGCCGACCGCGACCCCGGTGCCCAGTCCCGCGCCCGGGCCCTGCTGGGCTGGGTCCTGCTGGAGGAGGGCCGCCCCGAACAGGCCCTCGTCCACCTGGAACGCGCCCCCGACCTCGCCGCCCGGGCCGGCGACAGCACCGCCCAGGCCGTCGCCCTGGTCAACCTCGCCGTCGCCCTCGCCCGCCACGGCGACCGGGCCGGCCGCGCCCGGGCGCGCGGCCTGCTGGTGAAGGCCCTGTCCCTGGCCGAACGGGCCGGGCGCGCCGACCTCGTCGCCCTCGCCCGCCAGCACCTGGCCGGCGAGTGCCTGGCCGCCGGCGCCGCCGAGGAGGCCGCCCACCACGCCGCCCGCGGCCTGGCCGTCGCCGAGCCGCCCTTCCCGGTCGCCCGCCGGGTGGTCCTGCAGACCCTCTACGGCCGCGCCCTGGCCGCCACCGGCCGGCCGGAGGAGGCCGCGCTCCACCTCGGGGCCGCCCTGCGCACCGCCCGCGCCCACCAGTACGGGGAGGGCGAGTCGGAGGCCGGCGCGGCCCTGCGCGCCCTGTCGGCCGGCACCCCCGCGGTGGCGGGCGCCGTCGCGACGGCCACCGCCGGCGCGCGGCACTGACGGCGCGCGGCACCGGCGGCGTGCAGTACCGCCGGCCGCGCAGCACTGACAGGCCGTCCCGCCGGGAAGGATGAACACCACGGGGGGAGCCCGGGCAGCGGGCGAAGCCGGCACACCACCTGCCCGAGGGGGTTTCGCGATGACCACGCCGCCGGAGCCGAACCGTCAGACCGAACTGCTGGAGCTGTACAAGCTCGCCGTGGAGATGGCCGACCGGGTCTCGGCCCGCCGGGGCAACGCCAACACCTTCTTCCTGTCCGTGCAGACCGCGCTGGTCACCCTGATCGGCTTCGGCATACCCAAGCTGTCGGAGTCCCCGTGGTGGGTGGCGACGGCCGTCGCGCTGGCCGGCATCACGCTCTCCGGCGCCTGGTGGATGCAGCTGCGCAGCTACCGGGACCTCAACGGCGCCAAGTTCCAGGTCATCAACAGCATGGAGGAGAAGCTGTCCGCGCGGATCTACACCGACGAGTGGGACGTCCTGCGCAACGCCGCGGCGCCCGGCCGGCGCCACCGGCACTACACCGAACTCGGCACCACCGAACGGCTCGTGCCGGTGACATTCGCGGTGGCTCATCTGATCCTGCTCACGGGCACGCTCGCCACCGGCACACTGGCCGTATGAGCCACCTCGATCCCATCGCCGACCTGATCCGCTCCTGCCTGCCCTCGGAGGCCAGCCCCCCCGCGGGCTCCGACGACCTCTTCCGCATCTACGCCGTGCTGCTCCAGGCCAAGGGCGAGCAGGTCACCGACGAGGACGTGCACAACGCCTGGACGGCCTGGACCCAGACCACCGACGACACCCACAAGGCCCTGGTGCCCTTCGACGACCTCGACGCCCGCACCCGCGCCCTCGACGCCCCGTACACCCTCGCCATCCGCACCGCCGCCCGCCGGCTCCACCACCCCACGGCCCGTTAGGGATTCGGGGCCCCGCCGTTTCCGGGGGACTGCGCGGGGCCGTCCGGCGGCGCCGGGTCGTACTGGGCGAGGCCGTGGCCGAACAGAAAAGGGGCGGACGCGGTCTCAGGCGCCGGGGGCGGCGGCCGCGAGCTCGTCGACGGTGCCGGACATGACGGTGCGCAGGTGGCGGGTGAGGTGCTCGACGGGCCAGTCCCACCAGGCGATGTCCAGCAGGCGGGCGATGTCGGCCTCGTCGTGGCGCAGCCGGATCACCCTGGCCGGGTTGCCGCCGGCGACGGCGTAGTCGGGGACGTCGGAGGTGACGACGGACCCGGCGGCGACGATCGCGCCGTGGCCGATGCGCACGCCGGGCATCACGGTGGTGCGGTAGCCGAGCCACACGTCGTGGCCGATCACGGTGTCGCCGCGCCCGGGCAGGCCGGTGATCAGGTCGAAGTGCTCGGCCCAGGCGCCGCCCATGACGGGGAAGGGGAAGGACGAGGGCCCGTCCATCCGGTGGTTGGCGCCGTTCATCACGAACCGCACCCCGGTGGCGAAGGCGCAGAACCTTCCGATGACGAGCTTCTCCGGCCCGTAGTGGTACAGCACGTTGCGGGTCTCGAACGCCGTCGGGTCGTCCGGGTCGTCGTAGTACGAGTACTCGCCCACCTGGATCAGCGGCGAGGTGACCAGCGGCTTGAGCAGGACCACCCGCGGCTGTCCGGGGAAGGGGTGCAGCGCGGTCGGATCGGGCACGGCGGGGAGTTCGGGCACGGCGGGGGTCACGGGGGCGGCACCGCTTTCACGTCGACGGGGCGTCAGGGGCATCGGGGCGCCGGAGCGCGCCCTGCCATGATCCACCGGACGGCGCCGCGGACCACCGGGTTTTCCGGCCCCGCCCGAACGCCCGCCCGGGATTCACGAAACCTCCACGCGGCGCCTCTGCATCGATCGGCCCGGGCGGGGTATCCGGGGCGTTCGACCGTGCCGACAAGAGGAAGGACTCCGATGGTCACGACCACTGGTGAACTGACCGCCTCCGCCGCTACGCCGACGAAGGACCCCTCCCGCACGGCCGCCTCCGCCACGGCGGGGCTGCGCGACCTGCTGCCACCGGAGCTGGCCGCCGCCGAGGACCTGCGGGAGGTCGCGCCGTCCGACGCCCGTGAGCTGACCCGGGTGCTGCTGCGCCGGCTCGCCGCGCTGGAGGAGGGCACCCGGGAGTACTCGTACGTGCGGGCCACCCTGGTGGAGATGAACCTGTCGCTGGTGAGGTTCGCGATCCGCCGCTTCAACGCCCACCGGGAGCCGCAGGAGGACCTGCTGCAGGTCGGTGCGGTGGGCCTGATCAAGGCCATCGACCGCTTCGACCCGGAGCTGGGCGCCGAGTTCACCACCTTCGCGCTGCCCACCGTGCTCGGCGAGATCCGCCGCCACTTCCGCGACACCACCTGGGCCGTCCACGTGCCCCGCCGCCTCCAGGAGCTGCGGATCGCCCTGGCCAAGGCCCAGGAGCGGCTGGCCCAGGAACTGGACCGGGCGCCCACGGTGGCCGAACTGGCCGACCACCTCCAACTCGCCGAGGAGGAGGTGGTCGAGGGCCTGACCGCCTCGAACGGGCACACCGCGGGCTCCCTGGACACCGGCACCGAGGACGACGACCGCCCCGGCTGCCTGGGCGAGCGCCTCGGCGAGGAGGACCCGGACCTCTCCAGGGTGGAGGACCTGGTGGCGCTCAAGCCGCTGGTCGCCGCCCTGCCGGAACGCGAGCGGCAGATCCTGTCGATGCGCTTCTGCGAGGACCTGACGCAGTCGCAGATCGGCGCCCGCCTGGGGCTGTCCCAGATGCACGTCTCCCGGCTGCTCTCCCGCACCCTGCGGCGCCTGCGCGAGGGACTGGAGGAGGACTGAGGGCGCCCGGCGCCCCGGCACCCGCTTGGCCGCGGCACGCCGCCTACGTAAGGTCGGAGGGCACGGACACGAGGGGACGACGATGATGCCATCCGACAACGACCAGCGGGGCCTCGCGCCGGCGGCCTCCCCCTACCGTGCGGAGCTCGCGGTACGGACCCGACCCGCGGCGGGCGGCGCGGTGGTCTGCGCCCTGGCGGGCGACCTCGACATCGAGACGCTCGCCCCCGCCGCCGACACGCTCACCGCCCTGGTCGCCCGGCGGCCCGGCGCGGTGGTGATCGACCTCGCGGGGGTGGGCTTCTGCGACTCCTCCGGCCTGAACCTCCTGCTCAAGACCCGCCTCGCGGCGGGGGAGGAGGGCGTGGGGCTGCACCTGGCCGCGGTGCCGCCCACCGTCATGCGGGTCCTCGAACTGACCGGCACCCGGGCGGTGTTCTCCATCCACGGCTCGGCCGAGGAGGCCCTGGCGGCCTGAGCCGGCCGGGCACGCCGTCGCGGGGCGGGTGCCGCGCGTGTCGCGGGTGCCGCGCACCCGGCGCCGGGGAAGGCATAATCCCGGGAGCGCCGGGAAACCGACATGCGAACCGCCGTCGATCCGAAGGGTGCCCTCATATGACGATGAGCCGGGGAACCCTGGACGGCGACGCGCACCGGGCCGGGCCCGCCCTGCCGCCCGGCGGCCAGCGCCGCCGGCTGCCGCTGGCCGGGCTCCCCAAGCCGGTCACCCGGGCCCGGGCCTTCACCGCCGAGGCGGTCGGCGACTGGTACCCGCCCGCCGGCGCGCCCGGTGCCCACGAGGGCGTCGGCGCGGACGTCGTGCTGCTGGTGGCGGAGCTGGTGGCCAACGCCATGCTGCACGGGGACGGCCCGCTGGAGCTGGTCCTGGACGCCACCGGGCAGCGCCTGCGGGTGGAGGTCAGCGACCGCAGCCCGGCCATGCCGGTGCTGCGCCTGCCGCACGAGCCGGCCCTGCCCGGCGGCCACGGCCTGT
Organism: Kitasatospora sp. NPDC041917; assembly: GCF_055589745.1. Classification (NCBI taxonomy): domain Bacteria; kingdom Bacillati; phylum Actinomycetota; class Actinomycetes; order Kitasatosporales; family Streptomycetaceae; genus Kitasatospora; species Kitasatospora sp. NPDC041917. The sequence continues at coordinate 10,990 of NZ_JBVJBI010000031.1, read as the reverse complement.
TCATCGTGGAGCGCACCGCCGACCGCTGGGGCGCCGAGCCGAACGGCCGGGGCAAGGCGATCTGGGCCGAGTTCGACGCCCACCGGCTGACCCACCGCTGACCCGCGGCCCGCACCGGCCCGCACGCCCGGCCCCCGTACCCCGCACCGCCCCCGCTGTGGCCGCTGGCGTCGCGGAACTCCCAGACGCCGACGTGGAGCCTGCTACGCCTGGCACTCGCGAGCGCCGCGGCGGTGCTCGTCGCGTACGGCCTGGACCGGATCGCGCAACTCGGGGTGCGGCGCCTGGCCGCGGCGGCGGACGGCGCCGACGCGTTCGAGCTCCGCTGCCAGTTGCGCGAGCACCTCGTCGGCTACCTGCGCGACCACCACCCGTACGCCCTGCCCCGGCTGCCCGTGGCACCGGCACCCGGTTCCTCCCGGGACGCCGGGGCCGTCGCCGACGTGCCGCCGTCCGCGCAGGAACCGCCCGCACGGCCCGGGACGCCCGGCGCGTGACCGGGGCCGTCACCGGCCGCCGCTGCCGTCCTGCCCGCCGCCCCGGTCCTGCCCGCCGTCCCCGCCGTCCCCGCCGTCCCCGTCCGGGCCCCCGGCTCCCCGGGCGGGGGCGGCCCGTCGTGGAAGGAGACGTCGACCCGCTGCTCGGGCCGGCGCTCCTCCTGCCGGGCGACCGAGGACAGCACGGCCTGGTCGGCGTCCGTCAGCGGCGGCTGCAGCAGACTGCGCGGCCACAGCCGCCGGGCGAGCACGACGTTGACCTCGGCCGCGTACACGGTGACCTGCGCGGTCAGGTAGAGCCAGAACAGCAGCCCGATCACCGTCGCGAAGAACCCGTAGACCTGGCTCGCGTGGCGCAGCTCGTGGGTGACCAGCAGTGAGCCGACCGCCTGGAGGGCGGTGAACAGCGGCCCGGCGAGCGCGCAGCCCGGCCACAGCGCCCGCAGCGGCACCTCGCGCGGGGTGAGCACCCGGAAGCAGGCCAGGCACAGGGCGGCGTTCACCAGCGCCGAGACGACCAGGCCCCCGATCCTGGCGGCCGTCCCGGCGAGCGTGCCGCCGACCAGCGCGGCGGCGGTGGCCACCACCAGCCCGCTGCCCAGGACGGCGAACAGCAGCAGGCTGCGCGCCAGCCGCGGCCAGTAGCCGGGCCGTTGCACGCCCGGCACGTTCCAGACCTCGGCCATGGCGTGCTGCACGGCCCGCAGGCCTCGCTCGATGGGGTTCACACCGCGCGTCTGCCCCCGGCGCACGGTGCGACACCCCGGTTGCGGCGTCCGGGGCGCGGTGGAGTCCGCCGGGCGCCCGGCCGGGCTCTCGCAGCCGGGCGGCCCACGGCCGGTCCGGGCTGGTCGACGAGCCAACCGTTTGATCATGGGGCGTCAAGTTGTCTGTACAGCTCGGGGTCTCTTGCCGGTCATCGGCCCGTCATCGGACACCACGGCTGCGTCCACCTCGGTCTCGTACACATAACGGGTCCGGTCCGAACCGCGCGGCCGGCCCCCGTACCGAGGAACCGCGGTCCGTCAGCAAGGAGCCCCACCCCCATGAGTCCGAAGCCCGAACTGTCGCGCCGCAGCGTCCTCGGCGGCGCGGCGGCGGCCGCGGTGCTGTCCGCCCTCCCGCTCAGCGTCCAGCAGGCACTCGCCGCGCCGGCCCGGCCCGGACGGCTGGCGGACATCCAGCACGTCGTGGTGTTCATGCAGGAGAACCGCGCCTTCGACCACTACTTCGGCACCCTGGCGGGCGTGCGGGGCTTCGGCGACCGCACCGCCGTGCGCGGCGTCGACGGCCGCTCGGTCTTCCACCAGCCCGACCCCGGCCGCAAGGAGGGCTACCTGCTGCCCTTCGCGATGAACGCCGCCCACACCAACGCCTACCAGCAGGGCGCGCCCGCCTTCGGCTACGGCGACTCCATGAACGCCTGGAACGACGGCCGCGCCGACGGCTCCGTCACCCGCCGCTCCTCCGGCTGGCTCGGCCAGGGCTACTACGAGTCCGCCGACATGCCCTTCTACCACGCCCTCGCCTCGGTGTTCACGGTCTGCGACGCCTACTACGCCTCCGTGCAGTGCAACACCAACACCAACCGCGACCACCTGATGACCGGCACCAGCGGCGGCACCGTCCGGGACACCCCGGTGACCGACAACACCGAGATCCCCGGCGGCTACGAGTGGACCACCTACGCCGAGCGCCTGGAGAAGGCCGGCGTCGGCTGGAAGACCTACCAGGCCCTCGACAACTTCGACGACAACGCCCTCGCCTGGTTCGCCCCCTTCGTCAAGGCCAAGCCCGGTGAGCCGCTGTACGAGCGCGGCATGCGCGCCGTCGGCGACCCGGCCAAGGCCAAGGACCCCTTCGCCATGGGCGACGCCCTGGTCGAGGCCTTCACCGCCGACGTCCAGGCCGACCGCCTCCCGCAGGTCTCCTGGATCGTCGCCCCCGCCGCGCTGTCCGAGCACGCCAACTACGCGCCGCCGAACGGCGAACACCTCACCTCCCGGCTGCTGTCCGCGCTCGCCGCCAAGCCCGAGGTGTTCCAGAAGACCGTCTTCATCCTCAACTACGACGAGCACGGCGGCTTCTTCGACCACCAGCTGCCGCCCGTCCCGCCGCTGGCCGAGGGCCGCGGCAAGTCCAACGTCCCGGTCGACGGCGAGGTCGTCGTCCGCGTCTCCAAGGGCTCCTCCACCTACCACCGGGTCGTCGGCCAGGACGGCCGGTACCGGGTCAAGGCCGCCGACGGCACCCTCGCCTGGTCCGCCACCCTCCCCGCCGGCGAGACCCTGGTCTCCGGCCCCTACCCGATGGGCCTGGGCGTGCGGGTGCCGATGGTCGTCGTCTCCCCGTGGACCCGCGGCGGCGTCGTCGACTCCACCGTCTACGACCACACCTCCGTGCTGCGCTTCCTGGAACAGCGCTTCGGCGTCCAGGAGCCCAACATCAGCCCCTGGCGGCGCGCGGTCTGCGGCGACCTCACCAACGTCTTCGACTTCTCCGGCCGCAACCCCGCCTGGCCGCAACTGCCCGACACCAGCGGCAACCGCCAGAAGGTCGTCGACACCGGCAAGCTCCCCGCCCCCACCGTGCCCAGCCCGCAGACCTTCCCCCAGCAGGAGCGCGGCACCCGCTCCGCCCGCCCCGCCCCGTACAACCTGCTCGTCAAGCCCCGCCTCAAGGGCGACGAACTGACCCTCGACTTCGTCAACCAGGGCCGCCAGGGCGCCGTCCTCGCCGTCTACCCCGCCCCCGGCGAGGCCCCCAAGCACTACACCGTCGCCGCGAAGAGCCGCCTGTCCGACGTCTGGAAGGTCGGCCCCGCCGGCTACGACCTGCGCGTCCACGGCCCCGACGGCGCCCTGTGGCACCTGCGCGGCGACACCGCCTCCGCCTACGAGGTCTCGCTCTCCGAGGAGAGCGACGGCAAGGTCCTGGAGGTCGACGTCATCAACCGCTCGCGCACCGCCCAGACCTTCCTGGTCGGCGACCTCGCCTACGGCGACGGCCTGCGCGAGGTCCGCGTGGCGGCCGGCGACGACCGCACCGTCAACCTCAAGGTCGGCCCCGAGGGCTGGTACGACGTCGCCGTCGCCGTCCAGGGCGACCTCGGCTTCCGCCGCCGCATCGCCGGCCGCTTCCCCTGGGACGACCGCACCGTCACCGACCCCGCCCTCGGCCTGGCCGACCCGCTCGCCGTGAACCTCGCCCTCGGCGCCGCCTCCACCACCATCGACGAACCCGTCCTGCTGCCCGGACGCCCCGCCACGATCACCGCCACCCTCACCGCCACCACCGCCCTCACCCGCCTGGAGGCCCAGCCGCTGCTCCCGCCCGGCTGGAGCGCCACCACCGTCACCGCCGCGCCCGACAGGCTCGCCGCCGGCGCCGCCGCCACCGCCGTCTGGCAGGTCACCCCGCCCGCCCAGCTGCCCGCCACCGCCACCCACCGCCTGCTGGTCACCGCCCGCGCCCAGGCCGACAGCCGCTTCGCCCTCGCCGACGGCGAACTCGCCGCCCGCCCCGCCCCGGTGATGACCGGCCACCTCCTCGACGAGGACTTCGAGTCCCTCGCCGACACCCTCAAGCCCGAGGCCGGCGTCCTCGGCTGGACCGCCCAGGCCCCCAAGGGCTGGACGGTCGTCAACGCCCCCGCCATGCCGCAGGGCACCGTCCGCCTCCAGGGCTGGACCTTCCACACCAAGCGCGAGTGGTCCGTCCCCGCCGGCCAGGACCGCGGCAACTTCACCCGCGCCCTGGGCGTCGTCGCCGTCGCCGACCCCGACGACTGGGACGACACCGGCTCGCCCTCCCGCAAGGGCGTCTTCGACTCCACCCTGGTCTCGCCCGCCGTCGCCGTCCCGGCCGGCACCGACACCCTCCACCTCGCCTTCGACTCCCACTACCGCCAGGAGGCACCGCAGAAGGCCTCCGTCACCGCCGTCTTCGACAACGGCACCGAGACCCGCCTGCTCGCCTACGGCTCCGACGCCACCGGCAACGACAACGCCGGCAAGGACGTGCAGAACACCCGGATCACCCGCAGCTTCGCCGTCCCCGCCGGAGCCCGCTCGGTGACCCTCAGGTTCCGCATGTACGACGCCGGCAACAACTGGTACTGGGCCGTCGACCACATCCGCCTCGACACCCGCCCCATCACCGGCTGACACCCCCCGCCCCACCCGGGCCCGCCCGAGCCTCCGCGCCCGGGCGGGCCCGGCCCGTACCGGCGGCCCCGCGTGCCAGGTAGAACTACTGCCACGACCACAGGGGAGGAAACCGAAGGTGATCGACACGACGACCCCGGCCGGCCGGGCCGCCCGGCTCCACGACCGCTACCCCAGCCTCGACGAACTCACCGCCACCGCCCACCAGTTGGCCGCCCAGCGGCCCGACCTGTGCCGGGTGCGCACCGTCGGCACCTCCCGCGCCGGACGCCCCCTGACCCTGCTGACCGTCGGCCGCGGCCCGCACGACCTCCTCGTCGTCGCCGGCGCCCACGCCGACGAGTTCGCCGGCCGGGCCGCCGTCACCGACCTCGCCCACCACGCCCTCGCGGCCCAACACCCGGGCCTGGCCTGGCACTTCCTGCTCTGTCTCGACCCCGACGGCGCCCACCTCGCCGACGGCAGCCGCACCGCCCGCACCCTGCGGGCCTACTACGACCACTACTACCGCCCCGCCGCCGAGGACCAGCCCGAATGGGCCCCCGCCATCGGCTCCGACCTCCCGGAGAGCCGCACCCTCCTCGACCTCATCGACGAACTGCGCCCCACCCTCCAGTTCTCCCTGCACAGCACCGACGTCGGCGGCACCTTCGTCCAGGCCACCGGCGACCCCGCCGCCCTCGCCGAGCCCTTCACCCGCTCCGCCGCCGACCTCGGCATCCCCGTCGAGACCGGCAACTTCGACACCTTCCACCTGCACGAATCCGGCCCCGGCCTCTACCTCATGGCCCCCCACCACATCGACCACCAGGAGACCGCCACCGGCATGCTCACCCCCCGCCAGGACGGCGGCGGCCGGGCCGGCACCTGGTTCGCCCCCCAGCGCCACGGCGGCCAGACCGTCCTGGTCGAAGTCCCCGCCTGGACCAGCGCCCACCTCGGCGACACCCGCCCCGCCGACGCCGTCCGCCTGTACCTGCGCACCTGCGCCGACCGCCTGCGCCACCGCGGCACACTCCTCACCGCGCTCCTCGACGCCGCCCTGCCCTACGTGCGAAACCCCGACACCCCCCTGCTGCGCGCCGCCCGCACCCCACTGACCGCCCTGCACCAACTCGCCGACCAATGGGACCCGGACGTCCACGGACAGGACCTCCTGCGCACCCCGCTCAGCCGCGCCCGCCTCACCGGCATCGACCTGTGGGCCCACCGCGTCCCGGTCCGCGCCGCCGCCCTGCTGCGCCGCGCCGTCCGCGTCGCCGGTGCGCCCGCCGCACCCCAGGCCGCCCGCCTCGACCACCTCCTGCGCGACTGGTGCGCCCAGTACCAGCGGACCTTCCACCCCGTCCGGCTCCCCGTCGCCCGCCAGGCCGCCCACCAGGCCAACACCGTCCGCGCCGCCGTCGCCCTGCGCCACCCGGAGCCCTAGACGTTCGTGCCCTCGGTGTCGATGTGCGGCAGCACCCGGTCCAGGAACTGCGGCGTCCACCAGGCCGCCGCCCCCAGCAGCGTCATCACCGCCGGAACCAGCAGCAGCCGCACCACCGTCGCGTCCACCAGCACGCTCACGGCCAGGCCCAGCCCCATCATCTTGATCACCACGTTGTCGCTGACGATGAACGCGGCGAACACGCTCACCATGATCAGCGCCGCACAGCTGATCACCCGCGCGGTGATCTCCAGCGCGTGCGCCACGGCGTCGTGGCTGCGACCGGTGCGCAGCCACGCCTCGTGCACCCGCGACAGCAGGAAGATCTCGTAGTCCATGCTCAGCCCGAAGACGATCGCGAACATCATCATCGGCACGTAGCTCTCGATCGGCACCTTCCCCTCCACCCCCAGCGCCGGCCCGCCCCAGCCCCACTGGAAGACCGCCACCACCACCCCGTACGAGGCCGCGATCGACAGCAGGTTGAGCACCGCGGCCTTGACCGCGACCAGCGGACCGCGGAAGACCAGCAGGATGATCAGGAAGGCCAGCCCGACCACCACCACGATGATCAGCACCAGCCGGCTCGACACGATGTCCAGGAAGTCGACCTGCGCCGCCGTGTTGCCGGTCACGTACGTCTTCGCACCGGTGCCGGCCACCGCGTCCGGCAGCACCGTGTCCGCCAGCCGGTTCACCAGGTCGGTGGTGGCCCGGTCCTGCGGGGCGCTCGCCGGGATCACGGTGCCGAACAGCACCGCGCCGTCCGGGCTGGTCTGCAGCGGGGTACTGCTCGCCGCGCCGGGCAGGCCGGTGAGCGCCTGCTGCACCGAGGCCGACACCCCCGCCCGCGCCTCGGCGGGCACGGCGCTCTGGTCGACCACCACCGTCAGCGGCCCGTTCGATCCCGGCCCGAAGGCCTGGGACATCAGGTCGTAGGCCCGCCGGTCGGTGAAGTCGGTGGAGTCCGCGCCGTCACCGATGTGGCCCAGCTGAATGGAGAACAGCGGGATCGACAGCACCACGAGCACCACCACCCCGGCCACCAGGTACCGCCACGGCCGCGCCTCCACCCGCCGGGCGTAACGGTGCCAGGCCCCGCCCTCCACGTCCCCGCCGGCCTCCGCGACCGGACGGCGCACCGCGAACCGGTCCATCCGGCGCCCGATCAGCCCCATCAGCGCCGGCAGCAGGGTCAGCGCCCCGAGCACCGCCGACACCACCGTGATGCCCGCCGCCGCCCCCAGCTTGGCGATGAAGGAGATCCCCGACACCGACAGCCCGGACAACGCGACGATCACGGTGCAGCCGGAGACCAGCACCGCCCGCCCGCTGGTGGCCACCGCCTGCCCGGCGGAGGCCACCGGATCCACCCCGTCCATCAGGTTCTGCCGGTGACGGGTCAGCAGGAACAGCGCGTAGTCGATCCCCACCCCGATGCCGATCATCGTCGCCAGCGTCGGCGCCACCGTCGCGAACGTGGACAGCGCCGCGACCAGCCCCAGCACCCCCAGGCCCACCACCGCCGCGAACAGCGCCGTCAGCAGCGGCAGCCCGGCCGCGATCGCACTGCCGAACCCCACCAGCAGCACCACGACCGCCACCGCGAAGCCGATCACCTCGCTGGAGCGGTCGTCCGCCGCCGGCCGGGCCAGCTCGCCCAGCGGCCCCCCGTACTCCACCTGCACCCCGGCCGCCCGCAGCGGCTCCACCGCCGCGTCCACCCCCGGCAGGTAGTCCTGGCCCAGCAGGGTCGGGTTGGTGTCGAACCGTACGGTGAAGTACCCGGTCAGCCCGTCGGCGGACAGCGGCCCGCCCGGCGGCGGGCTCTGCCCCGGCGGCGGCAACGGACTCTGCACCGACAGCACGTGCGGCAACTGCTGGAGCGAGGCCGCCGCCTGGGCGATCTGCGGCTGGAACCCCGTCAGCGGCGCCGCGTCGTGCAGCACCACCTGGGAACTGGTGCCCGCCGCGGCCGGCTCGTGCGCCTGCAGGACGTCCCGGCCCTGCTGCGCCTGGGTGCCGGGCAGCGAGAAGTCGTCCGAGTAGGCGCCGCCCACCGACCTGTTGGCGGCCTGGACGCCGGCCAGGGCGATCAGCCACAGCACGATGACGATCAGCGAGTGGCGCGCGCACCACTCGCCCAGGCGGCGCAGCGCCGAGCGCCGGGCCGGCGCCGCGGCGGCCGGCGAGGGGGCGGGACGGGCGGACGGCGGCATGGAAGGCTCCCGGGTCTCCTGCACGGCGGTGCGCCGATCGGCGCAGTCTTCCCGGCCGCCCGCGACGCCCACCGGTACCGGTGGGTAGTCGCCCCTACGGCTCCGGGAAGCGCCGGCATCGCGGCGGTGGCCGGAGCCGCGGGGGGGCGGGGGGACGGTCAGGGCCGCCGAAGTTGGCGACCCACACGGTGTCGTCGCCGTCGACGGCCACGCCCCAGGGCAGGAACAGGCCGCCGCCGGTGAAGGGTTCGGGGGCCGGGGTCCCGTCGGACCGGATCAGCGGCACGGAGGCGCCCGGGCGTGCACCGGCGTCGCCCGCCACGGCGGCGTCCGCGAGGTCGCCCGCGGTGCCGTCGCCGCAGGGCACCGGCAGGATGCCGCTGTTGGCGACCCAGGCGGAGCCCCGGGCATCGACGGTGACGCCGAATCCGGCACCGTACAGGCCGCCGCCGCGGTAGGGGGCGCCGGGGGCGTCCCGGCCGGTGGGGGTGAACTTCAGGACGCTCTCGCCGCCGCAGGCCGGGACGGCGGGATCGGCGTCGTGGCGGTAGTTGTTGCTGGCCCAGGCGTTGCCGTCGGCGTCGAAGGCGATGTTGCCCGGCCCGTCGATCTCCCGGCCGTTGCCGCCGTAGCGCAGGGCCACGGTCCGGGCCTCGGGGGCGGCGGCCGTCCGTCCCCCTGCCTGCCACAGCGGCGCCCCGCCCGGGCGCATCCGGCCGCGGGACGCGGCGGAAATTGCCCGGTACGGGCGATGCGCGGCGGCGCCTGCCGGTGGCGGGGCCTCAGCCGAGCCGGGCGAGTGCGGCGGCGGCGAAGGAGTGGTCCTGCTCGGGGGCGCCGCCGCCGACGCCGATGGCGCCGATCGGCCGGCCGTCGCGGTGGACGGGGATGCCGCCGGCGATGAACAGCAGCGGGCGGTCCAGCGCGGTGGGCAGGGAGTGGAACGGCCCGTCGGGCTTGACCAGGTCGACCAGGTCGGCGGTCGGGGCGTTCAACTGGAGGGCGGTGTAGGCCTTGCGGGTGCTGGTCTCGCCGGAGATCAGCACGGCGCGGTCGTCGCGGCGGAAGGCGAGCAGGTGGCCGCCCGCGTCCAGGACGGTGACGCTGACGGTCACGTCCGCGGCCTCGGCGGCGGTCCGGGCGGCGTCGACGAGGAGTTCGGCGTCGGCGGTGGTGAGCGGGGCGACGGCGGTGGTGGCACTCATGAGGTCTTCTCCGGGGTGAGGGTGGGGTCAGTGGTGGGCGGGGACGGGGGCGGTGGCGGCGGCCGCGGTCACCTGCCCGGGGGCGCGGCGCTCCAGGGCGGCGGACCAGAGGGCCAGCAGCAGGGCCGCAGCGGCGAGGACGGCGCCGACCCAGTTCGGGGCGGTGTAGCCGAGACCGGCGGTGATGACCATGCCGCCGAGCCAGGCGGCCAGCGCGTTGCCGAGGTTGAAGGCGCCGATGTTGACGGCGGAGGCCAGGGTGGGGGCGCCGTGGGCCTGGTCCAGGACCCGCTTCTGGAGCGGGGGGACGGTGGCGAAGCCGAGGGCTCCGACCAGCAGGACGGTGACGGCGGCGGCGACCTTGTTGTGGGCGGTGAGGGTGAACAGCGCCAGCACCACGGCGAGCCCGCCGAGGGTGGTGTAGAGCATCGGCATCAGCTTGCGGTCGGCGTAGCGCCCGCCCAGCAGGTTGCCGAGGAACATGCCGACGCCGAACAGCACCAGCAGCCAGGTGACGGAGCCTTCGGCGTAGCCGGTGACGTTGGTCATCATCGGGGCGATGTAGGTGATCGCGGCGAAGACGCCGCCGAAGCCGAGCACGGTCATCGCCATCGCGAGCAGCACCTGCGGATTGCGGAAGGCGGTGAGCTCGCGGCGCAGGTGGGCGCCCTCGGCGCGGGGCACGGCGGGTACGAGCCCGGCGATGCCGAGCAGGCCGAGCACGCCGAGCGCGGCGACGCCGGCGAAGGTGGCGCGCCAGCCGACGGCCTGGCCGACGAAGGTGCCCAGCGGCACGCCGACGATGTTGGCGACGGTCAGCCCGGTGAACATGGTGGCGATGGCGCCGGCCTTCTTCTGCGGGGCGACCAGCTCGGCGGCGACGACGGAGCCGATGCCGAAGAAGGCGCCGTGGGCGAGCGAGGTGACGATGCGCCCGGCCAGCATCACGGGGAAGGACGGGGCGAACGCGGAGAGCAGGTTCCCGGCCGTGAACAGGCCCATCAGCAGCATGAGCATGGTTTTGCGGCTGATCCGGGTGCCGAGGGCGGTCATCAGCGGGGCGCCGACGACCACGCCGAGGGCGTAGCCGGTGACCAGCAGGCCCGCGCTGGGGATGGAGACGCCGAAGTCGCCGGCGATCCGGGGCAGGAGGCCCATGATCACGAACTCGGTGGTCCCGATCCCGAATGCGCCGATGGCCAGGGCGATGAGAGCGAGAGGCATGGGCCCGAACCCTTCTGTGATTGCTTGAGCTAGCGCCTTGCGTGCTTAAACAATAGTTGCAGGCGCGCGATAAGTGCAAGCGAGGGTATGGGGCATTCGCCATAGGTTGCATGCGCCATGGGTTGCATGCGCAACGGGGTGGGACGGACGGGAAACGCGACCGGGCCCGGGGGGGGGGGGAGGGGGGGGGGGGGGGGGGGGGAGGGGGAGGGGGGGGGGGGGGGGGGGGGGGGGGGGGAGGTGGGGGGAC